>VAYJ01000146.1 GCA_005888465.1 Actinomycetota bacterium
GGTCCTGGAAGACAGCCTCGCAGAATTCGAAGGCGGCCTCGTGCTCGTCACCCACGACCGTTACATGCTCGACCGGGTCTCCACCATGATTCTTGCCCTCGACGGCGCGGGCGGCGCGCAGACGTACGCGGACTACGCGCAGTGGGAAGCGGCCCGCCCGCAGCAGGCGCCGGCGCCCCGCGTCGTGGCCGACGAGTTGCCCGCGCGGGAGCGCCCGCGGACCAAGCGGCTGGGCTACCTCGAGCAGCGGGAGTGGGAGGGCATGGAGCAGGCCATCCTCGCCGCGGAGACCGCGGTGGCCGCGTGCCGCGGGGCCGCGGAGGACCCGGGCATCGCCTCCGATCCGGCCGCGCTCCAGACGCGCTACGCGGCTCTCGAGGCTGCCCGTGCCGAGGTCGCCCGGCTCTACGATCGATGGGCGGAGCTCGAAGGCAAGCAAGCCTGACCGCCCCTTCGTGACTCCGGATCAGCGAAGCTTCGGAAGCGCGCGGGCCCTCGAAGGCGCGCACGGGAACGCTCGCCGGCGCGGCTTCTGGCTGGTCGCCGCGGCGGCGCTCTGCTGGAGCAGTGGCGGCCTGTTCTCCCGTCTGATCACGACCGACCCGTGGACCACCGTCTTCTGGCGCTCGGCGTTCGGCGCCGCGTTTCTCTCCGCCGCGGTCGCGATCATCGAGCGCGGCCGGCTGGCCGCGGTGGTCCGCCAGACGGGCTGGCCCGGCGTGCTGATGGCGGCCTGCTTCGCCACCGCTTCCACGTGCTTCATCATGGCCCTGGCGCACACCTCGGTGGCGAACACGCTGGTCATCCAGAGCCTCTCGCCCTTCATCGCGGGGTTCGGGGGCTGGCTCTGCCTGGGCGAGCGGGTCCGCGGGCGCACCTGGGTGGCCATGAGCGCGGCGCTCCTCGGCACCGTGGTGATGCTGTGGGGCGAGGCGGCCGCCGGCTCGCGCATCGGCGACGTGTTCGCCCTCAGCACCGCTACCGCCTTTGCCGCGGCCACCGTGATCGTGCGCTGGCACCGGACCGTGCCCATGCCCGCGGCGGCCGCTCTGGCCGGCGCGCTCGCCGCCGTGGTCGCCGCCGGCCAGGCCCGTCCCTCCACGGCCGGCGCGGGCGATCTCGCGCTCCTCGCGCTGTTCGGCATCGGCCAGCTCGGCGCCGGGCTCCTGCTCTTCACCGCGGGGGCGCGACTGATCCCGGTGGCGGAGGCCTCCCTCATCGCCGTGCTGGAGAGCGTCTTGGGGCCGGTCTGGGTGTGGCTCGCCGTGGGCGAGCGTCCCGGCGCCTACTCCTTGATCGGCGGGGCGGTGATCCTCTCAGCGCTCATCGTCCATACTGCGGCCGACCTCCTCCGCCCGCCCCAGCCCCCGCGCGCTCGGGTCGATTAGAGGTCAGGGCCGGATCGCGATGATCCGCCCGTACTCGGAAGTGCCCGGGACTCCCGGGCCGCTCACGTCGCTACGCGCGCCCGAGACAATCGGGGACCAGGAGATGTGATCCACGATGAAGCCCGACTGCTCGAAAAGCCCCACGAACTCCTCCCGGCTACGCACGGGATGGACGATCTGATGGGTCGTGTACAGGTCGGCCTGGCGGACGATCTCGCGAGGATCGATGGATGTCGAGAGGTGGAGCGCCTCGGCCCCACGAGAGACAGCGTCACGAAAGGCTCGGGCCTGCTCCGGAGAGAAGGGCTTCGGCTCCGCGGTGGCGGCCGGTTGAATGCGGTTCGCCGTGACCACCGCACCACCCACGCACAGCAGCTCGCGCCACGTCTCGACCAATCTCCCGCGCTGCTTCTGGTCAAAGCGACCGAGGAACGAATGCGTGCAGATGATGTCGAAGGGGCGCTCGACTTCGTACTCGAAGATGTCCCGGTGGCAGATCGTGATCGGATATGCCATACGCTCCGCGTACCAGCGGTTCAGCGCGAGCGGTGTTTCGCACAGATCAAGCACGGTGATCTCGGGCTCGATGCTCCGGGCGCGCAGGGCCGCAAGCACATGGCCGAGAAGGGAGTAGTCGGCCGCGCCCGAGATCAGGATGCGGGGAACGCGCCGGCGGCCTACCGCCGTTTCCAGGGCCGCCCCGTAGAAGTCCGCGTGCCGCGCGGGCGTCATGACGAGCCCGAGCAGCCTGAGCAATTGCCACGGCCCGTGGTACCACGCGCAGCTCTCGCCGGTGGCCGGATCCTTGTGGCACAGCGTCGAAGCGAGCCGCAGGGCAAGCGCCGCGGTCGAGGCGATGGGCTCGTCAACCGTCGGCAGGGTCACGCGGCCCTCCCCGAGGCTCATCCCGTCGCCTCGCAGACGAAATCCTCGAACTTGCCCGCGTCGTTTCTCGGGAGCTCGTCGAAGTAAGTGAAGTCGAGCTCGAATCGATAGGGCAGGTTCGCGAGGATGTAGGCGCGAAGGGCCCGCTCTTCCCGCCGCGTGAGCGGGCGCGCGGTGACCAGCCGTGCTTCGATCCGCTGGAGGCTCTTCTGCACGAACTGGTGTTGCACGATAGGCGCGAGCTCCGGCAGCTTCCGCGTCCCGAAGGCCGGCCAGTACCGCTCGCCCGTGGGAGCCACGAGGAGGGCGTTCCGCTCGCGTCCGAGGATCCGCTTCAGCACGGCCAGCCCACGGCCGCATGGACACGGCCCGTCGAGCTCGGCCCAGTCGCCGATCTCGTAACGAAGCACCGGCATCGCGTAGTTGTTGAGCGGGGTCACGAGCACCCGCCCCGTCTGACCGGGACGACACGGCTCACCCCGCTCGTCCACCACCTCGACGAACATCGTTTCGGCCTGAACGTGATAGTGCTCGTGGGCCGGACATTGGAGCGCGACGATCCCGACTTCTTGCGCGCTGTAGACGTCGATGACGGACAGATCCCACGCGCGTCGACATTCCTCGCGCGTCCCCGCGGAGAGCACCTCGCCGAACGTCGTCACGTGCTCGAGGTGCGGAAACACGATCCCACGCTCCCGGCAGTGGGCGGCCAGGAACCTGACATTCGACGGGAAGGTCATGAGGTAATCGGGATCTTCCCGGAGGAGCCACTCGGCCTGCTGAGCGATGCTGGCGCCGATGCTCAGGATGCTGCTGGGTCCGGTCGCGAAGGGAAAAGTCGCACTGTCCCCCCACCGGTCGAGATGGAGACCGTGCGGGTAGTCGTACGTTCCACCGTGCACGCGACGGATGGAGGCAAACTTCGCCGCGAAGTCGTAAGGATGCCACAGGCAGTGGCGCAGCATGAGTGCCTTGCCGACCACGGCGTCGAAGATCGTCCCCCGCACGGTGACCGGCGTCCCGGTGGATCCGGAGGACCTGGTCGTCAGGATCTTCCCGTGCTCGGCGGGCACGGCCGTGCTCTCGAGATCGCCGCCGGCCTGCTGGATGTCCCGGCGTGTCAGCGGTGCCAGCCGTTGCCAGCGCTCCAGATCGATGGGACGTCCCGGCTCCAGGCCCGCCGCGGCCAGCCGGGCGCCATGGAACGGCACCGTGCGCCACGCATGGGCAACCAGCCGGGCGAGCTCACGGAGCTGGTGTTCGAGAAGCTGCTCGGCGGGCCACCACTGGCTATCCTGGAGACGCTTCTGGTAGGCGAGCACGCCGGGACCCGCCGGCGCCAGAGCGGCGCCATCGGGTCCGACCGGACTGCGTGTCACCTCTAGCCGGGCAGAAGCGGCCGAAGCGCGCTCCTAGGAGCGCCTTCTCCGCCGAACCGTGTCGAGACCCACAGCCGCCAGCCCCGCGGCAAGCAGAACGATGGCCGCAGGGGCAGAAACGCGCGCTCCGGCGACGGTCAGCCTGGCGGTGTAGCCTTCGGCACAACAGCTGCTATTGGGAGGAGCAGGGGAGGTAATGCCAAAGAAGAGCTCCCCGCTGCCGGGAATTGTGCCGGTCAGATGGACCAACGTCGACCCGCCAGAGAAAACGGAGTCCACGGCTGGGCCTCCGCTCGTGTAACGCCCGGCAAGCAAAGTGGCAAACTCCGCAGTGGGGTGATTAAAGGCGAAGTCGAAGCTTCCCCCCGGCGGCAGCCCCGTGTAGTGGAAGAAGTCGGCAAGATCGGGAAAGTTGCAAGGAAAGCCGGTATTCAGACACAGTGTCCCCGAAATCGTGTCCCCGACGCTCGCGGGCTGGGCAGCAGCAAATGAGTTGTTCGGCTCGGTGTCGAGGGTCGCCGCTCCCGCCGAAGCAGGTATCGCCACAATTGCCGCGGAACCCAGCGCTGCCCTTGCAATCTTCGTCAGATCGGCCATGAGAGCCTCCCGTACCGACAACTGTGCCCTTCGCTCAATGAATCAGCCACAACACTCGTGAGGCAAACGCACAGGAATCCGCAATCGCCGTGCCAGTTTACAGATCCTCGCTAAGTCAGTACCTTTCACGCCGAGCCTGAGATGACACCGAACGAGATGTAAAGTCCGGCGACAGCTCGACGGACCACGGAGCTCCGAGCGCCCAGATCGAGTGAACGAGTTGCCGCTCCGACTTACGCGTGTCGATTCCGGGTGAGGAAGCGGTCCAGTTGATTGGCGAAGAGGTGGCTGTCGGTCTGGTCGAACGGCGCCGGGCCGCCGAGAATGGCGCCGGCCCCGCGGAGCTCTTGCATGAGGTTGCGCATGGCGAGGCGCTCGCGGACGTTGTCTTCGGAGTAGAGCTCTCCTCGCGGGTCGAGCGCGTGCGCTCCGCGCGCGATCACCTCGGCGGCCAGGGGTATGTCGGCCGTGATCACCAGGTCCCCGGGCCGCATCTCTTTCACGATCCGGTGATCGGCCACATCGAAGCCCTTCGCCACCCTGACGCTCTTGATGAACTGTGAAGGCGGCGTGCGGAGCGGAGCGTTGGCGACCAGCGTGGTCAGGACCTGCGCGCGCTCGGCGGCCCGAAACAGGATCCCCTTGATGACTTGAGGGCACGCGTCGGCATCCACCCAGATCTGCACTCAGCGCCTTTCCGCGCCAGAACGGCGCGTGAAGATCGGTCCTCCCCTACGAGGCGACCTCTCGCAGCCGTCTTTCCAGGTACCTCCGCTCGGCATCGTTGCTCACCAGCTCGAGGGCGCGGCGGTACGACTCGGCCGCCTCGGTGTGGCGGCCAAGCCGCCGCAGCAGCTCTGCCCGCGCGACAGGGAGCAGGTGATAGCTGTCGAGCTCGCCACCGTGATCGAGCTCGTCG
>VAYJ01000127.1:0-529 GCA_005888465.1 Actinomycetota bacterium
AGGCGTCGGTCAGAGCCCGCTCAACCGCTCCGATATCGACGGGCTCAGCCCTGGTCCCTTGCCAGACGACGAGATCGTCGAGGATGACGACATCGCCTTCTCGATGGAGGATCGCCAGGGCCGTTCGATCCTTGGTCAGTCCGAGATCCAGACCGGCGAAGTATTGAACGCCCGCCGCTCCTCTCGTCTGCGGGGACCGATCCGGATCGACGCATCTTCCCCACTGCTCCGGCGTCACGAAGTCGCCCTCGGCCGCAGTCCAGCGGTTCAGGATCACGCGATCGAAAGCCGCGCGCGGGAGCAAGCGCTCCATCCGAGCGACCCACTCGGGTCTGACCCAGCTAGCGATGATGCCGGGAGCGGAGAAGAGGTAGCCCCACGACTCGGACTCAGCGGCGGATCGGACCCGCCACTGCCACGAGTGCTCGGCGTCGAACCCGGCGTTGGAGAACACGAGGGTCTGCGCGTCGGCGACCTTGCCTGTTGCGCTGACGAGCGACTCCCAAAGGTCCGGTTTTGCCCAGACTGT
>VAYJ01000127.1:606-4714 GCA_005888465.1 Actinomycetota bacterium
TCCGGCTATCGACGGAGGGAACGACCCATTCGTCGACCTTGGGGACGAACGAACCTCGCAGCGCCGGAGCGCGGCGGAGTATCCCGACCAGATGGTCGCCTACGATCCGCGCCTGGTCTCGATCGGCTGCCGCGATCACGACGTCGGTCGACGTGCCTTGGTGACGGCAAGAAGGGCATCGCAAGAGACGGAATGAGTGGCTCCGTTGGCGTAGTTCCCCGCCGAGAGAATCAACTTTCAGCCTCCCCCATCCCCCTCGTTCGTTAGCAAACCCGTTAGCAGACGGCCCGGCGGCGACCGACTTCGCATCGGCCGCCGATGCTGTTTCCGCAGGTAGCGCTCGTGTCGGAGGGGGGATTTGAACCCCCACGGGCGATGAAGCCCACTAGGCCCTCAACCTAGCGCGTCTACCTAGTTCCGCCACTCCGACCGGAACGGAATTCTAGCCCCGGGAGCCTAGGTCCACTTCCACGCGAGCCAGAACGTGTTCAAGCCAAAGACAATGGCTGTCACGACCGTGATCTTGTCGAGCGTCTTCTCCATAGACGTGCCGCCCGAGAGGCCGGCCCCGCCGCCGAACATGTCCGACAGACCGCCCCCTTTCCCCGAATGCAGCAGCACGACCAGGATCAGGAACAGCCCTGCGAGGATCTGCAGGATGAGCGAGATCGCAATCACGCCAAGCATGATAGCGGCTGAGAGGCGTTACTCGGCGTTCCCCGGCTCCCACTGGGACGGGTCCGGGGCCTTCGCGGCCGTCTGGCCGTCCGGGGGGGCGTCCTCCGCCTTGTGCAGCGGCGTTTCGATGTCCTCGGTGATCACGGCCCGGTCCTCGAGCGGGAAGTGGCACGCCGCCACCTGCCCGGGGTGCTGCGGCAGCAGCTGAGGTTCCTGCTCGGCGCAGATCGGGAGCTGCGCCCTTGGGCACCGCGGGTGGAACCGGCACCCCAACGGCGGGTTGATCGGGCTCGGGACGTCGCCTTCGAGGATGATGCGCTTCTTCACCGTGGCCAGGTCCGGGTCGGCGATGGGCACCGCCGACATGAGCGCGCCCGTGTAGGGGTGCTTCGGGTTCTTGTAGAGCGTCTCGCCCGGTGCGAGCTCGACGATCTTCCCCAGGTACATCACCGCGACGCGGTCGGACACGTGCTTCACGACCGACAGGTCGTGCGCGATGAAGACGTACGTCAGATTGAACTCCTCCTGGATGTCCTCGAGGAGATTCAGGATCTGCGCCTGGATCGACACGTCCAGGGCCGAGACCGGCTCGTCGCAGACGATCAGCTTGGGCCGAAGGGCGAGCGCTCTGGCGAACCCGATGCGCTGGCGCTGCCCGCCCGAGAACGCGTGCGGGTAGCGGTTGTAGTGCTCGGGGTTCAGCCCGACGAGCTGCATGATCTGCTTGACCTCGTCGCGGATCCGGTTCTTCGGGACCGTGCCGTGCAGGCGGAATGGCTCGCCGATAATCGCGCCGACGGTCTTGCGCGGGTTGAGGCTGGCGTACGGGTCCTGGAAGATCATCTGCATGTTGCGGCGGAGGGCCCGCAGCTCCTTGCCCTCCAGATGGGTGATGTCGCGGCCCTCGAACTGGATCGTGCCCTCGGTGGACTCGTGCAGGCGCATGATCACGCGCGCGAGCGTCGACTTGCCGCACCCCGTCTCGCCGACCAGGCCGAGGGTCTCGCCCGGGTAGACCTCGAGGTCCACGCCATCCACCGCGTGCACGGCGCCGATCTTCTTCTGGAAGATGATCCCGCGGGTGAGCGGGAAGTGCTTCTTGATGCCGGTGAGCTTGAGGAGCGGTGCGCGGTCGGTCCGCGGGGCCGCTTCGGTCCGCTCTGCGACGTGGGTGCTCATCAGTGCACCAGCACCTCCTCCTTCACGATGCGCTCCTTCTCCGAGAGGGGCAGGTGGCAGGCGGAGGCGTGGTGCCCGTCGGCCGGGATGAGCTGGGGAACTTCCGTGCGGCAGATGTCCATCACGTACGGGCAGCGGGGGTTGAACGGGCACCCGGGCGGCACGTGGATCAGGGAGGGCGGCTGACCCTTGATCGGGCGCAGGCGCTCCGTTCGAGCCTGGTCCATCCGGGCGATCGACTGCAGGAGCCCCCACGTGTAGGGGTGGTGCGCGCCGTAGTAGATGTCCCGCGCCTCGCCGTATTCGACCATCCGGCCGGCGTACATGACCATGATGTCGTCGCAGTGCTCGGCCACAACGCCCAGGTCGTGGGTGATGAGGATCACCGCGGCGTCGAATTCCTTCTTCATCTGGTCGATGAGGTCCAGGATCTGGGCCTGGACGGTGACGTCCAGGGCCGTCGTGGGCTCGTCGGCGATGATCAGGTCGGGGCTCAGGGCGAGCGCCATGGCGATCATCGCGCGCTGGCGCATTCCGCCCGAGAACTCGTGGGGGTAGCGCCGGGCGCGCTTGGCGGGCTCGGGGATGCCGACGAGCTGCAGGAGGTTGATCGCCTCGTCGAATGCCTCCTTCTTGGAGACCTTTCGGTGGACCTGGAAGACCTCGGCGATCTGGTTCCCCACCCGGTGCACGGGGTTCAGGGCCGTGAGCGGGTCCTGGAAGATCATGCTGATCTTGGCGCCGCGGATCTCCCGGAAGTCCTCCGGCGGAAGCTTCAGGAGGTCCTGGCCCCGGAAGAGGATCTCGCCGGAGATCCTCGCCTCGCGCTTGGTCACCAGGCCCATCACCGTGAGGAAGCTCTCCCCCACCACCCCGAGGGTCTCGCCGGGCGCCACGGAGAACGAGGTCCCGTCGACGGCCTTCACCACGCCATCCTCGGTCGGGAACTGGACCTTCAGGTTCTTGACCTCGAGCAGCGGTTCAGCCACGCGGGTCCCTCTCTCCCCTCTCGCTCAGGACCCGAGGACCGGGCCCATCACTCCTTGCCCACGAGCTTCTGGTGCGGGTCCAGCGCGTCCCGGAGGCCGTCGCCCAGGAAGTTCACGCAGAGGACCGTGATGAGGATCGCGAGCCCCCGGAACCAGACCAGCCAGGGAGCGATGAGGCTCGCCGTGCGGCCGTCCTCGAGGAGGTTGCCCCACGTCGGGGTCGGCGGCTGCACCCCGAAACCCAGGAACGAGAGTGCCGACTCCGTGAGGATGGCCGCGGCGACGTTCAGCGTGCTCGACACGACGATCGGGCCGAGGGCGTTGGGGAGGATGTGATAGAAGATGATGCGTTTGTTCGACGCGCCGGATGCGCGCGCCGACTCGACGAACTCCTTCTCCTTCAGCGATAAGAAGAGGCCTCGCACGATCCTGGCGTCCGGCATCCAGAAGAACAGCGAGAGGATACGATCAGGATGACCAGGAACGGGATCGAGAGGAACAGGTCGGTCACGCGCATCAGGATGTTGTCGATCCAGCCGCCGTAGTAGCCGGCGATCGCGCCGATGAACGTCCCGATGAGGGCGGCCGACGCGGCAACCGAGAGCCCCACCATGAGCGAGATCCTGCCGCCGTAGAGGACGCGCGTGAAGACGTCGCGCCCCAGCACGTCGGTACCGAACCAGTGTTTGGCGCTCGGGCCCTGGAGCGACGCCGCGACGTCGACCTGGTGGAACGTGTAGGGCGCGATGACGGCCGCGAAGAGCGTGGCGAGCCCGAGGAGCAGCAGGATGATCGCGCTCGCCATAGCGAGCTTGTGGCGTTTGAACCGGCGCCACGCCAGCTGCTTGGTGGTAAGGACCCGGTCGCCAGCGACCACCGCCTCGGGGACCCCGCCGGTGACGTCCACATCGACCGGCGAGAACTGTCCGACGGCCGGCATGCGTTCGGCCGGTGCCGGCTCGCGCTGGTCACGCATAGCGGATCCTCGGATCCAGCAGCGCGTACACGATGTCGGCGATGAGGTTGAACAGGATGACGAAGAAGACCGTAATCATCAGCCAGGGCAGGATCTGCGGATAGTCGCCGTTGCGCATAGCGGTGATGAAGAAATAGCCCATGCCCTGGTACTCGAAGATCGCCTCCGTGATGATCAGCCCCCCGGCGATCGCCCCGACGTCGATCGCGAGCTGCGTGGTGATCGGGATCAGGGCGTTGCGCATGGCGTGGCGCGCGATGACCCGGCGCTCGCGCAGACCCTTCGC
>VAYJ01000127.1:4726-6170 GCA_005888465.1 Actinomycetota bacterium
TCGAGCATGCTGGCCCGCATGTAGCGGCTATAGACGGCGATGATCTGCACCGCAAGCACGATCGAGGGTAAGACGAGGTGTCGCATCCGGTCGAGCAGGTGGAAGCCGACCGTCCCAGGCGTGGCGATGCCGGCGACCGGGAACAGCGGTTGCGTCAGGTGGAACCACTTCACGATGTAGACCCCGAAGAAGATCTGCAAGAGCACCGCGAACCAGAAGTTCGGGATGGAGAGGCCCACGAAGGCGCCGGTCGTCGCGATGTTGTCGAAGAGCGAATACTGGCGAAGGGCGGCGTAGACGCCGATCCCGACGCCGATGATGAGCGAGATCCCCGTCCCGGTGAGCCCGAGGACCGCCGAGTTCACGAACGCTGAACGGATGTCAGGGGCCACGGGCTTCTGCGAGAACAGGGACTTGCCCCAATCACCCCGGAGGAAGTGCGAGAGCCATGCCGTGTATTGCTGCCATCCGCTTCGATCGAGGCCCAGCTGATGCTTCAGGCGCGCGATGTCGGCAGAGGTGATCCGAGGATTGATCGACAGGGCCTTGGTGGGATCTTGCGTCAGGTGGATGGCGAGGAAGACCAGGATGCTCGAGATGAGCAGGACGGGAATCGAGAAGAGCATTCGGCGGACGATGTATCGGAACACGGTCTCCTCCCGTCACCCGGTCCCAGCTCTGAAGTTGGGGTTCAGTATAGGCCGAGTGGGTCCGGCAGGTAAGCCCGCCGGACCCACTCGTCCATCTATGTCGCGCTCCGTCTACCGCCTAGGCGCAGGCGCCAGCCTTCGCGCAGTACCACTCGTCGATGTTCCAGAAGCCGCTGTAGAACGTGTTGTTCCACGTCCCCACCGGGCCGGCGATCTTGTCCGAGCGCCATGCGGTGATCTGGGGCAGCGTGTACAGCGGGACCCCCGGCATGAAGTCTGCAGCCATAAGCGCGTAGGCCTGCTGCAGCTCCTGCGCGCGCTTGGTGACGTCGAGCTCGGAGTCGCTCTGGGTCATGAGCGCGTCCGCCGCCGGGTTGCAGTAGTGGAAGTCGTTCGCACCGGCGTACCCGTTGGCAGCCGTCGGGATGTTCTTGCAGGCGAAGTTGCTCGTCGGCGACGGGTCGACGCTTCCGCCCTCTGCGAAGTCGGCGATCTGGAAGTCGCCCTTGGGCAGCTTGGTCTCGAAGAGCAGCGTCGCGTCGTCCACCTTGAGCGTGACCTTGAAGCCGGCCTCGGCGAACTTCTCCTTGAGGAGCGCCTGGGTTGCGATGCGCCGGTCCTTGGTGGTCGTGTCGTAGGTGAATGCCAGTTCCTTGCCGCCCTTCGCCCAGAACCCCGCTGAGTCCTTCGCCCACCCGTCGGCCGTCAAGACCTCGGAGACCTTGTTGGCGTCGAAGTGGAACTGGGCGTACGGAGTCCCGTTCGGACCATCGCACCACGGCGTGCCCGGGAAG
>VAYJ01000128.1 GCA_005888465.1 Actinomycetota bacterium
ATCTCGGTCGCTGCGTCGGTGCGCGGCACGATCGTCACCTGGTCGAGGTAGGGCTTGTGGCCCCAGTAGGCGTCGTTGCGAACGAGGACCGTCTGGTCCTTGCTCCAGGACTGGAGCTTCCAGGGACCGCCGGAGAACGGGATGCTGTCCTGCATCTCCTTGGAGAGGTCCACCTTCGCCTGGGTGTTCTCGTTCGGGAAGGCTGCCTTCTCGATGACGACCCCTGTGGCGCCGCCGAACACGTCCTGCCAGTCGACGAAGACGACCTTGTAGTTCAAGACCGCGACCGACTCATCGGAGCAGTCGA
>VAYJ01000129.1 GCA_005888465.1 Actinomycetota bacterium
GCATCACGTACTGCGTCGCCGACCAGTAGAGCCAGGAGGCCGACGCGCACTGCGTGATCACGTTGATGCATTCCGGATACTGCTCGGCCCCGAGGACGATCTTTCCGCCCTGGACCGGCGCTGCCGATGGGGTCCCGCCTCCACCACCAGGGGTGGAGCTGCTGCTACATGCCGCAGCGACGAGGCCCGCCACCGAAACGGCAGCGACGGTCCGAATGAGCCAACGTAACCGCATACCCTTCCCTCCCTTCTCACGGGGCCCCCTGTGGGCAACCCGCGAAAGCCTACAGAGAGGATGTGCCCCGCGCAATGGGGCCTCTCTGCTCCTATCAATCCGTTCTACGAGAGCCCGGCCCAATGGGGATTGGGTGTCGATTGGGACTAGTCCATTAGCCGGTTGGCTAGCCGCGCATGAGCCCCACGAGGTTCGGGACGATCTCGACCCCCATGAGCGTCCCCAGGGCCCCACGAGACGCCTCCCTCTCCCCGAACGAGGAGGTGCTGTCGGCGGCCACCCCGGGCCCCGCGACCAGGAGCGGCACGGGGCCCGCCGTGTGGGCCTTGCGCACGCAGGAGGTCGAGTGGTCGGCCGTCACCGCGAGGATGATCCGGCGGCGGTCGATCCGGGGCAGGACCTCGCCGAAGAACGCCGCGTCGATGTCCTGGATGACCAGCAGCTTGTCCTGCGCCCGGCCGTCATGGGCGGGGACGTCCGGCCCCTTGATGTGCACGTAGATGGCGTCGTAGCCGCCGAGCGCCTCGGCGGCCAGGGCCGCCCAGGCCGCGTACTGCTCACGGCGGGGCATCCCGCTCGGGGCGTCCACGGGCGACATGCCGAGCAGCATCGCGATTCCTCGCTCGACCGGCATCTCCACGAACGACCCCCAGGAGGGCCCGAAGCGCTCCCGGATCGGCGGGAGCGCTGGGATGTGGTCGCCCGCGTCCCGGGTCAGGATCAGGTTCGCCGGCAGGCGCCCCTCGGCCTCTCGCCGGCGGTTCACCTCGGCGCGCTCCAGGACCTTCGCGGCCCCCTCCACGAACGCGTTCGTGAGGTCTGCCGACCGCTCTGCCTCCTCGGAGCCCTCGAGCGGCGTGGCCTCGGCGACCCGGTTCTCGAAGTGCTCGAGCGCGACCCCCAGGCTTCCCTCCTTCGCGTACGCGGGATCGGTGTTCGACACCGCCGCGGAGAGCGGGCCCTCGGTGGAGCGAAGGACGAGCGCCCCGCGGTGCTCGACGGTCGCGCGCAGCTCGAAGGTCGCGTCGGCGAGCCGAAGCTCGCGGTTCACTTCGTCCGCGAGCGCATGGGCGTCCTGGCTGGGGAGGTCGCGGCCGACGCGCCGATCGATGATCTCGCCGTCGGCCTGCGTCGCGAAGTTGATGCGATGCGCCAGTTCGCCATCGGCGAACGCCATCCCCGATCCGAGGGCCTCGAGCACGCCGCGTCCCGGGTGATCCTGCCGTGGGTCGTAGCCCAGGATCGCGAACACGGCGATGTCGGACTCGGGCGCGATGTCCACGCCGACCGTGTGCACCAGGCCTTGCTTCCCCTCGGCCGCGAGGCGGTCGAGGTTCGGCGTCGTCGCGGCCTCGAGGGGCGCTTCATCGGTACGTCACGATGAGCGCGAACTCCTCGGGGTCGAGGCTCGCGCCCCCGACGAGCGCGCCGTCGATCTGAGGGTGCGCCATGAGCTCGCGGATGTTGCCCGGCTTCACGCTCCCGCCGTACTGGACCCGAACGGCCGCGGCGGTCTCGTCCGTGTAGAGGGACGCCAGCGTCCGGCGGATCTCGCCGATCACCTGGCCGGCGTCCTCCGGCGTGGCCGTTCGGCCCGTCCCGCTCGCCCAGATCGGCTCGTAGGCGACCACGAGCGTGGACACGGCAGCAGCGTCGATCCCGGCGAGCGCCGCGCGGAGTTGCCCGACCACCTTGTCCCGCGTGCGAGCGTCTCGCCGACACAGAGGATCGGCGTCATCCCTGCGCCGACGACGGCCTTCAGTTTTTTCGCGATCAACGCGTCGGTCTCCCCGAAGAGCTGCCGGCGCTCCGAGTGCCCGACGATCACGTAGCCGCACTTGAGCGCCACGAGCATGCCGGCCGAAACCTCGCCGGTGAAGGCCCCGTGGGGATCGCCGTGCACGTCCTGCGCGCCCAGGCCGTAGGGCAGCCGGTCGCTCTCGATCAGCACCTGGACGCTACGGAGCGCGGTGAAGGGCGGGCAGATCACCACCTCGACGCGCTCGGCCTCGTCGCGGTCCAGGAGATACGAGAGCTTCTGCACCGTCTGGATGGCCTCGAGGTGCGTCTTGTGCATCTTCCAGTTCGCCGCCATGATCGGGCGCCGGCTCATGCCGTGTCCTCCATCAGCACCGCGACCCCCGGAAGCTCCTTCCCCTCCAGGAACTCGAGCGACGCACCGCCGCCCGTGGACAGGTGATCCACGCCGTCGGCGAGGTCGAACTTCCGAAGCGCCGCCAGGCTGTCCCCGCCGCCCACCACCGAATACCCGGGGGCGGCGGACACGGCCGTGGCCACCCCGCGGGTGCCCGCGGAGAACGGTTCGAGCTCGAACACACCCATCGGGCCGTTCCAGAAGATGGTGGCGGCGTCCGCGATCGTTCGCGCGAACTCCTCGACCGAGCGCGGACCGATGTCGAGCCCCATGAGATCGCGTGGAATCTCGCGCGCCGGCACCGTCCGCCGGGGCGCGTCGACCGAGGGCTCGGGCGCGGCCACGACGTCCTCGGGGAGCTGGATCACCACCCCGCGCTCGTCGGCCTTCCGCACGGCCGCCCGGACCTCGTAGAAGCGTTCGCGCTCCACGAGCGAGCGGCCGACCTCGGCGCCCGCGGCGGCGAGGAACGAGAACGCCATAGCGCCGCCGATGAGGAGCGCGTCGACCCGTTCGATCAGCGCGTCGATCGCTGCGAGCTTGTCCGACACCTTCACACCGCCCAGGATCGCGACGAACGGCTCGGCCGCCGAGTCCCGCAGGCGGGTGAGGACCTCGATCTCCTTCTGCACGAGCCGACCGGCGGCCGACGGCAGCAGCTCCGCCACGCCGACCACCGAGGCGTGCGCGCGATGGGCAGCCCCGAACCGCGGGTCGAACCGCAGGTTCTCGAGCAGCATGACGTCGCCCGGCTCGAGCCGGTCGCGACACTGCCGCACCTCGCCCCCAATGACCGCCCCACAGGTCACGACGTCGGTGTCGAGCAGCTCACTCAGTCGTGAACCCACGGGCCGAACGCTGAAGCGAGGGTCGGGCTTCCCCTTCGGGCGGCCGAGGTGCGAGCAGAGGATCAGCGACGCGCCCGCCTTACGAAGCTCATCGATCGTCGGAAGCGCCGCGCGGATGCGCATGTCGTCGGTGATCCTGCCTCCCTCGAGCGGCACGTTGAAGTCACAGCGAACGAGGACCCGCTTGGTGGACAGGTCTCCCAGATCCTCGAGCGTGCGCAGGCGCCCCCCGCTCACAACGTCGAGGCGACCAGGGCGACCAGCTCGATGAGGCGGTTCGAATACCCCCACTCGTTGTCGTACCAGCCGATGACCTTCACCAGGTTGTCGATCGCCATCGTCTCGAGCGAGTCGAACGTGCACGAGGCCGGCGAGCCGACGATGTCCGAGGAGACGATCGGGTCCTCGCAGTAGATGAGCCGGCCGGCGAGGGATCCCTCCTCCGACGCCGCGCGGAACGCCGCGTTGACCTCCTCGCGCGACGCTGCCTTCTCGAGGACGCAGACGAGATCCGTCACCGAGCCGTCGGGGACCGGGACCCGCATGGCGAGGCCGTCCATCTTCCCCTTCAGCGTGGGCAGCGCGAGCGACGCCGCCTTTGCCGCGCCCGTGGAGGCAGGCACGATGTTGATCGCCGCCGCCCGAGCGCGTCGCAGGTCCTTGTGCGGAAGGTCCAGCAGGTTCTGGTCGTTCGTGTACGCATGCACGGTCGTCATGAAGCCGCGCTCGATGCCGAACGCGTCGCCAAGCACCTTCGCCATGGGCACGACGCAGTTCGTCGTGCACGACGCGTTCGAGATCACGTGGTGCGTCGCGGGGTCGTAGTCCTGATCGTTCACGCCCATCACGATCGTGATGTCCTCGCCCTTGGCCGGCGCGCTGATGATCACCTTCTGCGCGCCTGCCTCGAGGTGCTTCTGGGCCTTCTCGCGGTCGGTGAACAACCCGGTGGACTCGATCACGACCTCGGCGCCCAGCTCCTTCCACGGCAGGTTCGCCGGGTCGCGCTCGGAGAGCACGCGAAGGGACTCGCCGTCAACCCTCAGGCCGTCGCCGTCGACGCCAACGTCGCCGTCGAACCGGCCGAGGACCGAGTCGTACTTCAGCAGGTGCGCCAGCGTCTTGGGGTCGGTGATGTCGTTCACCGCGACCACCTCGACGTCGGCGCCCGCCTTGCGGGCCGCGCGCAAGAAGTTCCTGCCGATCCTTCCGAAGCCGTTGATGCCGACCTTGACCGTCATCCCGAACCTCCTCGAACGTCCCGTGGGCGTGCCCCGCGGCACGCATCCTAGTATCCGACCCGGGGAGGCCCGCTACTCGCGCCCGAGATCCCGGTGCTCGACGGCTACGGGGTAGCTCCGCCGGCGGAAGTACTCCGCGAGCTCCTCGGCCACCACGACCGACCGGTGCCGTCCCCCGGTGCAGCCGATCGCGATCGTGAGGTAGGCCTTCCCCTCGGCCACGTAGCCGGGGACGATCGCATCGAGGAGCGCGCGCAGCCGGCGCATGAACTCGGCGTAGGGGCGGTGGCCGGTGACGAAGGACCGTACCTCGGGGTCGGTGCCGGGGAGCGGCCGGAGCCGGTCGATCCAGTGCGGGTTCGGGAGGAACCGTACGTCCAGGACCAGGTCGGCGTCCCTGGGGAGCCCGTATTTGTAGCCGAACGTGACGAGCGAGACCTGCAGGCCGGCCTCGGCGCGCGTCCGCGCGAACGCCTCCCGGATCCGGTCCCGCAGCTGGTGCGGCGTCAGGCCCGAGGTGTCGAGGATGAGGTCCGCCTCCTCCTTGAGCGACTGCATCATCAGGCGTTCCTTGCGGATCCCCTCGACGACGCGGTCGGCCGGCGCGAGCGGGTGGCGCCGGCGCGTGGCCTCGTATCGCCGGACCAGGTCCTCGTCGGAGGCCTCGAGAAACAGGATCCGGTACGGGACCGAGAGCTGCTTGAGGTCCTGCAGGCCCTTCGACAGCTCGCCGAAGAAGACTCCGCCGCGGGCGTCGGCGACGATCGCGACGCGGCCGGAGCTCCCGCCGGTGCCGGCCAGCTCGGCCATCTTGCCGATCAGGGCGGGAGGCAGGTTGTCGACGACGAAGTAGCCGAGGTCCTCAAGACATTTGGCCGCTTCCGACCGTCCGGCGCCGGAGAGCCCCGTGATGATCGTGAAGTCGATGGCGCCCGAGGGCTGCGCGGGGGCACGCTTCGGCCTGGGCGCGCGCGCCGGGCGCGGCACGGCGGTCACGTGCCCGTCCTCCGCGCCTCGGCCGGCTCGGGCCGGTGCAGGTGCTCGTGGATCGTCGCGGCCAGGCGCGGCCCCACCCCGGGCGTCGCGTCGATCTCCTCGGGCGAGGCGGTGCGCAGGCGCGCGACCGACCCGAACCGCTTCATGAGCGCCTTCTTGCGGCTGTCGCCGACCCCGCGGATGTCGTCCAGGACCGAGTGCAGGGCGCGCTTGGCGCGCTTCGCACGGTGGTAGGTGATCGCGAACCGGTGCGCCTCGTCGCGGAGATGCTGCAGCAGGAACAGCGCCTCCGACCCGCGCGGGACGTCGAGCGGCTCCGGCTGGCCGGGGAGGTAGACCTCCTCCAGCCGCTTCGCCAGGCCGATCGCCGGGATCGCGAGGCCGCGTTCGATGAGGACCCGCTCGGCCACCGAGAGCTGCCCCCGCCCGCCGTCCACCACGATGAGCGATGGCGGGTAGGCGAACCGTCCGGGCCGCGTACGCGGTTCGGGCGACGAGTCCAGCCGGGCGAGCCGGCGGCGGAGCACCTCCTCCATGCTGGCGAAATCGTCCTGTCCGGGCACGCCCTTGATCTCGAAGCGGCGGTAGTCGCTCCGCTTCGGCAGGCCGTCCTCGAACACGACCATCGATCCGACCTTGTCGGTGGGGCCCAGGTTCGAGATGTCGTAGCACTCGATCCGAAGCGGCGCCATCGGCAGGCCGAGCACGTCGCCCAGGTCGGCGAGCGCTCGGGAGCGCGACGCGAAGTCCGACGCGCGCTTCAGCTTGTGGCGGACGAACGCCTCGGTCGCGTTGTGGTTCGCCGTCTGCAGCAGGCGACGTCCGTCTCCCCGCGCGGGGACGGAGACTCGGACCCGCGAGCCGCGCACCTGCGTGAGCCACGCCTCGAGCACCGGCTGGTCGGCCGGCCACGCGGGCACCAGGATTCGGGGCGGGATCTCATCGCGATCCATGTACAGCTCCCGGAGGAAGCTCGCGACGAGCCCCGGGGCGTCGATGTCCTCGACCTTGTCGACCACCCAGCCGCGGCGGCCCATGACGCGGCCGCGGCGCACGAAGAACACCTGGAACGCGGCCTCGAGGTCGTCCTCCTGCATCCCGACGACGTCGAGGTCGTCGTGGCGCGAGAGCACCATCTCCTGGCTCTCCATCGCCTTGCGCGCGGCGGCGAGCTTGTCTCGGAGGCGCGCGGCGCGCTCGTACTCCAGGCGCTCCGACGCCTCGCCCATCTCGGACTCGAGCCGCTGCAGGACGGGCCGGTACTCGCCGCCGAGGAAGCTGGAGAGCGACTCGACCTGCTCGCGGTAGCTGTCCTCGGTGACGCCGGTGAGCGCCGGCACGCATGGGCCCGAGCAGCGCCCGATGTCGTAGTAGAGGCACGGCCGCCGGGCCCGCGCCCGCTGGTCGAAGAACGAGTTCGAACAGGTCCGCACGGGGAAGACCCGCGTCAGCGCGTCGAGCGTCTCGCGGATCGCGTACGCGTGGCCGAACGGGCCGAAGTACCGCACGCCCTTGCGCTTCGGCCCGCGCATCACGCGGGCGCGGGGCCACGTCTCGCCAACCGTCAGCGCCAGGTACGGGTAGGACTTGTCGTCGCGGTAGCGGACGTTGAACCGCGGCCGGTGCGACTTGATGAGGTTGTACTCGAGCATGAGCGCGTCGACCTCGGTGCGCGCCACGATCCACTCGACCGAGCGCGCCGCCGAGAGCATCGCCTCGGTCCGCGGGTGCAGCGGCCGGCTCCAGTAGGAGGCCAGGCGTTTGCGGAGCGAGATCGCTTTGCCGACGTAAACGACCCGTGCGTCGGCGTCCCGGAACAGGTAGGCGCCGGGCTGGTCGGGGATCGTCGAGGGCACAGGACGTAGAACGCTCGCCATCAAGGCCATTCTAGGATCGGGCGTCGCGTGCCCCGATCAGGGATGCCGAACGGTGGGCTACTTCCCAGCAACGATGAACGTGCCCGTCATGGTCGACGGGTGCACATCACACCGGAAGAAGTACGACCCCGCCTTCAGGGAATCAACCTGGTAGGTGGCACTGGCGCTCGGCGCGACCAAGTCCGTCAGACCGCTCGCCCCGCCCAAACGGGTGGCTCCGGTGGGGTCTGTAAAGATCTCGAAGTTGTGCAGCGTGGTGTCCTGATTCTGGAACGTCACGCTGAACGCGGTGCCGGCGGGTGCGGCCAGGCACTTCGTGTCGAAGCCACTCCCCGAGGCGCCGCTCGGCGCCGCGATCTGCAGGCTGGTCCCGTTCGGCGAGCACGAGGCGGCGGGCGGCGGGACGGACGGCTGGCGCAGCGTCGGGGTGACCTCCGCGAGCTGGAGTGGGCCGGCAGGCAGGGCCACGTCCAGGTCCAGGTTCACAGAGTCGAACCACGAGACGGCGAGCTTGGTGCCGTCGGCGCTCACGGCGAGCGCTGGGGTCCAGCCGCCCGTCGACGACGGCATGGGCACCGACGAGAACGTCCCGCCCGCCTTCGCCGTCGCGAGCATCACGTCGTTGTCCTTGGTTTCCGCCCACGTGACGAACTCGTCGCCGGCCTCGTCGACAGAGATCCCGGTCCCCCACCGCGCGTCGCCCTGTCCCCCCGCACCGGCCGTCGTCGACCCGAGCGTCTGGACGTTCCACGAACCGGTGCCGGTCGAAAGCGCCCGATGGATTCCCCCGTAGACGTCGTAATACGCGACGTCCGGATTCCCGTTCTTGTCGAGCACCATCGACACCCCGTAGCCGCCACCGCCGGGAATCGAGTCCGTCGACCACGCGCCAAACAAACGGGTCGCCACGCGTGTTGTCCCGGCGTCGCCGTA
>VAYJ01000130.1 GCA_005888465.1 Actinomycetota bacterium
AGCTTGGCGACCACACGTCCATTGGTCGGATCGAGCACGACGATCTCGTCGGATTGGTTCGCCGCCACCCAGATGCGATCCTGCACGTCGATGATGAGGCCGTCGGCGCCGTTGATGCTGTTGACGAAGACCACCGGCGCGCCCGCGACCAGTGGCGAGCCACTCACCGGGATCTTCACGACCGTGTCATTGCCCGTGTTGGCCACGAAGAGGGCTGTCTGGCTCCGGTTGAAGGCGAGACCGTTGGCGCCAAACGGCGGCACGCCGGTCGTCGTCAGCAACAGGTCGGTCACCCATGCATTGGCAAGGCCGCCCGCGGGGCCCGTCCGCCAGATGATGCCTCGGAATGAATCCGACACGTAGACGTTGCCGGCGGTGTCGAACGTGAGGGCATTGAGTCCGGAGCCGGAGCCCGGGACGGTCATGAAAACTGTGGACACGCCAGTGAATGGATTGACGCTCAGGACTTTCGCCCTGCCGAAGTCGATCACGAGCAGCTCGTGGGTCGTCGGATGGAAGTCCAGCCCGAGCAGGAAATTGCTCGGTTGCGGATTTGTCGCTGTCGTGAGCGTCAGTATCCGCAGCAGCCGCCCGCTGTTACCGTCGAACACCACGACGTGCCCCGCGCTCCCGGCGACGTCAAAATTCGCCACGTACACGTCGCCGTCCGGGCCGACCGTAATCCCCTCGGGGTTCGCAGTGCCCGGCGGCAGCTTGGCGAAGGTGGTGGCCGGATTGCGGATCCACGCTTGGGTGGTCACCGGCAACAGTCCCAGGATGAGCAGCGCCAGCAAGGTCGGTCGCATGAGCCGCGTCATGACTAGCCCTCCTCGAACTGTGCGTATCTGAATCTTTCGTTCCGCCGGTTCCCCCGACTCTCGCCACATTCTCGTGCTCCCTTGCAGAAACTCAGGTCCGCGTCGGCCCTACCGCGAGTCGGTCGATGCGCCTGAGAATCGGCCGATACGGCCGCCCAGTCAAGCGGCTTTAGTGGGGAAGCCAAGGACTTGACTCCCCATCTTCCATGCCTCACGCTGGCGACCGTGGTGATCATGATTCTCGCTGGACCCCTTTCGGCTGCTCCACTCCCGAATTCGGAAGGAGACCGAGCATGATGCGTGGGCGAGCGCTCAGTCCTGAAGACGCCTTCCGGGGCAAGTTAGCAGTTGTCCTAGCGTTTGCAGCGATGCTGATTGCGGGGGCGATCCCATTAGGTGCGTCACTCGCATGGGCCAGTGCGTGCACCTCTCCCCTTGTCACCCCATGCTCGATCGGCAGCAACCTCGTGCTCAACAGCGCCGATATCACGTTCAGCACCTTCGGTATGGGCCACCACGGCACTCTCACCTTCCTGTCCGACGGATTCACCTTTGACACCACCGTCCCGCTGTCCGGGCCCGGCAGTGGTGCGGCCACCTACAGCATTTCATCCCTCACCGGGGCCACCATCGAGGACCTGAGCGCGTCCCTGATCAACGACCGCCTCACTGATAGCGTCACCTTCACGACTCCTGGCGGCAACTTGGTGCTGGACTCCAACACACCCTCCGGGGAGAAGCTCTTCGCGCCAGTTAGCACGCTTTCTGGGTCGATCACCGTCGTGCTGGGACCCGGCGAAACCGTTGAGGGCTTCACGATCCACTTCTCCCAGATCCCTGAACCCAGCGCACTCCTCCTCCTTGGCTCGGGCTTTGCTGCGCTAGCGTGCGTGGCATTGAGGCGGCACCGCCACGAGTGATCGCCCCGTCGACAGGCGGTGTGACCCACGGGCGTCGAGTCCCCCTCGGCGCTCGCGGTGTTTTTAGGACCCAGTCCAGCGTGCTTAGTGCGGAATGGGTGCTCACTTCCCCTTCCGATGCAGAGGTCTCCCGTCGGTTCGATCGCTGGCTCGAGACCGAGCACTGAGTGCCGGATCAGTCCTTCACCGGCCAGAGCGCGGTCGTGGTGCTCATCGATAAGCGGAAACGTCACGATTCAATGGCGACCCAGCCACCATGCGACGAGGGCGGCAAGCTCGTCGTCTCCGAGACTGTGATCGGCCTTGAACACGCGCAGCTCGACCGATGAGAAGCCCTCGCGCGTCAGGCGGCCGGCCACACTTCTCATATACTCGACCGTCCGGACGCGATCCCGGTCCCCCGCCGAGAGCCAGGATCTCGGGCGGAGACGACCCCAGCCCCCTAGCACAACGTGACCGTGCAGCACCGCGAAGGCAGTGAAGAGACTCTCACGGGTCGCGATGTAGGGTGCGACGCTCCCGCCGACGGAGAACCCGGCAGCGAGAACGCGTGCAGGATCGATACGTACGCCGGGAACCCGGAGCGCCTCGCGCACGCAGTCCATCACGTGGCGATAGTCCTCGGTCACGTCGTCAGGGCGCTGCGCGACCGACCAGACGCCCGCGACGCTGACCGAATCAGGCGCGAGGATCATGAAACCCTCCCGCTCGGCTAGTGCCTGCAAGCGGCGAATCATCAAGGATCCCTTCCCACCTGTCCCGTGGAAGCTGACCATCAACGGCAAGGAACGGGATTCGTAGTCACTCGGCAAGTAGTAGGCTCCCTGCCGAGCCGTGCTGGTTGCAGCCTGGACGGTGCGCGTGACGCCCGTCTGGCCGCCCTCGGCCACACGTAGTCCTAACAACCGGACGAGGACGTGGAGGGAGGGCAGATTTGCGTCACCGCCGAGCACCAAGAGGACAGAGACGACAACCAACAGCCGGCTCCGCCGACCAGGCACTTGTGGGCGATATTTCATCGGGGATTTTGTTGCACTGGGATTGCCCAGCCTCCAAATGATTCAGTCGTGCCAGCTTCCTTCTTGGAGAGCGTCCCGCTTCGCCTGCTGACGTTGCCCGCGCGCCCGCGTATGGCCCTGGGTCGCTGCCGCCTGCGTCTTCTGAAATTGCCGCCTGGCGACGTTTTCAACCGCACTCAACCGAGCCGCCTTGCGTCGGCTGGCCGTCTTCGCCTCTGAGGCCGCTGCAGACGCCTCCTGGTTGGGTGCTGTGACTCGAGATAAGGCCTTCTTACTCCTCTTCATTTTCGTAACTCCTCTAAGTGTAGGCGTCGCGAATCGGATGCGTCTCAATCCGCCGCTTTCTGCAACGCCTGCGGTGCCCCTCCCTGGACGCTTGCCCACGGCGTAGGCTCCCGGGCCGAGCCCGTCGGACTCCTCCTAGAACGAGTGCAGGCCAATTGTCAGTCGCCGCGGCGGTTGGTCTTGCCGACAATAAACCGAACGAGGAGAACGCCACAGACAATGCTTACCAGGACAATCGTCATGACGATAATTGCCCCGGTGCCCGCTAGCGTTTGCAAGATAATACTCACGAGATGGTAGAGCGCTTGACGGTCCATGGGGCGGACTACTAGCCCCGACTGTCAGTGAACGAGCGGCGGTCCATCATTGGATCACCTGATCCGCCCGCCCCAGCAGCGAGGGCGGGATAGTCAACCCGAGCGCCTTCGCGGTCTTCAGATTGATGACCAGGTCGAACTTGGTGGGCTGCTCGATGGGAAGATCCCCGGGCTTGGCGCCCTTGAGGATCTTGTCGACATACACGGCAGCCCGTCGCCAGAGATCGGCCGCATTCGGTCCGTAGGCGATGAGACCTCCGGCGTCCGCGTAGCTTCTCTCTCCGTAGATGGAGGGCAGCCGGTGCGTTTGCGCAAGTCTCGCGATTTCGCTCCGGTTCGAGTACGCGAGGGGATTCACAGCCGGCACGACCAACGCTTCCGCACGTCCCGTCGTCATCGCCGCGAAGGCGCGATCGAGGTCCCCGGCCCGGGTCACCTCGAAGGATAGGAGCTGCAGATGCAGCGTGCGGGCCGCGCTCTCCGTCTCCTTGTAGTCGAGTACGGCGCCCCGGATGTCCGGATTCCAGAGCATCGCGATTCGGGCGAGGCCGGGAACAATCTCCTTCAGCAGGTCCAATCGCTTCCCGCTGAGCTCCGGCGACATGCCGCTATTACCGGTGATGTTTCGGCCCGGACGTGCCAGGCTCACGACGAAGCCGGTCCCGACCGGATCGGTGCTGTTGGCCATCACGATCGGGATCGTCTGCGTCTGTTGCTTGACCGCCGCAACCCCTTCATCGGTGGACGTCACGATGATGTCCACCTTGATGCGCACCAGCTCGGCCGCGGCCTCGGAGAGCCGCTCACGCTTGCTCTCGCCGAACCGGTGTTCGAAGAAAACGTGTCGTCCTTCCACGTATCCACGCTCCCGCATCCCTTCTTTGAAGGACGCAGAGAGGTGCCCGGTGCTCGCCGGGGTGCCTACCTGGAGAATCCCGATCCTCGGGATCTTCGCGCCCGATTGCGCGGTGGCGGGGAGTGGCGCCGGGAGCATGCCGATGGTCAGCGTGACGATCAGCGAGAACACGGCCCGCCTCATGTTGCCTCCTGCCGAACGAAGTCGATCGAAGAAACAAAGGGAGGGCGAGATACCGGATCAACATTCGGAGACATGTCCCAAGTGGCCGAACGCTCGCGGTGAGCAGCCGCGGCGAGCGCATGCGAGCCAGCGGTCTGCTCCACTGCGGAGTTGGGCAGCACTCGACCGCCATCAGTCAATGATCTGATCCGCGCGCTGTAAGAGCGACGGCGGGATCGTCAAGCCGAGCGCCTTGGCGGTCTTCAAGTTGATCACGAAGTCGAACTTCGTGGGTTGCTCGACGGGCAGGTCGGCGGGCTTGGCGCCCTTGAGAATCTTGTCCACGTAGGTCGCGGCGCGCCGAAACGAGTCGGCAAGGTCCGGTCCATAGGACATGAGGCCCCCGGCTTCGACATAAGACCTGTATGAGTACACCGTCGGAAGCCGGTTCTTGGCCGCCAGGTCCACAAGGCGTCGTCGCTCACTGTCGAACACGGGGGTTGCCAGCACAGTCAGAGCGCCCGCGCGCGCTCTGGTCATGTCCGAGAAGGCCCGGTCGAAGTCCTCCGGACCTCGCGCCTCAACCACTTGCAGCCGCACACTGAGTGCCCGCGCCGCGACGTCTGCTGCGTTGAGTCTGTCCTTCTTGGCACGGTCGGGCATGGAATCTGGCTTCAAAAGCAGGGCGACGCGACTCACCTCCGGA
>VAYJ01000139.1 GCA_005888465.1 Actinomycetota bacterium
CATAGCCGCCGACGCCCTCTACCCGCGAGTCATGCGGAATCCCGTGCGGGACTTATGGGTCCTCTTCCCATGGCGGTCCGTCCGGCAGACGTAAGCCGCCACGCGATCGTAGCGGCCACATGTAGCAGCCATGTTCCCATCCGGCCGGACGCGCCGGTCCCGTCTGATATGATCGGGTCCGATCCGGGAATCATCATGACTCCGCTCTCTCTCCCGACGGGCGTTTACTCTTACAGCGCTAGCGTCTGCTTCGCTTCTCATGGATACCCGACTCACTGCCGGCGATACACGCAGGATTCTGGTGCACGGGCACCGAGGAGCGCGTGCACGCAGACCGGAGAACACCCTTCCCGCATTTCAGTCTGCGCTCGATCAGGGTGTGGACGTGCTGGAACTCGATGTCGCGGTGACCAAAGATAATGTCGCCGTCATTTCGCATGATCCTCTGATCAACGTGACCATCTGCTCTGGCCTGAACCCCGGCGTCGCCATCCGTTCCCTCACGCTTGCTGAACTTCACCAGTACGATTGCGGAGCCAAGAGGAACCCCAATTTCCCGGATCAGGTACCCATTCCTGGGACTCGCGTTCCGACTCTCGATGACATCTTCGCGCTGGGGCAGGGAAACGCGGTTCAGTTCAATGTGGAGACGAAAATCTTCGCCGATAAACCCGAACTGACACCCGATCCAGAGGCCTTCACACAACTGGTGCTCGATCAGATTCGCAAACACAAACTGGATGACCGCGTGATTCTTCAAAGCTTCGATGCCCGGACTCTACGCGTCATGAAGCGTTTGGCTCCGAGCATACGGCGCGCCGCACTCTTCGAGAAACAACAAGACTGGATGTTGGTGGCCAAAGAATTCGACGCCACTCTCCTCAGCCCTGAGCACCGTCTTGTGACGCCGGAACTCGTTGGCCAGGCTCATAGTGCCGGGTTCGAAGTTGTGCCCTGGACTGCCAACAGACCGACCGACTGGGCGAGGCTGGCGGATGCCAGTGTGGACGCGATCATTACTGATGATCCGTCGGCGCTCATCGCATGGCTGAAGGCGCGGGGCTTGCGCTAGAAAGCAGAAAAGACACCCTGCAGAAGGTCTACGAAATGAAAGCCATCGAGCCTTGGCCTATCGACGTCGACGCTCCTCGTGTCACGTCACAAACTCTGTCACAATCTGAGTTTCGGTGACACAAGAAGTGAAAGACGGCAGGTATTTGTCTCGCAGGAGGCCCAGCACTAAAAAGCCTGTGCACGTTTCCGAAAGAGGCATCAGGCTGAGGCCGATCGGGCGCGACCGACGGCGTTGAGGATTGAGGACTCACGAGCCGAGACGGAACTGTATTGCTGAGTGAATGGGTCTTTCACCGTGACGGCGTGTTCACAACCGTGCGGTTACGAACAGCACGAGGGCGCCGAAACCCGGGGATCCGCCGCTAAGCACACTGGAGGCGCGATCCGAAAGGCATGGGAAACCGCATGCCAGGAAGCCGGCGTAGCCGGGCTTCACTTCCACGATCTCCGGCGGTCCGCCGCGCGAAACATGGATCGCACCGGCCGTGTCCGCTCCACCGTAGCCATGAAAATCACGGGCCATGCGACGGACTCCATGTGGCGGCGCTATCGGATTGTGGACGAAGACGACATCGAGCGGGCCGTCACGGTCACCCAAGAATACGTGAGCCAACAGGCGGCCGCGAAGAGGGAGCCAAAGATGGTCGCCATGTCCGAGAGGCGCTCGTGAGAGGGCGAGACACAATTCGGGCACAATTTCGGTCAAAATGAAGGGGCGGCGCGATGCCGCCCCTCGGAACTACTTGTTTTTTTGGCGGGCTCGACGGGAATTGAACCCGCGACCTCTGGATTGACAGTCCAGTGTGCTAACCAGGCTGCACCACGAGCCCGACTCGAGACTTCAGCAGGTTACACGACGCCCTCGGTGAATGCAACCATCGCCGTGTGTCCTAGAGGCCTTTGAGGAACTCCAGCATGGCCGCGTTGACTTCGTCACGCCGCTCCTGCTGGGTCCAGTGGCCGCAGCCGGGGAGGATCAGGGTCTTGCGGAGCTGAGGAACGAACTTCGCGAGGTTGGCGATGAGCTGGTCCATGCCGCGGAAGGCGAGGACGAGGTCACGGTCGCCCGCGACGTAGAGGGCGGGGACGGTGATCACGGAGCCCGCATAGGGGGCGAGGAGCTCCCAGTTGCGATCGATGTTGCGATACCAGTTGAGCCCGCCGCGAAAGCCGGTGCGCGCAAATTCTCCAGCGTAGAAGTCGATATCGGCCTCGGTGAGCCAAGGCGGCAGCGTCTCCGGCTTTCCCATCGCGCTGAGAAAGCCGCCACCCTTCGGCACCATGCCGATGCCGGCAGGGTTGGTGGCGCCTTCACGTGGCCGATCGCCCGAGCCTGCCCAGGCCACGGTGCGCATGGTGTCGCGGACGTCCCGCTCGAGCTCGGCCTCGGCCACTCCCGGATCCTGGAAATAGAGCTGGTAGAAGATCGCGTCATCGGTCCTGGGCATGACGGTCGTGGGGCGAACGGATCCGCGAGGTCGGAACGGCACGCTCAGGCCGACGACGGCGCGAAAGCGGTCGGGACGCAGGAGCGCAGCGTGCCAGGCGACGGGGGCGCCCCAGTCGTGGCCGGCGATCACGGCCGACGGCTCGCCGAGGGCGTCGAGCAGCCCGACGATATCGCCGACCAGGTGAAGCAGCGTGTACTGGTCGATCTCTGCGGGGCGGTCGGTCTGTCCGTAGCCGCGCATGTCGGGGGCGACCGCGTGGAAGCCGGCGTCGGCGAGGGCAGCCAGCTGATGTCGCCAGGAATACCAGGACTCGGGAAAGCCGTGGCACAAGACGACGAGCGGCCCCGTTCCCTGCTCGGCGATGTGCATGCGGATGCCGTTGGTGTCGACGATGCGGTGCTTCAGCTCAGCCATGGATCTGCCCCCTCACCCTGCCCTCTCCCCCGATGGGGGAGAGGGATATAGAGAGTCCTAGCGGCGGTGGTGCTCTGCGAGGACGTGGGCCACGCAGGCGGTGACGCGCACGCCCGTGGGCACGTGCAGGAACTCGTTGGGGCCATGGGCGTTGGAGCCGGGACCGAGCACGCCCGTGATCATGAACTGCGCGTGCGGGTAGCGCTCGCCCAGCATGGCCATGAACGGAATGGATCCGCCCGTGCCCTGGAACATGGCGGGCTGGCCGAAGTAGGTCTGGGAGCCATCGCGCATCGCCTCGAGCAGCCAGCGATCGGTGGGCGGCGCGTCCCAGCCCGTGCCCGGCGACTCGATCTCGAAGTGCACGCGCGCGCCGTAGGGCGGATCCGCCTCGAGCGTGTCCTTCACCCGCTGCGCGGCGCGCGCCGCGTCCACGGTGGGGGGCAGGCGCAGCGAGAGCTTCAGCGCGGTGCGGGGGCGGAGCACGTTGCCGCCGTCGGCGGGCAGGGGCAGGCCGGCGGCGCCCGTGATGGACAGGGCGGGGCGCCAGGTGCCGGAGAGCACACGCTCCGTGGAATCCTCGTGGGCCAGGCGCATCCCGGGCACCAGCGGATAGATGCCCGCCAGGTTCTTGCCCGTGAGCGCGCCCACGGCCCGCGCCTGCTCCCGGCGCTCGCCCGGGATCTCCGCGTGGAGATCGCGCAGCCGGATCTCGCCCGTCTGCTCGTCCTCGATCCGCGAGAGGAGCGCGCGCACGATGCGGAAGGACGAAGGCACCACGCCGCTCGCCATCGAGTGCATGCCCTCGGTGAGCACCTCCACCGTGAGGACGCCGTTGACGAGGCCCCGCAGCGAGGTCGTGGCCCACAGGTGGTCGTAGTCCGAGCAGCCGGAGTCGAGGCAGATCACCAGGCTCGGCGTGCCGATGCGCTGGGCGAGCGCGTCCACGTAGAAGGGCAGGTCGTGGGAGCCGCTCTCCTCGCAGCCCTCGATCAGGACCACGCAGCGCGCGTGCGGCACGCCCTGCTCCTGGAGCGTCTGGATGGCCGTGCACGCGGCAAAAGCGGCATAGCCGTCATCCGCGGCGCCACGGCCGTAGAGCTTGTCGCCCCGGCGCACGGGCGTCCACGGGCCGAGCCCCTCGCCCCAGCCGACCATCTCCGGCTGCTTGTCGAGATGGCCGTAGAGAAGCACGGTGTCGTCGCCGCGGCCCGGGACCTCCATGTAGATGACGGGCGTGCGGCCCGCGAGGCGCACCACCTCCACGCGCAGGCCGTCGATCTTGCGCGCGCGACACCAGGCCTCGATCAGCGCCACCGCGCGATCGATGTGGCCGTGCGCCTGCCAGTCGGCGTCGAACATGGGCGACTTGGCCGGGATCTTCACGTACTCGGTGAGCGTGGGGAGAATGTCTCGATCCCACGTCTCCTGCACGAAGGCCAGCGTCTTCTTCGGGTCGAGGGGCATCACTTCTTCGCCGGATGGAGCGCGCGCCACACGCGCTCGGCCCGGAGCGGCATGTCGAGGTGACGGACCCCGAGGTGCTTGAGCGCGTCCACCACGGCGTTGACGGTGGCGGGCGTGGAGCCGATGGTGGCGGCCTCCCCGATGCCCTTGGCGCCCATTGGATTGAACGGGGTCGTCGTGACGGTCTGGTCAGTGGTGAACATGGGCAGATCGCCGGCATGGGGCACCGCGTAGTCCATGAGCGAGCCGGTCACGAGCTGGCCGTCCGCGTCGTAGACCATCTCTTCCAGGAGCGCCTGTGCGATCCCCTGGGCCAGCCCGCCGTGCACCTGGCCGGCCACGAGCATCGGGCTGATGCGAACGCCGCAGTCGTCCACCGAGATGAAGTCGCGCACGCTGACGTGCCCCGTGTCGCGATCGACCTCGACCACGGCCACGTGCGCGCCGAAGGGATACACGAGCTGCGGCGGGCGGAAGAAGTCCGTGGCCTCCAGCCCGTACTCGATGCCCTCGGGCAGGCCTTCCGCGTAGGCCTTGGGGGCGATCTCGGCGATGGTGAGAGCCTTGGCGGGCACGCCCTTGACCTGGTACCTGCCCGCTTCGAAGACCACGTCATCGGCGGCGGCCTCCAGCATGTGCGCGGCGATCCGGCGCGCCTTCTCCTGCACCTTGAGGGTTGCCCCGATGATGGCGGAGCCGCCGACGGCGAGGCTGCGGCTGCCGCCGGTGCCGTTGCCCATCGGCGTGTTGAGCGTGTCGCCGTGCCGCACCACCACCTTGTCGAA
>VAYJ01000053.1:0-16839 GCA_005888465.1 Actinomycetota bacterium
CCTTGTTCGCGACGACGAGCACCGGGTGGGGCGAGCGTCGCAGTGCTCGGGCGAGCGATTCGTCCTCCGAGAGGATCCCGGTCGTCGCGTCAACCACGAGCAGCGTCAGGTCGGCGTCCCGCATGGCGATCTTCGCCTGTCGGACGACCGCCTCGTCGATCCCCACGGCCTTCGACACGACCCCGCCGGTGTCGACGAGCACGAAGCTCCGATCACCCCATCGCGCCGGGACCTCGACCCGGTCGCGCGTGACCCCGGAGCTCTCGTGCGCGATCACCTGGGTACGGCCGGCCAGCCGGTTGACGAGGGTCGACTTGCCGACGTTCGGCCGGCCAACGACGGCGACCACGACGGGGCCTCGGTGGGATGCGCCCTCTCCGAGGTCATCCTGGGCGATCGCCAGCGCTCGGGCGAGGACCGCCTCCTCGGTGAGCCCGGTCGTGTCGATCACGTGCGCACCCCGACCAGGTGTGAGCGGGCTCGTGCGCGCATCCAGCGCGTCCCGACGGGCGACCTCGCCGCCTCGCTCGCGCTCTCGGCGGCCGGCCCGTTCGCGCTGGGTCGCCGAGAGGAAGATCTTGACGTCCGCGTCGGGGAACACCATCGAGCCGATGTCGCGACCCTCCATGACGGCGCCGTCGGACCCGAGCGAGCGCTGCCCCGCGCCCAGGACCTCGCGGACCGCCGGGTGGGCCGCGACCTCCGACACGATCCCCTCGACCTCAGGAGACCGGAGTTCCGGGGAGGGCTCCGACCCGTCGATCGTCAGCTGGCGGCCCTCGCCGAGCGTGAACCGAAGCTCGCGCGCCAGACCGGCGAGCCCGTCTGCGTCCGAGGGCGCGACTCCCCGCTCGAGCGCCCGGAGCGCGACGGCCCGGTACATGAGCCCGGTGTTCACATAGGGGAGGTCGACCGCCTGCGCGAGCGCCCGCGCCAGCGTGCTCTTCCCGGCCCCGGCCGGGCCGTCGATCGCAACGACCGTTCCCACGGCCGAACAGCATCCCACACCCTTCGACGTTGACTGGAGATTCGGCCTTGTCGCGTTCGCGCTCTGGGTCAGGTTCGGCCCGCGCGAGGCGCGGCTGCCGACAGACCGGTGACCCTGTACAGGCCCATGATCTCCTCGGACGTGAGAGGTCGAGTCTTCCCCGGGGGGAGGTGCGGATCGCGGACGGGCCCAACGCGCACCCGCACCAACCGGATGACCGGGTGTCCCAGCACGTCGAGCATCCTGCGGACCTCGCGCTTGCGGCCCTCGGCGAGGACGACGAGGAGTGCCGAGCGGCGGCGGCTGGACTCGAGCACCGTGGCCCGGACAGCCCTCGCCCGACCATCCTCGAGGTCGATCCCTCGCACGAGCGTCCTCGCGAGCGAGCGCGGCACGTCGCCTTCGACCTCGACCAGGTACTCCTTCTCGATCCCGTAGCTCGGGTGCTGGAGCCGGTGCGCCAGCTCGCCGTCGTTGGTGAGTAGGACCAACCCCTCCGAGTCGCGATCGAGCCGCCCCACGGGGAAGACCCGCGGACCGGCCGGCAGGAACGAGGCGAGCGATCGCTTCGCGTGCGGGTCGCTGAGCGTCGAGGTCACTCCGACGGGCTTGTTGAGCACGAAGTAGCGAAGGCCCGGGTGCGTGGGCACGGCGACCCCGTCCACGGAGATGCGATCTCGAGACGGGTCGGCGCGGTCTCCGAGGATCGCGAGGCGCTCGCCGATCCGGACCCGACCGGCGCGGATCAAATCCTCGACGGAGCGCCGCGACCCGAAGCCGGCCCTCGCCAGCGTGCGCTGGACCCGTTCGGGAGGCTGCGCCTCCGGCGGACCCTCAGTCCGGCCCGCGCCCCGCCCGGTCATCTTCCAACAGTGGCACGACGGAGGGCAGCTCGGCGAGGGACCCGAGCCCCAACCGCTCGAGGAACTCCGTGCTCGTCCCGTAGAGCACCGGCCGGCCGGGCCCCTCCTCCCGGCCAACCTCCTGGACGAGCCCACGCTCGCAGAGCGCTCGCAGGACCCCGTCGGAGTCGACGCCGCGGATGCCGGAGATCTGGTGGCGAGTGACCGGCTGCTTGTAGGCGACGATCGCGAGCGTCTCCAGGGAGGCCTTCGTGAGCCGGGTATGGCGGGCCGAGAGCACGAACTGCTCCACGTACGAAGCCGCGGCCGGATGGGTGAGCAGCCGCCACCCCCCCGCCACTTGGCGAAGCGCGATGCCCGAGCCCCGGCCCTCATACTCGGCGGCGAGGGCCTCGAGCTCGCGTTCGACGTCCTTGCGCCCGAGCTCGACCGCCTGGGCGAGCGTCGAGGAGGTGAGCGGTTCGTCGGCCAGGAAGAGGATGGCCTCGAGCGCCTGCCGGGCGGTCGCGCCGCTCACGCCGCCCTCCCCCCTCGCCAGCGGACCTTGATCTCACCGAACACCTTCGCCTGGCGAAGCTCAACCTGGCCTTCACGGTAGAGCTCGAGGAGCGCAAGGAAGCGAACCACGACCTCGAGCCGCTCTTCACAGTCGGACACCAGGTCCCGAACGCTCGAGTGGGGGGTTTGGGCGAGACGCTCCCGGACCGTCGCCATAGCGTCGCTCAGCGTGAAGCGGATGGGCGTCACGTGCGAGAGGTCGACGAACCGCGACGGCACGAAGAGCGATGCCATCGCGTCCCGGAGCGCCTCGGGCGTCACCTTGGCCATGACGTCCGGATAGAGGTGCAGCAGCTCCGGAGGCGGCCCGGCCGTCCTGGGGGACATGAGGGCGGCCTCGGCGATACGCTCGGCGAGCACCGAAGCGAGCCGGCGAAACGCGGCGAGCTCGATGCTTCGCGCGTAGACGAGGTCGGGCGACGCGCCGCCCAGGAGCTCCTCCTCAGTGTCTGGCTCGGGTCCGGGAAGGAGCCGCCCCACCTTGAGCTCGAGCATCACGGCGCACACGGCGAGGAACCACGTGGCCTCCTCGAGGGTCCAGGACTCGAGCTCCGCGGCGCCGCGGGCGAGGAACGCGTCGGTGATCCTGGCGACGGGGACGTCGCAGACATCGACCTTCTGGTCGAGCACCAACTCCGCCAGGAGCTTGAAGGGTCCCGAGAAGATGGGCAGCTCGACGAGGAATTTGGGGGCCGTCGCCACAGCACCAGGATGCTATCGGCGGCTCCGGGCCCCTTCAAACACCTTCGCCTACAGGCAGTTGACGCCGGCCGTCAGCTGGCAGATCCCGTTCCCGATCACCCGGACGATCCCGAGGATCGGGGTCGAGAGCACGAAGAACACGAGCAGCATGAACAGCGCCCCGTACTGCTCGAGGTTCGTCATGACCTCGCGTGCGCGGGGTGGGAGCGTCCTCGCGACGACCCGGCTCATGTCCAGCGGCGGGATGGGGATCAGGTTCATCGCAGCCATGATCACGTTGGTAAGCAGGCACGCGGCGATGAACCGCCCGAGCTCGCCCGCCCCGCCGGCAAGGCGATACAGGGCGCCGAAGCCGAAGGAGAGGACCAAGTTGGCCGCCGGGCCCGCCAGCGCGATGAACACGGCGTGGCGGTCCTGGCGCCGGAGCGTCCACGGGTTCTGCGGCTGGGGCTTCGCGTAGCCGAAGACGAACCCGAGGACCCCGTGGTCGAACAGGGTGATCAAGAGCAGGATGCCGGGCAAGACGACTGATCCGAAACGGTCAAGGTGAACCTGAGGGTTCAACGAGAGCCGGCCATGCTGGCGTGGCGTGTGATCGCCCAACCGGGATGAAACGAGCGCATGAGCGTATTCGTGCACTACGAGGGCGATGACGAACCCGGCCGCCAGATATGCGACGGCCGAGATGCTCTTGGCGTTCATGCGTTGCCGCCGTGCCAGCCGTGCACCAGGGGCGGCGCGGGGACCGGGCCGGCGACGAGCTGGAGCGACGCGAGCACGCGTTCCCCCGCTTCGGCCGCCGCCGACTCCTCCCGCGCATGCACGACCGCCACCGTCTTCCCCTCATCCAGCCGGTCGCCGATCTTGGGGAAGAACTCCATCCCCACCGCGGGATCGATCAGGTCGCCCTTCTTCATCCTGCCGGCGCCGAGCGACGCGGCGATCCGCCCCAGCTCTTCGGCCTCGACGCTCGTGAGCGTGCCCCCGGCCGCGAGCCGTACCTCGTGGCGAACCGGCGCGATCGGCAGGATCGCCCACGGGTCCTCGACCACGCGCGGGTCGCCGCCCTGCGCCTCGATCATCCGCGCGAACCGCTCCGACGCTGTCCCATCGTCGAGCGCCCGTTCGGCGGCCGCAGCCGCGGTCGTGGGATCCTCGCCGCGCAGCCGCACGAGGGCCTCTCGGGCAAACGCCACGGTGAGCTCGCGCAGCCGCCCGCGTTCGTCGCCGCGCAGCAGCCGAACCGCCTCGGCGACGTCCAGGGCGTTCCCGATGGCCGAGCCGAGCGGCTGCGACATGTCGGTCACGGCCGCCCGGCACGCGCGACCCCGCGCGGCCGCGAGCGCCACGCAGGCTCGAGCGAGCTCCGCCGCGGCCTCGGGGGTCTTCATGAACGCCCCGCTCCCCGCCTTCACGTCCAGCAGGATGAGGTCGGTCCCGACGGCGAGCTTCTTCGACATGACGCTCGCGGCGATGAGCGGGATGCTCGCCACCGTCGCCGTGGCGTCGCGGAGCGCGTAGAGGGCCCCGTCGGCCGGGACGAGGTCCTTCGTCTGCCCCGCGACGGCGCATCCGACCGTCTCGATCTGGCGCTCGAGCTCGGCCGGCGACAGGTCGGTCCGAAGTCCGGGGATCGATTCGAGCTTGTCGAGCGTCCCGCCGGTGTGCCCGAGGCCCCGGCCCGAGAGCTTCGCGACCGCGAGCCCGAGCGCGGCTGCGAGGGGCGCGAAGACCAGGGTCACGCCGTCGCTCACGCCGCCAGTGGAGTGCTTGTCCACCGTCGGACGAGTGATCGCCCCGAGGTCGATCGTGACGCCCGAATCGATCATCGCCGCCGTGATCCCCGCGGTCTCGGCATCGGACAGCCCCCGCAGGTACGCCGCCATGAGGAAGGCCGCCGCGAGGTAGTCCGGGATCTCACCCTTCGCGTAGCCGAGGATGAACGCGCGAAGTTCGGACCCGCCGAGCTCCCGCCCGTCGCGCTTGGCGGCGACGACGTCACGAGGGTCGAAGCCGGCAGCCGTCACCTCCCCAGCTCCGCGGCGAAGCTCCGGCCGGCGAGCCCGTCGCCCAGCTCGACCCCGAGCAGGTCCGCGATCGTCGCGCCGAGGTCGCCGAATGGCGAGCGCGTCCCGACGTCGACGGCCTCGCGCCCCCCCGCGCCCCAGGCGAGCATCGGCGTTCGTTCGCGCGTGTGATCGGTCGACTCGAGCGTCGTCGGGTCGCAGCCGTGATCACCGGTGAGGAACAGCATCCCGTCGGCCTCCCGCACCGCCCCGAGCAGGTCCGGCACGCGCGCGTCGAACGCCCGGACGCACGCCGCGTAGCCGGCCGCGTCGTTCCGATGCCCGTACTTCGAGTCGAAGTCCACGAGGTTCGTGAACACGAGTGACGGTCCCGGGCGGCGCAGATAGTCGATCGTGAGATCGACGCCGTCGTCGTTCGACCGGGAGTAGCGGAACTCGCTGAGCCCTCGGCCGGAGAAGATGTCGCCGATCTTCCCGACGCCGTAGACGGACACGCCAGCCTGCAGGCAGCGATCCAGGACCGTCGTTCCCGGCGGTGGGACGGAGAAGTCGCGACGGTCCGGCGTTCTGACGAAGGCCCCGGGCGGCCCCGCGAAGGGGCGCGCGATGACGCGGCCCACGCCGTGGTCGCCGTCCAGGATTCCCCGCGCGACACGGCACCACTCATACAGCTCCTCGAGCGGCACCACGTCGACGTGCGTGGCCACCTGGAACACGGAATCGGCGCTCGTGTACACGATCGGCCGTCGGGTTCGCAGGTGCTCCTCGCCCAGCTCCCGGATGATGTCGGTCCCCGAGGCGGCGCGGTTGCCGAGCACCTCGAGGCCGATCGCCCGCTCGAACGGTTCGATCACCTCCGGCGGGAAGCCATCGGGATAGGTCGGGAACGGCCTTTCCAGGACGACGCCGCATATCTCCCAGTGGCCGGTCGTCGTGTCCTTGCCCGCGGATTGCTCGACGAGCGCCCCGTGTGCGGTGCCCGGCGCCGCCTCCCCGCACGGGACGCCCGCGACCTCCGTCAGGCAGCCGAGACCCAGCGCAGCAAGGTTCGGCGCCCGAAGCCCGCCAGCGGCGTCGGCCACGTGCCCGATCGTGTTCGAGCCCGAGTCCCCGTAGGCCGCCGCGTCCGGCGCGCCGCCGACGCCGAAGGAGTCGCAGACGACGAGCGCGACGCGGTCGACTCGCCGCACCATCGCTCAGGCGCCCTTTCGCGTCGCGAAGCGCGCCCGCGGATGCGCCTGGAAGTACTCGCGCCGCAGCCGGTCCTGCGTGACGAGCGTGTAGATCTGCGTCGTGGAGAGCACGGCGTGCCCCAGGAGCTCCTGCACGACGCGGACGTCGGCCCCGCCCTCGAGCAGGTGCGTCGCGAACGAATGCCGCAGCATGTGCGGGGTGACCCGCGTGCGAATCCCGGCCGCCCGCGCCGCCTTCTTCAGCACCCCGGTCGCGCCCTGGCGCGTGAGCCGGCCACCCCGGAGGTTCAGGAACAGCGCCGGGCCCGACCGCGCGCGGGCAAGCGCGGGACGCGACTGCCGCTGGTATGCGGCGAGCGCCGCGATCGCGAAGCGCCCGAGCGGGACGACGCGCTCCTTCCGCCCCTTACCGAACACCCGGACGCTTCCCTCGTCCAGGTCGACCTCGTCCACGTCCAGCCCGACCAGCTCGGAGATCCGCAGCCCTGCACCGTAGAGGGTCTCGAGGATCGCGCGATCACGGAGCCCGGCGACGTCCCGGGCGCCGGACGACGCGAGGAGCGCCTCGACGTCCCCCACGGTGAGCGGGCGCGGCAGCGTTCGCGGCACCTTCGGGCGGACGACGCCGACGGCGGCATCAGCGCGCGCCTCCCCTTCGCGGAGGAGGAACCGGTGGAACATGCGGACGGCCGCGAGCGAGCGGGCGACCGAGGAGGCGCGGTACCGGCGGCCCTCGGCGAGCGGCTGCGCGGAGAGCCACCCGACGAACCCGCTCACCTGGTCCTCGCCGACCCGCGTCGCGTCGTCGAACCCGTTGCCCCGCAGGTACACGGCGTAGCGGCGCAGGTCCCGGCGGTACGCCTCGAGGGTGTTCGGGGACAGCCCTCGCTCCACCTGGAGGTAATCGAGGAACCGCCCGGCCTGCCCGTCGAGGGGGTCGCCCACCTGCCAGAGCATAGTGGGCGCCCGCAGGGCAGCCTACGAAGCGCGCAGGAGCGCCGCGACGGTCTTCGCGTCCACGATCAGGCCGTCCTCGATCGCCTGTCGAGCTTCGTCGATCGACATCAGCACGACGTCGATCTCCTCATCCTCTCCCGGGCTCGGCGTCCCGGGCTGGACGTCCCGCGCCAGGAACAGGTCGATGCGTTCGTCGGTGAACCCCGGCGTGGTGAGGATCGACCCGAGCGGCTCGAAGGGGCGGCTCGTGTGGTAGCCCGTCTCCTCGAGCAGCTCACGCGCGGCGCAGGTGACTAAGTCCTCGCCGGCGACGTCCAGCACCCCGGCCGGGATCTCCAGGAGCGCACGCTGCACCGCCGGCCGGAACTGGCGCACGAGAACCACCTCGCCGGCCGCGGTCAGCGCGACGACGGCGCAGGCGCCGGGATGGTGGACGATCTCGCGCCGCCCCGCGCCGGGCCACTCCTCGACCGCGACGCGGAACAGGCGCCCACGGAACACATCCTCGGAGGAGGTCGGTTCCACGCCTGACCCGAGTGGCTACCCGGTGATGGCGAGCGGCTCGCCGCGGAGCGTGCCCTGCCGGTGCGCGAGGGCTGCGCCGATGAAGTCGCGGAAGAGCGGGTGCGGCCGCGTCGGGCGAGACCTGAGCTCGGGGTGGAACTGGCCCGCGATGAAGTAGGGGTGAGACGGGAGCTCGATGATCTCGACCAGCCGGCCCGAGGGCGACATGCCGGAGAGCACCATCCCGTTGCGCTGCAGGATCTCGTGATACTCGGGGTTGACCTCGTAGCGGTGGCGGTGGCGCTCGTACACGACGTCCTCGGCGTACGCCGAACGGGCAAGGGTCCCGGGGACGAGGTTGCACGGGTAAGCACCCAGCCGCATGGAGCCGCCCAGGTCAACGACGCCCTTCTGCTCCGGGAGGAGGTCGATTACCGGGTGGGGCGTCTCGGGGTTCCATTCGGAGGAGTTCGCCTCCTCGAGGCCGCAGACGTTCCGGGCGAACTCGACGACGGCGCACTGCAGGCCGAGGCAGAGCCCCAGATACGGGATCCGCTGCTCGCGCGCGAACCGGATGGCTTCGACCTTCCCCTCCACGCCCCGCAGCCCGAACCCGCCGGGCACCAGGATCCCGTCCGAGCGGCCGAGCACCTCCTCGACGCTCGCCCCGACCAGCTCGTCCGACGCGATCCAGGTGAGGTTCACCCTCGCGCCGTGGTGGAACCCGCCGTGCTTGAGCGCCTCGATCACCGAGAGGTAGGCGTCCTTCAGCGTCACGTACTTGCCAACGATGGAGACGTTCACCGGCTCCGCCGCCCGATGCACCCGCTCGACCAGATCGCGCCACTCGGAGAGATCCGGCTCGACCTCGGGCAGGCGCAGAAGGTTGGCCAGGTAGCCATCCAGGTTCTCCTTGCGCAGCATGAGCGGGACCTCGTAGATGGAGTCCACATCGACGGCGGAGATCACGCCTTGCGGCGGCACGTCGCACAGGAGCGAGATCTTCTCCTTCAGATGCCGGGAGATCGGCCGGTCGGAGCGGCAGACGATGACGTCGGGCTGGATACCGATCGAACGGAGCTCCTTCACGGAGTGCTGCGTCGGCTTGGTCTTCAGCTCCCCCGTCGGGCCGATGAACGGCATGAGGGCGAGGTGCACGAACGCGACGTTCTCTCGGCCGACCTCGTTGCGCAGCTGACGGATGGCCTCCAGGAACGGGAGGCTCTCGATGTCGCCGACCGTGCCGCCCACCTCGATCACACAGAGGTCTGGGTCGGTGGCCTCGGCCAGGCGATGGATCCGTTCCTTGATCTCGTTGGTGATGTGCGGGATCACCTGGACGGTCTTGCCGAGGAACTCCCCGCGCCGCTCCTTGCCGATCACGGTCTGGTACACGGCTCCCGTCGTGACGTTGGACTCGCGGTGCAGGCTCTCGTCGGTGAACCGCTCGTAGTGGCCGAGGTCGAGGTCCGTCTCGGCGCCGTCGTCGAGGACGAACACCTCGCCGTGCTCGAACGGATTCATCGTGCCGGGATCGACGTTGATGTACGGATCGAGTTTCTGGAGGGTGATGCGGAGACCGCGCGACTTGAGCAGCCGGGCGAGGGACGCGGAGGTGATCCCCTTGCCGAGGCCGGAGGCGACTCCTCCCGTGACGAAGATGTATTTGGGTCGCTCAGGCACTACGGGATTCCATGGTATCAGAGCGAGTGAGACGCCTCCAACAAGGAGCAGCCATGACGACGACGGCAGAGCGAGTCTCGACCTGGATCGAAGCGTATGCGACGGCGTGGCGACGCGGCGACGCCGAGGCAGCGGCAGCCTTGTTCACCGAGGACTGCCTGTTTCGGTCTCACCCATTCCGCGAGCCGGAGGACGCCCGGGTCTACGCGAGGCGCGTGCTCGCCGAGGAGACCGACCAGCGGGTCTGGTTCGGGGCTCCCGTCGCGACGGACGGTGGCCGGGCAGCCGTCGAATACTGGGCGACCATGCTCGAGGACGGGACAGAGGTCACGCTTGCCGGCTGCTGCGTCGTGCGCGTGGGGGCCGATGGCCGCTGCTCGTCCTTGCGCGATTACTGGGCCACGCAGCCAGGCAGGACGCCACCGACCGAGGGATGGGGCACGTAGCGCGCTACGGGCGGTCCGATATGTCCTTGCGTCGGCCGAGCTGATCGAACCATCGGAGCGGGGGTGTCGCCTCGATGATGCGCGAGAGCGTCACCGTCTCGGCGAGCGTATGGAGGATCACGATCACGATCAGGCCCACCACCAAGCCCGCGGTCGACGCGAACGAGCAGACCGCAACCCCGATCACGAAGCCCAGGACGTTCGCTCCCGAATCGCCGAGCATCGCGCGCTCACGCGCGTCGAAGGCCAGAATGGCGGCGGCTGCCCCGAGGCTCGTGGCCAGCAGCAATCCGGCATCCGAGGCAGGATCGTGGACCGCTCCCAGCAGGGCGATGGCGGCGAGCAGGAAGAGCTTCAGGGCACGCCCGGGCCGGACGTCGAACAGGTTCCAGAGGTTGGCGCTGCCGGCCAGGACCGGAACGCAGAGCCATGTCGGCGGCGACCCGGGACCCGTGATCGAGAAGGCGACCAGGCACGAGGCGGCGACGATCAGGGTCAGCTTGACCACGCCCGACGTCAGCTGCCCCGCGAATGCGAGACGGATCTGATGCACCAACCCTCGAGTCCGGACCGGCTGCAGGTCGTCGTAGAGTCCCGCCCCGAAGACCAGGAGAATCCCGAGCAGGATCGCGCCGTACGGCTTGAGTGTCGGGCGTTCCTCCCCGAGCGCAACCGCGATCAACGCGACGGGGACCGCCCAGCACACGGAGGCCACGATCGGGATGCCCAGGACGGCCGGGATCGATCTGCCGCGGTAGTTGATCGCGAGCGGCTTGCCCAAGGAGAGCCCGGCCCAGGTCGCCAGGAGGGCAACCGTGGCGCCGGCCACGAGTTGCGCGGCGAACAGGGTCACCGGAGCCCGAGGAGACGGGGCGCGCCGGCCACAAGGATGTCCCATCCCTGTCGCCCGCGATGCGCGAACCCCAAGAGGTCGCGGCCGGTGAGCCGGTGGGTCATCGGCACAGGGATCTCTTCGACGCGGAACCCGAGCCGGAGCGCGTCCATCGTCATGGCCGTCTCGACCCCGAACCCACGGGCCAACGGCCGGCACGCCTGCAGTGCGTCCCCCCGCACGGCGCGTTGCCCGGACAGGGGCGATTCCATGCGCATCGCGCCCGCCCGTTCGATCATCCACGCCGACACCGCGCGCACCGTCCCCAGCCCGCCGGGGAGCGGCGGCAGCGCGCCGATCGCGAGATCCAGCTCGCCGGCGAGGACGGGTTCGATCAGGCGGGCGGCTTCGGACGCGGTCTCGCCGACGTCGGCATCGATGAGCAGGTAGACGTCCGCCGGTTCCAGTCGCGCGAGGGCCCCCTCGAGCGCCCAGCCCTTCCCTCGGTTGTTGGGTGAGCGCAGGACGCGGGCGCCGGCCTCCCCCGCGACGCCGGCAGTCTCGTCGCGCGAGCCGTCGTCCACGACCACGATCTCGGCGATGCCTTCGATGCTCCGAAGGGCCGTGACGGTGCGGCCCACGACGAGCGCCTCGTCGCGGGCCGGCACGAGCGCCGTGACCCGCGCCGGACTCACGGCGCGGGGTTCGGGATCAGCCCGGAGGTTCGACCCTTGGTCCCGTAGTCGCCGCCGGCCGCCGGGTCCCGGAGCAGATCGCGAAGGCCCAGGACGATCGCCACGAGACCGGGGGCCGCGTCGGCGTTGTCGACGGTCACCAGGCGCCCGTCGAGGGATCCATCGCTTCGGATCGAGGTCACGAACGGATAGACGCTCGTCGTCGTCTCCGCCGCGGCAGTCGGCCGGCTCGCGGTCACGACCTGGTCCAGGACGGGAACGAGGAACGCGGTCGGGCTCACGGCGGGTGCCTGGACGGCCCCCGCGACGAAGACGAACAGCTGGCCCGGCACCCCCAAGGAGGAGGCTGGAGCGGAACCGGCGAGGAGCGCGAGGAACCCGTGGTCGATGAGCTCTCGCAGCGGATCGGGGATGCCGGTCTCCGGCGGCCCGGCGGCGAGCCTGGCACCGAGGGTCCTCGCGGCTTCCGCCGCGAGGGTTGCCTGGTCGGTGGGCGTCGGGATCCCGAGGATCGCGGCCATGTCCTGCTGCGCCTTGGCATCGGTGAGGGCCATGCGAGACGTCGCCTCGAGGACGCCCATCACCGTCGCCCCCGATTGCTGGAAGGCGCGACGGATGCCGTCAACCTCCGAGAGGTCGACGCCCGAGATCGTGACGATCACGACGCCCTCGTTTACGAGCTGGTCCGCGAGCAGGCGCTCCTGGACCGCCGCCCCGTACCGGGTCCACACGCTCAGCTCGGTCTGGAGCAGCTGCACCTCTTTCTGGGCCTCGTGCGTCGCGTTGAGCGCCGCGTTCGTCCGGCTCCTGAGCTCGTCGATCACGCCCTGCTTCACGACGGTCGTCCCCATCACGACCCCGAGCGCGAGCGCGAGGAACACCGCGACGATCGAGACCAGGTGATAACGCCAGGAGATCAATGAGTGAGCCGGAAGAAGAACTGCCGAACGGACTCCCACAGGAGCGTCACGAGCAACCGGAGCGGCGGCGAGATGGCGACGACGACCACGATCGCGAAGAGCGCCGCGGTCACCAGGAGCAGCCCGTCGCGGCCTCGGATCGACCCGCGATACATGCGCGAGACGCCCTTCGCATCGACCAGGATCTCCCCGACCCGCAGGCGAACGAGGAACGTGCTCGCCATGCCCATGCGCCCCTTGTCCAGGAACTCGCGGAGGTTCCCATGGGTGCCCACGGCGACGATCAGATCGGCGCTTCGGCCGTGGGCTAGCAGGAACGCCATGTCCTCGCTCGTGCCGAAGACGCGCATCGTCTCGTACGGGAGCCCAAGCGCGATCAGCCGTTCCTCGCCCGGCGCGGCGCCGCTCGGATACGCGTGAACGACGAGCTCGGCCCCGGATTTGAGCGCGCGCTCCGACACGGAGTCCATGTCCCCGACGATCAGGTCGGGCCGGTATCCCTCTTCGAGCAGCGCGTCGGCGCCGCCGTCGACCCCCACGAGCAGCGGCCGCACCTCGCGGATGTAGGGCTTGAGCGCGGCCAGGTCCTCCTTGTATTGGTAGCCACGCACGACGACCAGCACGTGACGGCCGGCCATGACGTGCTCGAGCTCGGGGAGCCCCGTCCCGCTGAACAGCAGGTCGCGTTCTCGCGCAAGGAACTCCATAGTGTTGGCGGCGAAGCTCTCGAACCGGTCGGCGAGCCTGAGCTGCGCCGCCTCCATCGCTCGGCCAACTGACTCGACGCTCTCGCGGACGCCGATAGCCACGAGCCGCTCCCCCACGTAGACGCGGTCCTCCTGGATACGCACGACGTCGCCCTCGGCGATCTTGTCGAAGAGCAGGATGCCCACCCCATCGATGAGCGGGATCCCGTTCTCGACCAGGATCAGGGGCCCGAGGTTCGGGTACCGGCCGCTGATCGATCGGGCGGCGTTGACCACGGCCGACGCCCCGCGCGCGACCAGCTCCTCGGCGGCGACGCGGTCGAGGTCCTCGTGGTCGATGACGGCGACCTCGCCCGGGTGCAGGCGCCGGAGCAGGTTCTTCGTGCGACGGTCCACGCGCGCGAGCTGTGCGGGCGCCCGCACGCGCCTCCGCGCGATCCGGATGGCCATGGACTCAACCTTAGCCGGTTCCGCCGGGGCGTTCCGTGGGACCCCGGCCCCCGTGCGGCGCCTCCCCCGGGAGCCAGAACTTCTCTCGGACCAGGGAGAAGAAGCTCGGCGATCGGTCTCGGCGAACGAGCCGGATCGGTCGATCGGCTCGGCGGATGCGTACACGCGCCCCGACGGGAAGCTCGCGACCGGTGCGACCGTCGGCCGACAGGAGACCGGGCTCCTCGCCCCACACCTCGAGCGTCACCTCGGCCCCCGGCGACAGGACCATCGCCCGGTCGAACACCATGTGCGGCGAGACCGGGGTGAGCACCAGGCACGCGAGGTCCGGAGCCACGATCGGGCCGCGCGCGGAGAACGAGTACGCAGTCGATCCCGTCGGCGTCGCCACGATCACCCCGTCCGCAGAGAACGTCGTCACGTGCTCGCCGTCGATCTCGGTGCGAAGCGTGATCAGGCGGTGGCGCGCCGTCTTCTCGACGATGACCTCGTTCAGCGCCCACTCGGGCTCGGTCCACGACGCGCCCTCGGGCGTCGCCACGAGCGCCAGGCGTTCCTCGATCCCGGTGCGACCGGCGAGCAGCTCCTCCAGGATCCCCGGGACCTCCGCGGGTTCGACCTCGGCGAGGAACCCGAGCCGTCCCACGTTCACGCCGAGGAGCGGGACACGAGCACCGTCCGCGATACGCGCGGCCCTCAGGAGTGTCCCGTCGCCCCCCACGGAGATGACGAGGTCGAGCCCATCCTGGAAGGCGTCTGCCGGGCGAGCCTCGGCGGTGCCCACGTCCTCGTCGGGGAGCGAGCGCGTCGAAACCGCGCGGTTTCGGAGCCACGCGACGATGTCGCGCGCGGCGGCGAGCGCTCCCTCCCGCCCCCCGTGCACCACCAGGCCGACGTTCCGAAGCTGCGACTCAGCCATCGCGGTCCACCAGTGCGTTCGCCTCCGCGATCGCCGCGTCGACCTCACCGTCGGGCAGCAGGCCGGTCACCGCCCGAGCGGTCGCCCACAGGACGAATTCGGCGTTCCCAGCCGGCCCGAGGAGCGGCGACACCATCACGCCACGGACCCCGAGGCCCTCGGCCCCCGCGGCGGCCGCCACCTCGCTGAGCACGGTACGCCAGACGTCCGCGTCACGAACGACCCCGCCCCGGCCGACCGCGGCGCGTCCCGCCTCGAATTGCGGCTTGACGAGCGCCACGAGGTCCGCGCCGGGTGCCGCGCACCGGGCGAGGGCGGGGAAGGCGAGTCGCAAGGAGATGAAGGAGAGGTCGGCGGCCACGACCTCGGGGGCGTACGGGAGGTCCTCCGGCCGCAGATCGCGCACGTTCGTCCGTTCCATGAGCACGACGCGCGGGTCCTGCCGCAGTCGCCAGTCCAGCTGCCCGTACCCGACGTCGACGGCGACGACGGCCGAGGCACCGCGCGCGAGCAGGCAATCGGTGAAGCCTCCGGTCGAGGCGCCCGCGTCGAGCGCGCGCCGACCCGCCACCTCGATCGCGAATCGCGAGAGCCCGGCGTCGAGCTTCTCGCCCCCGCGGGAGACGAATCGGCGACCCGGACCGGCGATCGCGATCGGCTCGTCGGCGCCGACGAGCGTGCTCGCCTTGAGCGCCGGGCGTCCCCCTACCGTGACGAGGCCCGCGCGGATCGACACGGCGGCCTCCGATCGGGTGGGCGCGACGCCGCGTCGGACCATCTCGAGGTCCAGGCGGCGGCGCACTCCCGGTCCACCCACATCGTGGGCAAGGATAGCAACGCCACCAGCGGGGAACCCCGCCGGGTGCGTGGGGTAGAATCCGCGCCGCCCGTGGCGACCAGGCGAGACGTCGAACGCAAGCTGCGCGAGCTCATCCAGCGCATGGATGGGGCGGGCGATGGCGTCCGCGGCTCGCTCGCCGACGCGCTCCCGGACGCGAAGGTGATCGAGCTCACGGTGACCGACCTCCCGGGTACCTATTGGACGCAGCTCGCGTCGGGCAGGATGCACGCGCTCCACGATGGGCCCGCGGAGCGCGCCGACATCCGCATCCAGGTGCAGAGCGATCACCTCATCGAGCTCGTCGACGGTCGGTCGTCGCTCCTGGGCTCGTTCCTCTCCGGGAACGTGAAGATCGACGCGAGCCTCGGCGACCTCCTTCGACTGCGCGGACTCGCGTGAACGCGGGGAGCGCCTGAGCCGTGCTCCCTCTCCGAGACGAGAACCCCACTTCCCACTTCCCCTTCATGCTGGTCGCGATCATCCTGCTGAACCTGGCCGCGTTCCTCCTCTGGGAACCCACCTTCGGCGCCGATCGTGCAGAGCGCGAGACCACCTTTTTCTACTGTCACGGGCTGATCCCCTACGAAGCCATCCACCACGTGAGCCTGGCCGACGGCGGGCGGGCCGCTCGCATCGCGATCGACGAGGCCGACGTCGGCGCGAGCGGCCGCGAGCTGCAGGACGTCCTCTCGACGGCGTGTCCGCACAAGAACTGGCTGCTCTCGGTCTTCACCTCGATGTTCCTGCACGCGGGGTGGATCCACATCGGCGGCAACCTGCTCTTCCTCTGGGTGTTCGGGAACAACGTCGAGGATCGGATCCGGCCGCTCGGGTTCCTCCTGTTCTATCTGGCGTCGGGCATCGTCGCGGCCCTGGTGCAGCTCGCGCTCGTGCACTCGGGAGCGAACCTGATCGTGCCGAACGTTGGTGCCTCCGGCGCCATCGCCGGCGTGCTCGGTGCCTACCTGCTGATGTTCCCCAGGCGCCGCGTCCTCACCCTCGTGATCTTCTTCATCATCACCATCGTGTATCTGCCCGCGTTCGTCGTGCTCGGACTGTGGTTCGTGCTCCAGGCGTTCTCCGGCCTGCTCGTGCTCTCGAACCACGTGAACGCGGGGGGCGGGGTGGCGTTATGGGCGCACATCGGGGGCTTCTCGTTTGGCGCAGTCATGGCGCTCCTGTTTTTCCCTCGCGAGCGCTTCGGCGACCGGCCGCCCCCGAGCCGTCCGGACTGGCGCGGTCGCCGCTGGCCTCGCCGGCGCCCCCAGCTCGGGTACTAGCGCCGGATCCTTCGGATCATCGGGGTCGCCGAGGCGGCGCACTCCTCGGTGGCGTGCTGGCTCTCCCTGACGGCGGGGGGCAAGGCCTCGCGGGTGGTCGCGGCGAACCCCAGGCGCGCGAAGAACGGCTCGGCCGTCTCGGTGAAGAGCGCGACCCCTGAGACGCCGCTCGCCTTCGCGCGTTGGACCGCCGCCGTCACGATCAGCGTGCCGAGCCCCCTGGCTCGGGCGCCGTCGCGTACCGCGACCGAACGCAGGATAGCCACCTCGCCCA
>VAYJ01000053.1:16942-19382 GCA_005888465.1 Actinomycetota bacterium
CGTCCTCCGCGGCGGCGACACGTGGCCTCACCGGAACGAGCGGCCGCTCGAGGGCACGAAGGTCCGCCCCGAGGAAGGTCGGGAGGTCGCTCGCGTCGAGCAGGTCCGTGGCCGAGGCGGCTCCGGACAGGACGAGCAGCGAGTCCATCCCGGCGCCCGCCGCCCCGCGGACGTCGGTGTCGAGACGGTCCCCGACCACGAGTGGATGGGTCGCTCCACAGCGCGCGGCCGCGGCATCGAACATCCCTCGCTCGGGCTTGCCCACCACGGTGGGCGTGGCCCCGGTCGTGGTCGTGATCGCCGCCAGGATCGCCCCCGCGCCCGGCCACAGGCCGTCGGGAGCGGGGTAGGACGCATCGGCGTTCGTCGCGACGAGTCGCGCGCCTCGCTCAACCAGGAGCGAGGCGTTCCGGAGCTTGTCGTAGTCCACCGAACGATCCCAGCCGACGACGACGAGGTCGGCGCCCGCCGAGGGCTCGTCCACCACGAGGATGCCGACCCCCGCGAGCGCCGTCCGAACCCCGCGCTCCCCGACCGCATAGGCGCGCGAGCCGGCGTATCCCTCGCGCGCGAGGAGCTCGGCGGTCGCGACCGCAGAGGTCAGCACCTCGTCGGCCGCGGCATCGACGCCCATCCGCTTCAGGGCCTCCGCCACCTGCTCGGGGGTCCGGCTCGCGTTGTTCGTGAGGAAGGCCTTCGGCACGCCGGCAGCCGACAGCGACCGGAGCACCTCGGGAACCCCGGAGATCGGCGTGTCGCCTCGGTAGACGACGCCGTCGAGGTCCAGGAAGACCGCGTCGTAGCCTTCGGTGAGCGCCGGGCGGGGGCTCACCCCGAGACGCCCGCGAGCGCTCGCCGGTATTCCTCGGCGCCGGGACGCATCACGACGGCGAGCTTCAGGTGCGCGATCGCCCGCGTTCGCTGGCCGGTCTTCGAGCACGACAGGCCGAGCGCGAAGTGCGCGTAGTCGTTGACCGGATCGATCTGGACGGCCTTGGCGAACTCGCGCCGCGCCCTGAGCGTCCAGCCCGAGAGGTACAGAGCCCGGCCCAGGGCCTCACGGATCGACGCCTTCTCCGGTTCGAGGAGCTTCGCCCTGCCGAGCACCATGGCGGCCTGGTGTGGGTGACCGCTGCGCAGGAGCTCCCGGCCCTTCGCCAGCAGCTCGTACGCTCCCGGGCCTTCCCCAGCGGTCCGGTCGATCACGGCCTGCCTCCCGACTCCCTATAAAGGTCGCGTGCCGATCGTTCGACCGTTCGCTGGGATCTGGTACGACCCCGCCCGGGTGGGTCCGCTGGAGCTCCTCACGACCCCTCCCTACGACGCCATCACCCCGGCCGACCAGGAGCGGTTCTACCGCGCGAGCTCCCACAACGTCGTTCGGCTCATCCTGGGACGCCGAGAGCCGGGTGACGATGGATCGGCAAATCAGTATACGAGGGCCTCCTCGTTCCTCAGGAGCTGGATCGACGAGGGCGTGCTCGTTTCGACCGGCCCCCCGCGCGTCTATCCGTACGAGCTGTCGTTCCGACGGGATGGCGCGGATCGAGTCGTGCGAGGTGTGGTGGCCGAGGTCGCCCTCGAGCCGTGGGGTGGATCGATCGTTCCGCACGAGCGCACGTTTGCGCCCGTCATCCGCGACCGCCTTCGCCTGCTCCGTGCCGTCCAGACGAACCTGTCGATGCCGTACCTCGTGTATCGGCGTCCCTCGCCGGCCGTCACGGCGTTCCTCGACGGTTCCACCGGCGCGCCCCCGGCCCGCGAGGTGGTGGACGAAGCGGGGACGCGGCATCGCCTGTGGGCATTCGACGAAGGAGGAGCCATCGTCGGCGAGGCGCTCCGAGACACCGAGCTCCTGATCGCCGACGGCCATCACCGCTACGCGGTCGCGCTCGAGTACCGCGAGGAGATGCGGGCGGCGCACGGTCCGGGCCCGTGGGACGCCATGATGATGCTCCTCGTCGACGCCACCGCCGAACGCCCGCCCGTGCTCCCGCTGCACCGTGCGGTCGCTGGGCGCGCGCCGGCGCCGACGGGTGAGCGGGTCCGCGACCTCGCCGAGGTCCTGGCGTCGATCCGGGACGATCCCCCGAGCTACGGCACGGTCGCGCGGGACGACGGTGCGCTGGCCTACCGCGTCTCCTCGCTCGACGCGCCACCACCCACGGTCGAGGCACTGCATCGAACGGTCCTGGGCAGGACCCCGCTCGAAGCCATCCGCTTCGTCCCCGACGCGGCCCTCGCCGCGAGCATGGTCGCCGACGGCTCCGCTTCTGCTGCCTATCTCCTGCCCCCGACCACCGTCGACCGCATCTGGGAGGTGGTCGCGGCCGGGCGGCGGCTTCCGCCGAAGTCCACCTCCTTCTGGCCCAAGCCCCGCACGGGCATGCTGCTCCGGCCCCTCACTTCTCGCCCTCGGACTCCAGCTTCCTCACCTCCG
>VAYJ01000147.1 GCA_005888465.1 Actinomycetota bacterium
ATCGGTTGCTGGGCGATAGGGTCCTGGCGCCACTTGCCCAGACCCGGCACAGGTGTGTATTCGCTGCCGTAGAGCTGCTCGGCAACCTGCGAGCCGTCGTTGGCCCTCAGTCCGAGGATGGCGGCGGCCGCCCGGCTCCCGACGGCACTCCCACGCCGCTGGGCCTGTCTGTCCCGAACCTGATCGAGATCTTCCGCGAGTAGTTCGTCGAAGCTAGGCTTCTGCGACGGGTAGAGTACGACCAGAGTGTCATGCGCCGCCTGGGCAACGGCGGCGTGCATGGAGATATCCCTCGATGCAGGAGGCAGGCCCGTGTAGCTCTTGTAACCACCAGCAATGGCATTGACCGCGTCGAAGATCGCGATGTGGATGATGGCAAAGGCCCGGCTCGTTCGGTGGGGGCCCAGCTGCTCTCCGAAGACCCTGTTCTCGCCGGGTCCCACGGGCGTGTGGTCGAGGGCATTGGCCGAGAGCAGAATCTCATTCCAGCGGCGGACCGCGTCTTCTCTGCGTGTGCGCTCCGGCCTCGGGGCGTCCTGCCCGCCCTGGAAGCGCGGTCCGAAAAAATCACGCGGATCACGAGAACCGGTGGGAGGCCTCTGTGCCCACGCCTCCTCGCCCATGCCCAGGATGAGAACAGCCAGTATGGCGACCAGCCTTATCCGGTCACGCTTCATTGTCGTACGCAGTCCCCTCTCGCTGTCGGGGCAGGGCAGAAGGTGCGGTCTCCGGCTCCCGCGGGGTCGCAAGACCCGCGCCACAATCGAGAGTCACAAGAAATTCGCGTCATCCGTACGTGGATGGGTGTGATCCACGTAGAAACTGCCGGCGTCGCGAGCAGATCTTGCGATCTCACGGTCGCGGAGATGGCCAGCGGCGCGCGCGACCACCCGTATCTGCTGGGGAGGGATGTCACCGAGGGAACAGCTGACGTCAGGGGTGTTTCCTTCTCCTCCGTGGAGTTCCTCAATCCACCCCGGCGAGCTGGAGCTCCTGGGCGCGGTGACAGGCGACGAAATGGGCGGGGGAGACTTCGCGCCAGGCCGGGGCCTCCGTCCGGCACCTGTCGATCGCGTACGCGCAGCGGGGATGGAAATAGCAGCCGCTCGGCGGGGCGGCAGGGTTCGCCACTTCCCCTTCCAGCACGATGCGCCGGGAGCGTATCCGCGGATCGGGCTCGGGAGCCGCGGACAGGAGGGCTGCCGTGTACGGATGCTTGGGGGTCGTGAAGAGCTCCGTGGTGGTCGCCAGCTCCACGATGCGCCCGACGTACATCACGGCCACGCGGTTGCTGATGTGCCTCACCACGCTCAGATCGTGGGCCACGAACAGGTAGGTCAGCTGGAACTCCGCCTGCAGATCGACGAGGAGATTGAGGATCTGGGCCTGGACCGAGACGTCCAGGGCGGAGACGGGCTCGTCGGCCACCACCAGGCGAGGATGCAGGGCGAGGGCGCGGGCGATGCCGATGCGCTGCCGTTCGCCCCCGCTGAAGGCGTGGGGAAACCGCCGCATGTACTCGGGGCGGAGCCCGACGCTCCGCAAGAGGTCCGCCACGCGCTCTTCACGCTCCCGGCCACTCTTCATGCCGTGCACGAGCAGCGGCTCGCCCACGAGATCGAGCAGGGTCATGCGGGGATTGAGCGAGGTGAACGGGTCCTGGAAGATCATCTGCATCTCTCGACGTAGGGCCCGCAGCTCCGACGGGCGGAGCTGCCCCATCTCGATCACCGAACCGTCGCGGACCCGCATGAAGACCTCACCCGCTGTCGGCTCGATGGCCCGCAGGATGCAGCGCGCGGTGGTGGTCTTCCCGCAGCCGCTCTCTCCCACCAGGCCCAGCGTCTCCCCTTCATCGATGTGAAAGTCGACGCCGTCTACCGCCCGCACGTGACCCACCGTGCGCTTCAACAAACCCTTCCGGATGGGAAAGAGCTTCTGCAGCCCGGCCACCCGCAGCAAGACCTGTCGGGGCAGGGAGCTCAACTCAGTCACTCATAGAGGAAACAGCTCACGGCGTGCTGATCGCCCACGAGCCGCAAGCTCGGGGCCTGCCGATCGCACGTCCCCGGCATGAATTCCGGACAGCGCGGATGGAAAGGGCATCCCGACGGCCGGTCATACGGATGAGGCACGGAGCCCGCGATCGGGGTCAGGCGCTCTCGGGGGCCCGATCGAATGCGGGGGATAGAGCGCAGGAGGGCCTGGGTATAGGGATGCCGCGGGGCATGGAAGATCTCGTCGACAGGCGCTTGCTCGACCACGCGGCCCAGGTACATCACCGCCACGTCTCTGGCCATCTCGGCGATGACGCCCAGGTCATGGGTGATGAGCATGATGGCCATCCCGTCTTCCTGCTGGAGCTGGCGCATGAGGGCCAGGATCTGCGTCTGGGTGGTCACATCGAGGGCCGTGGTCGGCTCATCCGCGATCAACAGACTCGGATTGCAGGAGAGGGCCATGGCGATCATGGCGCGCTGGCGCAGGCCGCCGCTGAGCTGGTTGGATAGCTGGTTCACCCGCTCCTCTGGCGAGGACACCCCGACCCGCCGCAGCATCTCGATCGTCTTTTCTCGCGCCTGCCGGCGATCGAGCTGCTGGTGCAGCATGATCACCTCGTCAATCTGGTTCCCGATGGTGTGGACGGGACTGAACGAGGACCTCGGCTCCTGGAAGATGAGGGCGATCTCCGCCCCACGGACAGCCCGCATCTCCGGGCCATTCGGGGCCAGCGTGGCGAGGTCAACCATCCGGTCGGCCTCTGCCCCGCCGTCGATAGCTCGTCGACGGAAGTGGATCTCTCCCTCCACGATCCGGCCCGGCCGATCGACGATGCCGAGAATCGATCTGGCCGTCACGCTCTTGCCGCAGCCACTCTCTCCAACGATCCCCAGGGTCCCGCCCGGATACAGGTCAAAGCTCACCCCATCCACCGCCTTGACCGTGCCCTCATCCTGAGGGAAGTAAGTCTTGAGATTCCTGACGGAAAGGAGCGTCTCTCTTGGGGCAGCCGTCAAGGCCCCCTTCGAGTCAACGGCCATAGGGGTCGGCGGCATCCCGCAGCCCGTCGCCGAGGAAGTTGAACGCCATGACCACGATGATCACCGGCACGGCCGGGAGCATCAGCCACGGAGAGATGGCCACCGTCTGGACGTTCTGGGCCTGCTGCAGCAACACCCCCCAGCTGATGGCGGGCGGGCGGAGGCCCAGGCCGAGAAAGCTGAGAGCGGTCTCGCTGATGATCATGGCGGGCAGGGCGAGGGTGGTCGCCGCGATGATGTGGCTCATGAACGACGGCACCATGTGGACGAAGATCGTCCGCATTTGGCTGCAGCCCACCAGCCGCGCGGAGACCACGAAGTCCTCCTCGCGCAGGGTGAGGAAACGCCCGCGGACGACGCGGGCCAGCTCCGTCCAGGCCAGGAGCGAGATGATGATGGTGATGGCGAAATACACCTGCAAGATCGTCCAGTGCCGGGGGAGGGCCGCGGCCAGTCCCATCCACAACGGAATGGTGGGGATCGAGCGGAGAATCTCGATGATCCGCTGGATCACGGTATCGGCGAGGCCGCCATAAAACCCCGAGAGCCCCCCCAGCACGACGCCCAGGAAGAGGCTCATCGTCACCCCGATGAGTCCGATGGTGAGTGAGATGCGCGTGCCGTACATCAGGCGCGACCACAGGTCCCGCCCTTGCACGTCTGTCCCAAGCAGAAAGATCGTCTGGGTGCCATCGCGGCCCCCGTCGACCCCGATCAGATGGCGCGTCGTCGGTATGAGGCCCAGCCATCGATACTCGAAGCCCTGGGCGAAGAACCGGACCGGAATCTTCTGGCTGGGGTCCTCTCGATAGACACGCCGGAAGCTCTGCTGATCGCGAACGCCCTTGACCGCGTAGACGTGGGGGCTGAGCCGCCAGCCGTCGAACCAGTGGATGGACTGCGGCGGCATCAGGGAACGCTGCGCCTCGGAGGCATTGGGGTCGGCATAGGCGAGGAAGTCCGCCCCCAGCACCACCAGATAGAAGCCGATGACGACCATGCCGCTGACCACGGCCACCCGGTGCTTCCGGAATCGCCACCACGTCAGCTGCCACTGCGACGCCACGAAGATGCGTCGGTCCTCGACGGGCGCCACGGCGGCTGGCCCGTGAGCGGGAACGCCGGCCGGATCAAGCGTCAGGTCAGGCCCGGCCATCAGGAATCCTCGAGTCGGATGCGCGGGTCGATCCACACGAGCAGAATGTCCGAGACCAGCGTGCCGATCACCGTCATGACGCCCAGCAGAAGCACGATCGTCCCCGCCAGGAACATGTCCTGCGCGATGAGGGCTCTGAGCAGGAGAGGTCCGACCGTCGGCAGTCCCAGCACCAGGGACACGATGATGCTTCCCGACACGATGTAGGGCAGGGTGTAGCCGATCGTGCTCGCGAACGGATTGAGAGCCAGCCGTACCGGATATTTCAGGATCACCCGGCCCTCCGTCAGGCCTTTGGATCGCGCCGTCACCACGTAGGGCTTGCGCAGCTCATCCAGCAGATTGGCGCGCATGATCCGCACCTGCTGCGCGGTTCCCGCCAGACCCAGGATCAAGGCGGGGATCGGGAGATGCTTGAGCAGATCCCAGGCCTTGGCCATGCTCCAGGGGGCGTCCTGAAGCTCGACGGAGAACAGCCCCCCGGTGTTGGCGTTGAAAAGGGTGAAGCCGAGATAGAGCAGGACCAGGGCGAGGAGAAAGTTGGGGACGGCAAGGCCGATGAATCCCACGAACGTGGCGGCGTAGTCACCCAGGGAGTACTGCCGCACGGCAGAGTAGATGCCGATGGGCAGGGCCAGCACCCAGGTCAGGAGCAAGGCGGACACTGCGACCACCATGGTCAGCCACAAACGATCTCCGATCACCTCGGTCACGGGGCGCTTCCACTCCATGGACATGCCGAAGTTGCCCTCGGCGAACAGCTTGACCCACTTGTAGTACTGGACATAGATGGGGCGGCCCAGGCCGTACTGGATTCTCAGATTGTCCGCCTCTTCCTCAGAGACGACGCTGCCCGAGGCGGCCATCTGAGCGATGTACGAGGTGACGTAGTCGCCCGGGGGCAGCTGGATGATGACGAAGGCCAGGACGGAGATCGCCCAGACCGTGAAGACCGCGAGCAAAGCGCGTCGTCCGATGTACGCCAGCATTCTAGGATCCCTGGTCCGCGGCCCGGTTCACCGCTGAATGGCCACGGTGAACCGGGCGCCCGCGGATCTTACTTCTTCCAGAAGAACGTCACGGGTCGGGAAATCGTGGGGGTCTTGCCGTCCGGGCTGTTGTATTGCCGGGAGGGGATATTGCCCATGTTCGTCTTGGCCACCCGTACCCCCATGGAGGCCGGGCCCATGCCGATCACGCCGATGATGTAGACCTCCTCGGCGGCGATCTTCCAGACTTCCTTGCCGAGCTCGATCCGCTCCTTCTCCGGCACTCCGTACGCGCGCTTGAACTTCTCCATCAGCTCCTTCATGCGCGCGGGCGGCTCCTTGCCCTGGGTGCCCGCGGAGTGGAACCAGCGCGCGTAGAGCGGGCCCGAGGACGCGACGGTGGCGATCTCGAAGGGGAACACGTGGAGCGGGAAGGTGAACAGATGCTCGCTGCCGTCGTTGTTCCAGGCGCCGAGCTGCTGCTCGTTGGCCGCCGTCCGCTTGAGGGCCAGGCTGCGCTCCACCTCCTGCACGGTCAGGTCGATGCCGATCTTCTTCCACTGCTCGCGGATCATCTCCGCGATCTGCGTGAACTGGAGAAACTGGCCTCCCAGCGTCATGATCTCGATGCGCAGGCGCCCCTTGCCGTCGGTGCGCAGCCGGTAGCCCTCGCCGTCTTTCTTGGCGAGGCCGATCTTGTCGAGCATCTCGTTGGCCTTCTTGACGTCGAGGGTGGCCCAGAGCTTCCGGTATTGCGGTCCCGGGTTGTACTTGTTCGAGTCCGCGGGCACCACGGAGCTCGGGGTGCCCGTCCCCAGCCAGAAGGTCTCGTTGATCTGGTCGCGGTCGATCCCGATGGCGAGCGCGCGCCGGAAGTCGGCCGTGTTCATCCACTTCGCGATCTCCGGGTCCGCCTCGTAGCTCAGGTTGAACTTGATGATCATATCGCCGCCGTAGTCGCCCGGGTCCAGATGGAGCTTGTAGCCGCCCCTCTGCTGGTTCTCGATGAATACCGGCAGCTTGCCGAGGTCGAGATGTCGAGCCTGGAAGTCGTACTCGCCCGCGATCGCTCGCAGGTTGATGACCTCCAGGTTCTCGGCCAGCGTCAGCACCACCCGGTCGATGTAGGGGAGCTGGTTGCCCTCCGTGTCCACGAACACGCTGTAGGGGTTGCGCTCGAGCGTCCACGTGGACGTGTTGCTCGGTGTGACCGTCTTCCAGGGCGTGAGGACCGGCAGGTCGGGGTTGAGCGCCCAGTCACTCTTGGAGAAGAACATGCGGACCCAGCTGTCGAACTTCGCGTCCTTGACCTTCCGGTCCAGATCGGCCGGGGCCACGTATTTCGGGTGGAACTGCTTCAAGTAGTGGGCGGGCGCGTACCCGCCCAGCCCGAGCGTTCCCCGCCACGCCTGGCCGCCGAGGTCCGTGGAGCCGGCCAGCACGTCGGGCAGCATGTAGTACGGATCGGAGAACTTGAACTTCACCGTATACGTGTCCACCTTCTGGACCTCGCCCTGCTTGCCGTTGATCGCCATCGTCGCGGAGGGCGTGGGCACGAGGTCTTTGTTCCGGTAGATGTCCTCGAACCAGAACACGAAGTCGTCCGCGGTGAACGGACGGCCGTCACTCCACTTCATCCCCCGGCGCAGATGCAGGACGATCGTCCGGCCTCCGTCCTGCATCTCGTAGCCCTTGGCGATATTGGGTGTGACCTTGTCGCCCGTGTAATCCCAGAACAGCAGGTGGTCGGGACCCGAGCAGCAGCGATAGCCGTTCCAGAAATCAGCCGGCCCCGTGAAGCCCCCGCGCCACGTGCCACCGTACTTGCCGATCTCGTGCACCGGCTTGATGATCAGCGGATCCTGCCCGACGCGCTCCGCGACGGGCGGCAGCTTGCCCGCCTTGACCAGCGCCGCGAGCTGCGGCGCCTCCTTGAGTTGCTTGGGAAGCTTCGCAGGGTCGGTGACGACCTCCGGACCTTCCAGCTTTCCGATCAAGGAGCTCTTGGAGGCGACCTGTGCCAGGGCCCCCGCCGCGACCAGACAGACGAGAGCCCCCACCACGAAGGTGACGGTGAATCGGGACCGGAGCGTGCGCCGGTGCTTCGCCATTGAATGCTTCCCCTTTCATACGTGCTCTGGCCGAGGAGCTCGTGCTTTCAGCCAGGCCATCGTTGGCCCACTGCGCCCCTCTTGACGGCGGTCTTGTCCTTCCCCGCGAGATCGACGGCCCGAGGCCTTGGCGCGCCGGGCCCCGATTATCGGGATATTCCGTCGCCAAGTCCAGGCTCCTGAGGAGCGG
>VAYJ01000148.1 GCA_005888465.1 Actinomycetota bacterium
TGCCCTTCCCTCCCTACGCCGGGCCGCCCCGAACGGATGCATCCCGTCGGAAGTTGCTTTACGAGGGATGGGGCGACCGCTAGAATACCCGCGGTTCGCAGGGTGCCGCAGGGAGTGGGAGTTCGCGAAGCCTGCGGCCGATGACGACCGCTCATCACACGTTCCGCGCACAAGGAGGTGCCGCATGAACGATCCGCAGACCGTCACCGAATCGCCTCGTCGCAGCTTCCTGAAAGGCGCGGCCATGGCGGCGGCGGGGGCGGTCGCCCTCGGCTTCCCCACGGTCGTCAAGGCGCAGGGGCCGATCACCATGCGCTGGCAGAGCACGTGGCCGCAGAAGGACATCTTCCACGAGTACGCCCTCGACTTCGCCAAGAAGGTCAACGACATGACGGGCGGCGACCTCAAGATCGACGTGCTGCCGGCGGGCGCCGTGGTGCCGGCCTTCGGTCTGATTGACGCCGTGTCGAAGGGCACGCTCGACGGCGGGCACGGGGTGCTCGTGTACCACTACGGCAAGCAGACGGCGCTCGCGCTCTGGGGTTCGAGTCCTGCCTACGGCATGGACGCCAACATGCTGCTCTCCTGGCACAAGTACGGCGGGGGCAAGCAGCTGCTGCAGAAGCTCTACCAGTCGATCGGCCTCAACGTCGTCTCCTTCCCCTACGGCCCCATGTATACCCAGCCGCTCGGCTGGTACAAGAAGCCGATCACCAAGCCAGAGGACTTCAAGGGGCTCAAGTTCCGCACCGTGGGCATCTCGATCGATCTCTTCCAGGGCATGGGGGCGGCGGTGAACGCGCTGCCCGGCGCCGACATCGTGCCGGCCATGGATCGGGGTCTCCTCGATGCCGCCGAGTTCAACAACGCGACCTCCGACCGCATCCTCGGCTTCGCCGACGTCTCCAAGGTGTGCATGCTGCAGAGCTACCACCAGAACGCCGAGCAGCTCGAGATCACGTTCAACAAGACCAAGTTCGACGCCCTGCCCGACAAGATGAGGGCGATCATCGAGAACGGCGTGGAAGCCGCCTCGGCCGACATGGCCTGGAAGTCGATCGACCGCTACTCGAAGGACTACATCGAGCTGCAGACCAAGGACAAGGTCAGGTTCTACAAGACGCCGGACTCGGTGCTGCAGAAACAGCTCGAGATCTTCGACCAGGTCGAGGCGAAGTATTCGGCGCAGAACCCCATGTTCAAGGAGATCGCGGAGTCGCAGAAGGGGTTCGCCGCGCGGGCAGTGAAGTGGGACCTCGACACCAACGTGAGCCGCCGCATGGCCTACAACCACTACTTCACCAAGCCGGCTGCCAAGCCGGCCGCCAAGCCCGCTGACAAGAAGAGCTAACTCTCCGTGACGCCTTCCGGGAAGGCCAGCCGTCCGGTGCACGCCGGATGGCTGGCCTCGCGTCCGCGCGCATGAACGGCCAGCGCCTCCTCGGGGCCATCGACCACGTCAGCTACTGGTCGGGCAAGGCCTTCGCCTGGCTCATCGTGGCTCTGACCTTCGTGGTATCGATAGAGGTCTTCAAACGCTACATCCTGAACGCTCCGACGGCCTGGATCTTCGACCTCAACAGCATGCTGTACGGCACGCTGTTCATGATGTGCGGCGCCTACACTCTGGCCGCGGCCGGTCACGTGCGCGCCGACTTCGTCTACATCTACATGAAGCCGCGCGGCCAGGCGGCGCTCGATCTGACGCTCTACCTGCTCTTCTTCGTCCCCTGCATGATCGGGCTGATCTACGCGGGGAGCGGCTACGCGGCCGACTCCTGGCGCATCCACGAGCATTCCACCGTGACCGCGGAGGGGCCGCCCGTCTACCAGTTCAAGACGGTCATCCCGGTCGCGGGCGCCCTGGTGATGCTCCAGGGGCTGGCCGAGATCGCCCGCTGCATCATGTGCCTGCGCACGGGGGCCTGGCCCGCGCGGATCGAGGACGTGGAAGAGATCGACGTCATCGAGACCCAGCTCGGGCACAGCGAGTACGTGGACGAGGAGTCGCGGCGGGCGGCGATGGAGACGGCGCACGCCATCGACGAGGCCGCCCGCCACCGCAGCGTGATGGAAGAGGGTGTGATCCACGAGCGGGCGATCAAAGAGGACGAGCGGAAGGATTCATGAGTGACCCGTCGCTCGGCCTGACGATGCTGGGGCTCATCGTGATCGCGATCATGATGGGCTTTCCCACCGCCTTCACCCTGATGGGCCTAGGCGCGGTCTTTGGCTATATCGCGTTCTGGACTGCGGGCCAGCACTGGTACGACAACCGCATCTTCGATCTCATCCCGCAGAAGACGTACGGCGTGATGACCAACGACGTCCTCCTGTCGATCCCGCTGTTCGTCTTCATGGGCTACGTCATGGAACGGGCGGCGCTGGTGGATAAGATGTTCCACAGCGTCCAGCTCGCCTTCCGACGCGTCCCCGCCTCGCTCGCCGTGACCACCATGCTGGTGTCCGCGTTCTGGGGGATCGCCTCCGGCATCGTCGGCGCCGTGGTCGTCCTCATGGGCGTCATCTCGATGCGGCCGATGCTGAACGCGGGCTACGACGTGAAGCTCGCCTCGGGCGTCATCACCGCGGGCGGCACGCTGGGCATCCTGATCCCGCCCTCCGTGATGATCATCGTGTATGCGGCGGTGGCCGGGCAGTCCATCGTGAAGCTCTACGCCGCGGCGATGCTGCCGGGCTTCTTCCTGACCGCCCTCTACCTCCTCTATATCCTCGCCTGGGCGATCATCAACCCCAAGATCGCCCCGAAGCTCCGGCCCGATCAGTACCGCGTGGCGGTGCCGGACTGGCTGCAAGGACTTGAGCGCGGCCGGTCGCGGAGCGTCGTCCCGGGCCTCGTGGCGAGCGTGTTTCGTCCGGCCATGCTGAAGGGTGCGGCCGGTTACGACGCGATCGCCAAGAGTCTCATGGTCCTGTCGGTGCCGCTGCTGTTGACCGTCGGCACCTTCGTCGCGGGGTGGTGGTACGTGGTCATCTACAACGCGCCCGAGGTGGCGATAGCCGCCGCCGCGCCGCCGCGAGAACCGGCCACGACCGTCCCCTCGGCGCCGGCCGAGAAGCGGGCGCCGGCCGAGGAGAAGCCGCAGGAACTTGGCGCCGCAGGATCCGCGGCCGAGCCGGCTGAGAGCCAGCCCAAAGCCGAGGGTCCGCCTGAGGAGATGTCGTCACTCAGGGACCCCACGGCGGAGTCGGGAGCGGGGAGGATCCCCAAGCACTTCTACGCCTGGTTCTGGGGGTTGGCGGCGGCTTCCGGGTTCACGCTCCTCTTGTACTTCTGGCGCATGGACGGCGAGCAGCTCGAGATCCTGAAAGAGCTGTGCGTGTCGGTGGTGCCGCTTGGGGTGCTCACCGTGGTGGTCCTCGCGGTGATTCTGTTCGGCATCTGCACCGCCACGGAGTCGGCCGCGATCGGGGCGCTCGGCGCGTTGTACCTCGCCGTGATGGCGAAGTATCTGCGGCAGGTCTTGTGGTGGAGCCTCGTCGGATTCATCATCGGCGTCGCTCTCGGGTGGTGGCAGGGCGAGGACTGGGCCTCCCTGGTCGTGGCGGGCTCGATCGGCGGGACGCTCGTGGGCACCGTCGTGCCCGGGCTCTGGTATCTCAGGACTTCGGCGGAGCTCCGCCTGAACCTGAAGCAGGCGACCTTCCTCACCGCCAAGACAACGGCGATGGTGTGCTGGCTCTTCGTGGGCTCGGCGCTCTTCTCCGCCGTGTTCGCCCTACACGGCGGTCAGTCGCTGATCGAGCGGTGGGTGCTGGGCATGAACCTGTCGCCGCTCGGGTTCATGATCACGGCGCAGCTGATCATCTTCCTGCTCGGCTGGCCGCTCGAGTGGACCGAAATCATCATCATCTTCTGCCCGATCTTCATCCCGCTGCTGCCCCACTTCCAGATCGATCCCATCCTGTTCGGCACCATGGTCGCGGTGAATCTCCAGGCGGCGTTCCTGTCGCCGCCGGTGGCGATGTCGGCGTTCTATCTCAAGGGCGTGGCGCCGAAGCACGTGACGCTCAACCAGATCTTCGCCGGCATGATGCCGTACATGATCATCGTGTGCATCTGCCTCGTCTTCATGTACATCTGGCCGGGCATGAGCCTCTGGCTCCCGGAGTTCCTGTATGGTAAATGAACTCGGAGGGGGGCTTTGCGCTCCTCCGTGCCTCCCCCCAATTCTTCGATTGCGGCGGCAAAGCCGCCGCTCGGAGCGTAGAGTTCAGTCGCTGGAGGAGAAAGCTCGGTGGATCTGAGTAACCTGTATGCGCTGTCGGCAACGGAGGCGGCACGGCTGATCCGGGATGGCGTGATCTCGTCAGAGCAGCTCGTCGAGGCGTGTCTAGCCCGCATAGGCGAGGTGGACGGGCGGATCGAGGCGTGGGCGTTTCTTGATCCGGAGCACGCGCTCGAGCAGGCGCGGGCGGCGGACGAATGGCGGCTGGGGGGGCAGCCCCTGGGCCCGCTGCACGGGATTCCCGTGGGCCTCAAGGACATCATCGACACGGCGGACATGCCGACCGAGAACGGCTCTCCGCTCCACGCGGGTCGCACCCCATCGCGCGACGCGCCGGTGGTATCCATGCTGCGGGGGGCGGGCGCGATCATCCTGGGCAAGACCGTCACCACGGAGTTCGCCGGCGCTTCCCCCAACAAGACGCGAAATCCGCACAATCCGGCGCACACGCCGGGCGGCTCCTCGAGCGGCTCGGCCGCGGCCGTGGCGGCGGGCATGGTGCCGCTCGCCCTAGGGAGCCAGACGGGCGGCTCGACCATCCGGCCGGCGTCGTTCTGCGGCGTCTACGGCTTCAA
>VAYJ01000152.1 GCA_005888465.1 Actinomycetota bacterium
CGTCGAAGCGCGGGATGTCCCAGCTTCTTCAGTTGCAGCAGAATCTCCTCGGCGATCGTGGTCACCTGGCGATCGGAAGAGCCGGACGCTATCACGAAGTAGTCCGTGATCGTAATGAGCTCGCGCACGTCGAGGACCACGACGGCCTCGCCCTGCTTGGAGGCGGCGACCCGGGCTGCCAGGCGCGCCAGGTCTCGGGAATCTGTCACCTGGCCCTGGATGGGTCAGCTCCTCGTTCGATCAAATGCCTTTGAAGTCCTTCCCCACCACGATGGTGATGTCCGCGATGCCCGTGGGCTGGGCACCGACGTACACATTACCGGCTTTCAGGAGCGCCATGACCTGTTGCGCCTGCGGCAGGAAGACCTCGTTGGAGGCAACCACCTGGGTGAGCGGCTCGTCGTGGTAGGCGTCGTCCTGGGCCGCCACGACCCGGTACCCGTGCGGGGCGAGGATCGCGGAGATCGCCGCGCCCATGTTCGGCTGGCCGTTCTCCGAGAGAACGACCACGCGGATCAGGGGAAGGGTGGGTGCGAAGGTCCTGCTGGTCAGCGCGGCAATGGCCTTGATGTCGGGCTCGACGACGCCGTCAGAAGCGACCGTCGGCAGCTCGAACAGGGGCGTGCCGTGCGCCGCTGCGAGGATCCGACCGGCGAGCGACACGTCGTCGCCCTGGCCGAGCGGGAACGTCCACAGGCGCGGGTCCGTCGGCCCGTTGAAGACGCCGGTGAGCACGTCCTCCCAGCGGCTCGTAAGGTCGCCGGGCTCCTGGTTGAAAGCGGCGAGGTACGCCGCGACGTCGGCGCCGAGCAGGTGTTCCGGGCCTGGCCCCAGAGGCTGGCCGCGGGAGACGAAGGCCTCCTCGGTGTCGACGCTGATCCCGCCGAGGCGATCGACCAGGGCCTCGAGGTCGGCTTCGTTGATGAGCAGATAATGCGGCACGCGAACGTTGAGGGTCGCCTGCGCGGCCGCGACGGTCATGCCGGGGGTCGTGGCCGCCGCGCCGATCGTCCCCGCTCCCCCGCCGGGGAGGTCGACGATCGTGTCGCTCGGGATGACGACGAGCGAGGCCGGACGGTTCGCGCCGGGGAGCGAGACGACCGCGATCAGGGAACCGGAGGAAGTCTGGATCGCCCACGCCAGCGTGGTGGGCGCGGGCCGGATCGCGCCAGCGGCCGCGGCGCCGACCAGTCGGCGCACGGGCCCGGTGAGGACGGAGACGAGCACCAGCATGGCGATCGCGCCCCCGACGAAGCCGATCGCGCGAGGCGTGTGACGCCGGATGCGGGTCTCCGGTCGCTCGCTGGGGTTCTCCAGGGCATCGTCGGCGGCGCGCCAGTCGAAGTCCTCGGGCGCCTGGACGCTCACGGCTCGCTCCGGTACAGGCCGGCCTTCTCGATGTAGGTATGGACGCCCTCGGGGACCAGGTAGCGGATCGGCTCGCCGGCCGCCACCCGCCGGCGGATGTCGGTCGAGGAGATCGCGAGGGCCGGGATGTCCATCACGCTGACGTTCGGGTGGCTGGACGGGGCGCGCTCCTGGAAGCGGGCCAGGTCGTACCCAGGCCGCGTGGCGGCGATGAAATGCGCTTGGGCGAGGACCTCATGGGGGTCCTTCCACTCGAGGATCTCGAGCATAGCGTCGGCACCGGTGATGAAGAACAGGTCGATGTCACCTTCGGCCTGCCGGCGCAGTTCCTGAAGGGTCTCGACCGTATAGGTGGGGCCCGGGCGGTCGATCTCCAGGCGGGACACGCTGAACCGGGGGTTGCTCGCGGTCGCGATCACGGTCATGAGGTAACGGTCCTCGGGGCCGCTGACGGGCCGGTCGCCCTTCATCCACGGGCTTCCCGTGGGGAGGAACATGACCTCGTCCAAGGTGAAACGCCAAAGCGCGGCCTCCGCGGTGACCAGATGGCCGTGATGGATGGGGTCGAACGTGCCGCCCATGACCCCCAGGCGCCGGGGTGTCCCCACGGTCGGATTCTACGGGCCGATCCCGGGGCGCCCGAGCAGCTCGGCCGCCCATTCGCGCAGGCGCGGGAGGTGCTCGGCGTAGTGCTGGGCGCCGCCCTCGACGAACCAGCTCTCGGCGGGCGGCGTGACCAGGGGAAGGCGGCCGAATTCGGTCAGCATGCGCGTGTGGGCGGCCCACGCCTCGGCCCGGACGACCGAGAGGGGCAAGTCCCGGTTCGTCTCGAAGAACCGCTGGTTGAGCGCGTCGACGTCAATGGGGTTGTCGTCGAACGTGCCGCCCCGGATCTGCTCCAGGACGCACTGCGACTCGGCCGCCCAAGCGCCGATGTGCCCGATCAGGTCCTTCACCGACCAGCCTTCGGCGTAATAGCCCGGGAGCTCGTACTGGTCGAGCGAGAGCGCGGCGAGCGCCTCGCGGAACTCGATCCAGCCAGCGTCCTCCGCGGCGAACAGCTCGGCCCTGGTCGTCATGGGGCGCCGGGCTCCGGGATGAACTCGAAGGTCGAGTGGCCGATCAGGACCTCGTCGCCGCGGCGTGCGCCCGCCTCGGCGAGGCGTCGTTCGACGCCGGCCTTGACCAGACGGCGCTGGAGCTCGGCGACCTGCTTTGGGTCCTCGAGGTCGGCCTCGGCGACCCAGCGCTCGACCCGCGGGCCGCTCACTCGGTAGCCGGTGCCCTCGCGTCGGACGACGAACGGGTCCCGTCCGGGACGAAGGACGACGTACGGCGAGCGCGGCGGCTCGCTCGCGCGGGCGGCCGCGACGTCGGCGTCGAGCCGTTGCGCGAGGGTGGGGATGCCCTCGCCGGTGAGCCCCGACACGGGCAGGTCGACGGCCGCGGTGGATGGGGTGGTCAGAAGGTCGAGTTTCGTCCCGACGGACAGCGATCGGCGCTCGGCGAGCGCGGGATCGTAGGCGGCGACCTCGGCCCGCACCATCGACAGGTCACGGCCGGGATCGTCGACCGTGAGGTCGACCACGTACACGAGGACCCGGCACCGGGCGACGTGACGAAGGAACGCGAGGCCCAGGCCCTTCCCGGCGCTCGCGCCCTCGATGAGCCCGGGGACATCCGCGACGACCACGCGCTCGTCGCCCGCGACGCCGAGGTTGGGCGCGAGCGTCGTGAACGGGTAGTCGGCGATCTTCGGCCGCGCAGCCGTGAGCGCCGCAAGGAGCGTCGACTTGCCCGCGTTCGGCGCGCCGACGAGCGCCACGTCGGCCACCAGCCGAAGCTCCAGCGAAAGCGTTTGCTCCTCACCGGGCTCGCCCCGCTCGGCCACGCGCGGGACACGGTTGCGAGCCGAGGTGAGCGACGCGGTCCCGCGGCCGCCCCGCCCGCCGCGCGCGACGACTGCAGACGCATCGGGGCCGACGAGGTCGGCCACGAGCCCACGCTCGTTCCGCACGACGGTGCCGTCCGGAACGAAGATGACCGCGTCGTCGCCGTTGCGGCCGTGCCGGTTGTTCGGACCGCCCGGTCCGCCGTGGTCGGCCGCACGGTGGGGGCGGTCGGCGACCGCGCCGAGGTCCCCGACCGACCGATCGACCCGCAGGATCACGTCGCCGCCCCTGCCGCCGTCGCCGCCGTCGGGTCCGCCCCGCGGCTGGTACGGCTCGCGCCGGATCGAGGCGGCGCCGGCGCCGCCGTTCCCCCCGCGCGCGACCAGCCGCGCCTCGTCGACGAACATGGACCGATTATGGCGGCCACGCGCTACGCTCAAAGCGCGCCGATGCCCACCGCATGGATGGTTCACTCGCTGACCGGACCCAATGGGGTCAAGGGCGAGCTCACCGTCGAGGGCCGGGCCGTCGTCTTCCGGCCCGCGGCCGGCCGGGGCGCCACGGAGACGTTCCGGTTCGAGCACATCCGAAAAGTGAAGCGCTTCCGGAGCAGCCCGGTCCTGGAGCTTCGCCTGCAGATCCCCGACGGGCTGCCCGTGGTGGGGTTCTACTTCATGAAGCCGCCCAGCCTCGAGGCGCAAGATGGGATGCGCTTCGCGACGAAGGGGCGCACGAGGCGGCGGGCGGTCGCGGCGCTCTTCAGGGGGAACGCCGAACGCCGAACGGAGATCGAGGCGCTGGCGGCCGAGATCGAACGGGAGATGCGGGGCTAGCTCGGGGCGTCGACCGACACGACGCGGCGGCCGCCCGAGGTGTGATATCGGACCCTGCCGGCGGTGCGGGCGAACAAGGTGTCGTCGCTCCCCTTGCCGACGCCGTCGCCCGGGTGCACCTTCGTCCCGCGCTGACGCACGAGGATCGAGCCGGCCGTCACGTCCTGGCCGTCGAAGCGCTTCACGCCGAGCCGCTTGGACGTGGAGTCCCGGCCGTTCCGGGACGAGCCGCCACCCTTTTTGTGCGCCATGAGGTCCTCCAGGCTACCAGACCGTGCTCAGCCCTCTTCGGCCGCCGCGACCTCGTCGGCCTTGGGCTCGGCGGCTTTCTTCGCCGGCGCGCGCCGCCCGAGCGAGACGTCCTCGATCTCGACCAGCGTGTACATCTGCCGGTGCCCCTGGCGCCGCGAGTAGCCGGTCTTCGAGCGGTACTTGAAGATCTTGACCTTCTCGCCCTTCTCGTCGCCGACCAGGCGGGCCTTCACCACGGCCTTGCCGAGGTCCTTGCCGACGTGCGCCTTGCCGTCGTCGTCCACGACGAGCACCGGCGTGAGCGTGATCGACTCGTCGTGCCCGCCGTGGACGAGCTCGATCTCGATCACGTCGCCCTTCTGCACCTTGCGCTGTTTGCCACCCGCCTTGATCACCGCGTACATGGGTCCTCCATCCTAGGGTTTGTACGTGAGCACGATGCCCCGGCCCTCGCAGGTGGGACACGTCTCCGAGAACGACTCCAGCAACCCGGCCGAGACGCGCTTGCGCGTGACCTCGAGCAGGCCGAGCGGCCCGATCTCGAAGACCTGCGACCGGGTCTTGTCCTGCGCCATCGCCTGCTTCAGCGTGTTCGTCACCTTGTCCCGGTTCTTCTCGAGGAGCATGTCGATGAAGTCGATGATGATGATCCCGCCGATGTCCCGGAGGCGGAGCTGGCGCGCGACCTCCTCGGCAGCCTCGAGGTTCGTCTTCGTCACGGTCTCTTCGAGGTTCGCCTTGCCGACGTGCTTGCCGGTGTTCACGTCGATCACGGTCACGGTCGATCACGAGGTAGCCGCCCGAGGGGAGCCAGACCTTCCGGTCGAGCGCCTTCTGGATCTGCTCGACGGCGTGGAATGCCTCCAGCACCGGCAGGGCACCTGTGTGCATGTGGACCTTCGACACGAGGTCGGGGGCCACGCCCTGCAGGTAGGCGACGACGCCGTCGTAGACCTCGCGGGAGTCGGTGATCATCTCCTTGAACTCCCCGCCGGTGAAGAGGTCCCGGACGACGCGAACGGTCAGCTCGGGCTCCTCGTAGAGCACGCGCGGCGCCTTGCCCTTCTTCGCGCTCTTCGCGATCGCCGCCCACTCGGTCTGCAGGCGCGCGAGATCGGCCTCGAGGTCCTCGGCGTGCGCGTCCTCAGCTGCCGTGCGAACGATCACGCCATGCCCCGGGGGGCGCACCTTCTTCAGGATGTCCTTGAGTCGCGCGCGCTCCTTGTCGGGCAGGCGCCGGCTGATGCCGAACACGTCGGAGTCCGGGACGAACACCAGGTACCGGCCGGGGAGGCTGATCTCCTGGGTGAGTCGCGCGCCTTTGCCCCCGAGCGGGTCCTTCGTCACCTGAACCATCACGTTCTGGCCGGCGCGGAGCACCTTCTCGATGCGGGGCGCCTGGCCCTCGATCTCCTCGTCGTAGGAGACCTCGCCCGCGTACAGCACGGCGTTGCGACCGCGGCCCACGTCGACGAAGGCTGCCTCCATGCCGGGAAGGACGTTCTGCACGCGTCCGAGGTAGATGTTGCCGACCATGGAATGCGCGCCCTTGCGGGTGATGAAGTGCTCGACGAGCTCGCGCTCCTCCATCACGGCGATCTGGTCGCGGTCGCCGAGCTCGGTGATGAGCATGCTCTTGTCGGCGACACGCTCGGGACGAATGACCGGCTCCCGGCGACGGCGGCCCGGCGTTCGTGCCCGGCCCCGTCCACGCGTCCTGGCGGGCGCGGCCTCGGTCGGGGCTTCGCTCTCCGCGTCCTCGGACTCGGCCTGCGCGGTCCCGGCCTTGCCGGCCGAGGTCCTGCCGCGTCCCCCACGGCGTCGCCGGCGTCGGGCGGGTGCGGCCGTCGCCGGCTCGCCAGCCGGAGCCTCGGGCTCGGCGGCGGGCGCCTCGGTCGCCTGTGCCTTCGCGGCTGCGGGCTTGCGCCGGCGCCGGCGCGACGGGCCGCCGTTCGCGCTCGGGGATTCCTTCGTGTGCGGCTGCTGCTGTTGCTGTTGCTTGGGTCGGGCCTTCGGTTCAGTCTTCGCCTTTGCGGTCGCGGCGCCGGCCCCGGTGCTCTCTCCTTGATCGGCGGAACTGCCGCCGGTCGATCCCGGTACGGAGGCTCGA
>VAYJ01000153.1 GCA_005888465.1 Actinomycetota bacterium
CGGGCATGCGCCCGTTCATGAGATCGGCGACGATCCGGGCCGTGCCGCACGCCATGGTCCAGCCCATGTGGCCGTGGCCGCAGTTGAAGAAGAGATTGCGATGGCGGCCGAGACCAAGGATGGGCGGCCCATCCGGCGTCATCGGGCGCAGGCACGCGCGGTACTCTCCCCGATCGTAGTCGACGGCGTCGGGAAACACGTCGCGCGCGAAGCGAAGGATGTTGTTGAAGTCGCGCGGCGTCCAGCCCCAGTCGTAGCCGGCGAACTCCGCGGTCGAGGTGAGGCGCAGCCGGTCGCCGAGGCGCGACCAGCCGACCAGCCACTGTTCGTCGACCCCGGGGATGGTGGGCGCGAGGCCGCCTGGTTTGAGCGGAAAGGTCGAGGAATAGCCCTTGGCCGGATAGATGGGCAGGCTCACCCCCGCCGTCCGCGCGACGATCGGACTGCCCACCCCGAGGGCCAGCACGTAGTTGTCCGCGGTCAGGACGCCGTCGCTGGTGACGACGGCGTCGATGCGATCCCCACCGGCCCGGAGCGCGGCGACGCGGCAGCCGAGCTTCACGGTGAGGCCGAGCCGGTCCCGGCACAGCGCCCCCAGGCGCTCCGTGAAGAGGCGCGAGTCGCCGCTCGAGTCGCCGAGATCGCGGATCGCTCCGGCGATCTTGGTCTTGACCGGCTCGAAGACCGGGTCGAGCTTCGCCACCTCGCTCGCGTCGAGAACCTCCTGCTTCTGGCCGTGCTCGGCGAGGAGGGCCATCTTCTTCACCCCCGCCTCGAGCTCGGCCCGATTGCGATAGAGGTACAGAGCTCCCTTCGCGATGGCCTCATACTCGAGCCCTTCAGTCCGCACCAGCTCGTTCATCACGCGCTGGCTGTACTGGCACAAGCGGAGCTTGACGAGCGTGTTGCGCCGCGCCCGCGTCGCCGTGCACTCGCGCAGGAATCGAATCCCCCAGAGGTACAGGTGCGGGTCGGGGGCGAGCCGCACGCGGATGGGGGTTTCGGCGCCGCGCAGGGAGCGAAGCAACATGGCCGGCGCGCGCGGTGAGGCCCAGGCGAAGGAATGTCCGGGTGCGATGATCCCCGCATTGCCGGCGCTGGCTTCGAGCCCCAGCCCGTCCTTCTCCTCGAGGAGGGTCACCTCGTGGCCGGCCTGAGCGAGAAAATAGGCCGTGGTCACGCCGACGACGCCGCCACCCAGCACGAGGGTCTTCATGTCCTCTAGACGTCGAGCAGGTAGCCGGCCCGCATCGGGTCGTCGGGATCGAACAGGAACTGGCTGAACCCGGTCAGGTACGCGGTGCCCGTGATCTCGGGCAGGATGGCCGGCCGCCCCTCCACCTCCGTCTCGCCGCCGATCCGGGCCGTGAAGCTGAGCCCGAGCAGGCCCTGGCTGACGAAAGTGGAGCCGACCCCCATGAGACCCCGGTGGTGGAAGAGGGCCAGTCGCGCGCACGTGCCCGATCCGCACGGGGCGGCGTCGACCTGGCCAGGGCCCCAGACGAGGGCGTTGGGCGAGACGCCATTAGCATCCGGCAGCTCGTGGACGAGCACGTTGTCCACGCTCGTCTTGCCCAGACCTGGCACCTCGACCTGGAGCTGGGCGTTGACCGCATCGCGGACGGCCATCCCGCGCTGGGCGATCCGCTTCGTGAGCTCTCGCCGCACCGACACGCCAACGTGCGCCGCCTCCACGATGGCGAAGACGTTGCCCACGCCGACTGCGATGTCGACCGGCACTTCGCCCACGCCCTCGACCTCGATCAAGCGCCCGGGCATCGCGACGAAGGACGGCGTCCACCGGAGAGTGACCTCGCGGACACGATCACCCTCAGAGCGCGCGATCGTCTCGACGACACCGGCCTCCGTGTCGATGACGACCGGGGTCGCGACGCCCGTGCGCGGCACTAGCCCGGTCTCGACGGCCACGGTCGCCGCGCCGATCGTGCCCTCGCCACACGAGACGTAGTAGCCGCCCGGATAGATGAAGAAGAGGCCAAAGTGCGCGGAGGGCGTGACCGGCTCGGTCATGACCGCGATCAGAAGGCCGCGATGCCCGCGCGGCTCGAGGCAGAGGCCGGTGCGGAGATCGTCGAGATGCTCCTGGAACCACCGCCGCTTGTCGGCGATCGTGCTCCCCGGCAGTCGCCCGAGGCCGCTCGTGAGCAGCCTCATCCCGATCCCTGCCGTGTGGAAGTCGATGGTCCCGATGACGCGATCGGATCGCATGAGCACCTCCAGATGAGGGCCATGAGACTGCACCCGTCACGCCCTGTCAAGATCTGGGATCCGGGGTCAGGTCTCACAATCCGACATCGAGGCGGGGCCGATAGGACTTGCCGCTGGAAATGTATTAATGTGAGACCTGACCCCAAGGGAGGAACGTGAGATGGAACTGAGACTCGCGGTGGTGCAGCCCGAAACGCTGACGGGCCCGGACGCTCCGAAGAACGTCGACCGCGCGGTCGCCTACATTCGCCAGGCGGCCCGCGACGGCGCCAAGCTCGTCATGCTCCCGGAAACGTACCCCGGCCCCTGCACGGTGCCCGTGGACTACTCCCGCACGAGGCGCTCGCCGCTGTCGCGGGCGAGGAGAACGTGTACGTGGTCGGCGGCGCCATCGAGTACATCCGCCCGGACGACGTCGGCCACGCCCCCTGCTACAACTGCCTCTACCTCTACGGTCCAGACGGCCAGCGCATCGGCAAGTACTGGCGGACGACCCCGCCGGGCCCGTGGATCTATGAGGGCGGGAAGTTCTGGGACTTCAAGTACCAGGAAGCGGACGAGCTGCCGGTGTGGGACACGGAGTTCGGCAAGCTCGGCATCCTGATGTGCAGCGAGGTCTACGTGCCCGAGCTGTCACGGATGATGGCCCTCCAGGGCGCGCGCATCACCCTCCTGCCTGCCGGGCTCTGGCCGCCCCAGCTCCACGAGACCTGGCGCACCCTCATCTGGGCGCGCGCCATCGAGAACCTGATGATCACCGCGACGAGCCGCAACATCCTCGAGGGTGGCAGCGGCCACGCCATGATCTGCACTCCCGAAGAGATCCTGCTCGAGTCGCGGAAGCCCGGCGTCTTCACCGTGACGGTCGACCTCGCGCGCCTCGAGTGGCTGCGCGACGAGCTCGACCGCCGGGTGGACGGCACCCTGCCGTGGCGGACCAAGCCCGGCATCTTCAAGCAGTGGATCCGCCCGGAGCTCTATCGGGGCTACGAGCGGCTCTGACGGGATCCCCGCTAGCGCCGCTGCACGGGATCTTCGGGATGGCGGAGGGGCGTCCATCGAAGGCCGAGGGTCGACACGTCGGGCGCGAGTACGTCGTCGCCGTCCGGCTTGATTCCCTTCTCCATCCACGCGACGAGGTCGTCGAAGGCCTGCTCACGTATTTCCCCGTCGAACCCGCAGTGGCTCGGCCACCGCACCGCCCGCTGCACGAGCAGATGGGCTGTGCCCGCGGCAACCGTCCGGCGCCGGTATGCCTGCTCGTTGCTCCACGGCACGCGCGCATCCCCGGTCTCGTGGATGGCGAGTACGGGCACGGTGATCCGGCCGGTCAGTTCGGCAAGGGCCGGGTTCACGCTCCGCGACCTCGCGCCCTCGGCCGGCGCGATGCGACGGACCTTGGCGTTGAGCTCGTCCTCGGCGACGCCGAGGCCAGGGTCGATCCGGTATCTGACCTGCAACGTGCTCGCATGTCGAAGGACTTCCTGGAACTCGGCCGCGCGCGTGCCCGCGATGTAGCGGAAGTAGTGGCGGGGGAGCCCCTGCAACCGCAGTGGCAGGTCGCCACCCATCAGATATTTGAGGACGCTGTCGAAGCGCCGGCCCCGCTCCGTGTAGGCGGGCGGCGCCCCCATGCGAGGCAGCCATTGCGTGTTCACCCGGCCGATGAGGGTTTCCCGGTCGGGCGCCTCGAAGAGGTTGACCCCGCCGAGGTATTCGGCGGCGGCACGCGCGGCCACGTAAAGATCGGCATTCCCGATCCCATCGATGACCCCGCACTCGATGAGCGCTCCTTGATACAGGCCCGGGTGGAGCTCGAGCGACACGATCGCGACGTGCCCTCCCACGGACTGCCCGTGGATGACCGTCCATCGCGGCCGACGTACCTCCCGGATGAACAGCTCGAGCAGCGCTCGCATGTCATCCACGAACAGGTCGGGGCGGTAGTCCTCGGTGCGGAAGCTCGACGCGGCGAGCGCGTAACCCCGGTCCTGCAGGTACGAAGTCAGGGGCGAAACGAACGTGCCACCATCGTAACCGTGGGCAAAGAGAACGAGCCCGCCGTTCCAGCCCGCCGGCACCTCGATCAGGTACCGCCCACCCTCGTAAGTGCCCCGCCGGCTGATGGCGCCGCCGTCGCTGGCCAGGACCCTGGGCAGGGAGGGCCAGGCGGCGAGCGCAAGGAGAACCACGGCCACGAGAATGAGACGCCGACCCGGTGACACTATGTCCGCCTACTGGATTCTGTCATGGCTCTCCGCTTTCGTTCAACGGCAGAGTTCGACGGTACTCCCGGGGCGCCCCATATTGGGGGTCGAGAGCGCCTCTCGGTCCGTCTCAGGGCACCTCACTGGATGACATGATCCGCTCGGCGCAGCAGCGGTGGCGGGATCGTCAGCCCGAGCGCCTTCGCTGTCTTGAGGTTGATGACTAGCTCGAACTTGGTGGGCTGCTCGACCGATAGGTCACCTGGCTTGGCCCCTTTGAGGATTTTGTCCACATACGTGGCCGCGCGCCGCCACAGCTCGGCGGTGTTCGGCCCGTAGGACATGAGGCCGCCAGCGTCCGCGAACTCTCTTAGCCCATACATGGATGGCAGTCGATTTCTCTGTGCCAAGCTCGCAATCTGGCCCCGATTCGCGAACACCGGGGGATTTAGCGCAGAGACAATTAACGCCTCCGCCCGTCCGTTCGTCACCGCTGAGAAGGCGCGATTGAAGTCGTCGGCGCCGCTCACTTCAACGGACTGGAGCTGCAGACACAGTGAACGCGCTGCACTCTGCGTTTCTTCGGGATTCCAGATGATTGCTATTCGGGAGAGTCTGGGGGCGGCTTCCTTCAGGAGCTCTAACCTCTTCGCGCTGAGCTCCGGGACCATCATGCTGAAGCCGGTGACATTCCCGCCGGGGCGCGCCAGGCTCGCGACGAACCCCGTGGCGACCGGATCGGTACTGTTGGCCATCACAATCGGGATCGTCTGAGTCTGTTGTTTGACTGCCGCAATTCCCACATCCGTAGACGTCACGATCACGTCCACCTTAATGCGCACCAGTTCGGCGGCGATCTCGGATATCCGATCGACCCGGGCTTCGCCAAAGCGGCGCTCCAAGATGATGGATTGCCCTTCCACATACCCGTGCTCCCGCATCCCCTGTTTGAACGCCTCGAAGAAATGCGAAGAACCGGCCGGAGTGCCCGCATGGAGAACGCCGATTCTGGGGACCTTCGCCGCCTGTTGCGCGTCGACGGTGAGCGGCACAGCGAGCGTACCGAGGGTCAGCGTGACGATGAGCGTGAGCGCTCTCCCGATCATCTTGCCCTCTGCCGCCCGAACTCGTTTGGACGAAGAGAGCTGTCCTCGGTGACGGGTTGCTCCACTCACTCGTCTCTCAGGATCAGACGGGTCTCCGCCGTGGGCTCGGCGATGGCCATGCCGGCCTCCCAGTGCGGGCTGAACTGCGTGGGGATGCCGAACCAGCTCACCCAGTTCTCGCGCACGGCGTCTGGCTCGTCCTCAGGCCATAGCACGTTCATGGGTAGGGGACGGATTGGCGGGCGGAAGCTTGGAAGCGGGATTCGATCGATGGAGGTGCCGGCGGCTTGCGCCAGGAGGAGCCCGACCTGCTCGCGGCAGCGGCGGCTCTGGCAGGGGCCCATACCTCCGCGGGTGAGACGCTTGATCTGGTCCTGATTGACTGGGCCGTCGCGCAGCAAGGTATTGAGGCTTCGGGTTTCCATCTGGGGAGACTCCCACTTGAGATAGCGCGGGGGCTTGACCTCAACCAGCTCTCGCCTCGTGACTTCTTCGCACTGGCAGATGTTGACTTCCCAGCCTCCGGCGTGGAGGAGGGATTGGAGCCAGGTTTGCCAATAGGTGTGAACCGCCCCCTCACCCTGCCCTCTCCCCCGGTGGGGGAGAGGGATACTTGGAGGACCGTCGTGCCGGAGGGCCGCGCCGAGGGATTCAGCGGCGGCGTGTCCGGCGAGGCGGCCTTGTGCGTGCGCGATCTCGGGATTGGCGAGCATGGCGTCGTCAACTCCTGCGCAGTCGCCAGCCGCGAAGACCGTCGGAACACTGGTCTGCATCGAGTCGTTGATCGCTGGGACCCAGCCACCGAGCGACGAGACGAACTCGAGACGGGCCCCGACCAGGGGGAGCAGCTCCACATTGGGGGCGAGGCCGAGGGCGAGGCAGAGCGTGTCGCAGGCGATCTCGTGCTCGCTGCCCGTGACAGGCTTGAGGTTGCCGTCGATCTGGACCAGGATCACCGACTCGATCTCGCCGACTCTGCCGCGCGCCTCCCGGATCGTGTGAGCGGTGTAGAGCGGTACGCCTCGGCCGGCAAGTGATCGCGCGATGGCC
>VAYJ01000068.1:0-16586 GCA_005888465.1 Actinomycetota bacterium
TTTGGCGCTGTGAAGAGGAATTCACTGAAAAATGTTTCACAGGGAGGACGTTGCGGGCATGCATAGCAAGGCAACTCATGCGAGGTAAGCCGATGGCCTCGCGACTGGTCCTCGTCGTCGAAACCGACCCAGCAGCCCGACGTCACATGGCGGACCTTCTGACCAACCTGGGCTACGAGCCCATGATCGCGGAGTCGGTCGAGGAAGCTCTCGCCGCCCTCAGCCGCAACGAGTTCGTGCTGAGCTTGGTGGATCTCAATTCCGCCGAGGCCGATGGCATCGATCTTCTGCGGCGCCTCAAGGTCCAGGGCGGCACTCCGGGGTCTATCATCATCATCGCCAATGGCAGCAGCATCAAGCGGATCCCCGAGGCAGCGGCCCTCGGCGCCGATGACGTCCTCCAGAAGCCTTTCACCCCTGAAGACCTCGAAAACACGATCAAGAGTGCCATCGCCCGCCCGATGCGTGCCTGGGGCCGCGAGGCTCACGACGACCGGGGTCACCGCCTTCAGGACGAGCTCGCGCTCTGGCAAAGCCCTCAAATGCACGAGGTCCGCGAGATCATCCGCCAGGCCGCGCGCGCGGACGTCACCGTCCTCATCTGCGGCGAGACGGGTACCGGCAAGGACCTGGTCGCGCGGGCGATCCATGAGTTCGGCGTGCGCCGGCCGGGGCCCTTCGTCAAGGTCAACTGTGCCGCGGTGCCGCGCGATCTCTTGGAGAGTGAGCTGTTCGGACACGAGCGGGGGGCGTTCACGGGCGCCCACCAGCTCAAGCTCGGCAAGTTCGAATCGGCTGATCACGGCACGATCTTCCTCGACGAGATCGGAGATCTGCACTCCGCCCTCCAGGGGAAGCTCCTTCATGTCCTCCAGGATGGCCAGTTCTCCCGCGTGGGGGGCCGCTCCACCATCAAGGTGGATGTGCGGGTCCTGGCCGCCACGAACCAGAACCTCGAGCAAGCGGTCGCCTCCGGCCGCTTCCGCGACGACCTCTACTACCGCCTGAACGTCCTCCAGATCACTGTGCCTGCCCTCCGTGAGCGTCCGCAGGAGATTCCGCTTCTTGCCCAGTACTTCGTGGAGCGCTACGCGAAGCTCTTCCAGCACGAGAGCTTCACGCTGCTCCCGGAGACCCTCCAACGTTTGACGCGCTACCGGTATCCCGGCAATGTGCGGGAACTCGAGAACATCATCAAGCGCATGATTGTCCTGGGCGACTCGGTCCTCGCGCGAAGCCCCTGGCCGGGCGAGTCCGCGAACGGCAAACACGAAAGCCCGCCACCGGCCACCAAAGTGCAGATTTCCCTCAAGCACATCTCCCGGAAGGCCGCCCTGGCCGCCGAGCGCCAGGCCATCCTCGATGCCCTCGAGCAGACCCGGTGGAACCGGATGCGCGCCGCCAAGCTCCTCAACATCAGCTACCGAGCCCTTCTCTATAAGATCAAGGACGCGGGGCTGGAGCAGGATCGTCAAGCATCGAGCCCCGCATGAGAGACGACCTCAAGCGCATGGCGGAGGACGAGGAGCCCCAGAAGGGCTTGGCCGTCGAGCGGCTGCGCGCGGCCTGGGCCCGGCGAAAGTGGCTCGCCGTGCTGGTCTTCGCACTGCCTTTTGTTGCTGCTCTGAGCGTGATCTTCGCTCTGCCCACGTTCTACCGCTCCACCGCCCTCGTCCTGGTCGAGCGGCAGCAGGTACCCGAAGCCTTCGTCCCGTCCACGGTGACGAGCGAGCTCGAGACGCGTCTCCACACGATCAGCCAGGAAATTCTCAGCCGCTCGCGGCTGGAGAGCCTCATCACGCGGCTCGGTCTCTATCCGGGCCTTCGCAAGCAGGTGTCGACGGAAGAACTCGTCGAGCGGATGCGCAAGGACGTCAAGCTCGAGCTGAAGACGACAAATGCCAGGGAGGGACGCCAGAATGCCACTACCGCCTTCGCGCTCTCCTACCGGGGGTCCGACCCGCAGACGGTCGCGCTCGTCACCAATACCATCGCCTCCTTCTACATCGAAGAGAACCTCAAGGTTCGCGAGCGCCAGGCCACCGGCACCGCGGAGTTCCTCAAGGTGCAGCTCACCGAGACGCGCAAACGACTCGACGAGCTGGAGGCACGGGTGAGCGAGTTCCGGAGACGCTATCTCGGCGAGCTGCCCCAGCAGATGCAGGCCAACCTCGCGTCCCTCGAGAGCCTCAACACCCAGCTCCGTCTCGCCAGCGACAACTTGCTGCGCGCGGCCGAGCGGCGCGAGTCGCTGACCGCCCTTTTGGCCGAGGCCGCGTCGTCTCCTCAGGCATTCGGAGGCTCGCCGGGGGCCGCCGCCGAGCCGCGCACTGTGCGTCTCACCCGGCTCCGCCAGGAGCTGGCGAGTGCGCGGGCCCGCTATACCGAGGAGCATCCCAGCGTCGGCCGGCTCAAGGCGGAGCTCATTGCCACCGAGCGCGAATCCGCCGAAGCATCCGCGGGCGGAGCGGGCGCAACCGCGGGTCTGTTGAACCCATACGGCATGCGCCTCCGGGAAACGCTCAGCGCGACCGAGTCCGAAATGAAGGTCCTCAAGGCCGAGGAGCAGCGCCTCCGCGCCGCGATCGGCGCCTATCAGACGCGGCTCGAGAACACCCCGAAGCGGGAGCAGGAATTCCAGGAGGTCTCCCGGGACTACGAGTCGACCAGGCAGCACTACGAATCGCTCGGGAAGCGGTACGAGGCCGCGCTGCTCGCCGAGAGCATGGAGCAGCGGCAGAAGGGAGAGACGTTCCGGATTCTCGACCCGGCCTTCCCGTCCAACATCCCGGCCGCACCGAACCGCCTCAAGCTCTTCGTCATGAGCCTGGTGCTCTGCGTGGGCCTCGGGGGCGGGGCGCTCATGCTCGCCGAGATGCTGGATACCTCCTTCCACTCCACGGCGGAGCTTCGCGAGTTCAGCGTCGTCCCGGTCCTCGTGAGCATTCCCCGCATCGTGACGGAGGCCGATCGCAGGCGCCGGCAACGGCGGTTCCGGCTGGCGGCAGCCGGAGCCATGCTGGGCTTGATCCTGATTGCCGGGGGCTCCTACTTCATCGGTCACGGCAATGAGCAGCTCGTCCAGTTCCTCGCCCGGGACGGGAGCTGAGGCTGCGATGTCGCTCGACCTCGCCTTCTTCGGCCTTCAGCAGAAGCCCTTCAACTCCACGCCCGATCCTCGCTTTCTCTACCCCTCTCCGGGGCACCGAGAGGGGCTCGCCCATCTCCTGTACGGAGTCCAGGAGCACAAGGGCTTCATCCTCTTGACGGGCGAGGTCGGGACGGGCAAGACGACGCTCTTGCGGGCTCTGCTCAGCCGTCTGGACGGCCACACGGCGTCGGCCTTCGTCTTCGATACGACCCTGCCGTTCGAAGGGCTCCTCGAGTACATCCTCGAGGACTTCGGTATCGCCAAGTCAGGAGTGTCCCATGCCCAGCGACTCATCGCGCTGAACAACTTTCTGATTGAGCGCCGGCGCGCCGGTCAGAACACAGTGCTCGTGCTCGACGAGGCACAGAATCTCGACCTGCGCGCCCTCGAGCAGATCAGGCTCCTCTCGAACTTCGAGACCGACACGGACAAGCTGCTACAGATCCTGCTGGTCGGTCAACCGGAGCTCCTGGACAAGCTAAATCGGCCCGAGCTGCGCCAGCTCAAGCAGCGCATTAGCCTCCGCTGCCACATCCTTCCTCTGACACCGGCAGAGACCCGCGAATACATCCGCACTCGACTCCGGATCGCCGGCGCCAGGGACCTGGGGCTTTTCTCCGATCCGGCGATCATGCGGATCGCCGAGTACTCCGGAGGGATTCCACGCCTCATCAACACGGTCTGCGACCACTGCCTGGTCATCGGCTATGCGGATCAGATCCGTCGGATCGATGGCAAGGTCGTCGAAGAGGCCATCGAGTATTTCGAGCGGGGCGAGCAGCGATCGCCCAAGCCGCAGCGCCTGCTCTCCAGGTGGCGCCGGCTGGCGGTCCGCTGGGGCCTTCCCGCGGCGGGGGCGCTCGTCCTGGGTGGCGCGGCGTCGCTGATGACCGCCCACCGCGACGACCTGCGTCAGCTCTTTGATCACTCCGCCGCCACCCTTGCCGGTCTCGCCCACGTGGCGAGCAGCCTGCTCAGACAATGAGCAAGTTCTTCAAGGCGCTCGAGCAGGCGGAGCGGGACCGCGCCCTTCAGCAAGGAAGGGCGCCGGAAGCGCCGCCGCCGGCGCCCGTTGTTCCGGAGGTCCACACCGCCAATGAGGCGGCGCCGCGCCAGGAGCCATTGGTGGCGGTGGACGCCGCCGAGCCTCTGACACTCCAGCAGTCGCCGGCGGATTCAGCCGTGGACGACCACCTGGTCAGCCTGGTCGCCCCAGCAGCCTTCGAGGCCGAGCAATACCGGGCTCTCCGCCATACCGTCGAACAGCTCCACAAGGCCCGCGACCTCCGTATCGTGGCCGTGTCGAGCCCCGGCGTGGGCGACGGCAAGACCACCACCGCCATCAACCTGGCCGGCGCGCTGGCGCAGGCGTCAGAGGCGCGCGTGCTCCTTGTGGATGCCGATCTCCGCCGTCCCTCGGTGGCCAGGCTCCTTGCGATCGGTGGCTCGGATGGCCCCGGGCTGGTCAATGCGATCCTCGATCCCAGGCTCCCCTTGGAGCGGGTCGCCCGGCCTCTTCCGCCATTCAACCTTTCTGTGATCCCAGCCGGCCAGGCGCCGCCGAGCCCCTACGAGGTGCTCAAGTCACCACGGCTCGGGGAGCTTCTCGAGGAAGCACGGCTTCGCTACGACTACGTCGTGCTGGACACGCCCCCGCTCTGCCCTGTCCAGGACTGCCGAGTCATTGCCCACTGGATCGACGGCTTTCTACTGGTCGTGGCGGCCCATCACACGCCCCGGCGGCTGGTCGAGGAAGCGCTCAACGTCGTGGAGCGCGGCAAGATGCTCGGCCTCGTCTTCAACGGCGGCGACCATGCACCCGCGAGCTTCTACGGGTACTACGGCTATTACGGCGGGGCACCACAGACAGCCCAGACCTCGCCCAACGGCCATGACCGAGGCCGGCTGGGCCGTACCGTTGCGCGGGTAGGCCACATGCTTCAGCGGCGGCGCAGAGGCGGGCGATGAGCCTCGTCCTCATCGAGGGCACCGCGCTCTTCGCGGCGGTGACCGCCACCGTCTTCATGTGGGGCCAGGCGCGTCTCCTGGACTGGCTGGACGTGGCAAGCCTCATGGGCCAGGCGGCGATCTTCTCCCTGTGTTGCATCGTGGCCTTCTACTACAACGACCTCTATGATCTCCGGATCGTGCGGAGCTTCAGCCAATTCGCGACGCGGCTACTTCAGGGCCTCGGGGTGGCCCTCCTTATGCTGGCCGGCTTCTACACGATAGCCCCGGATACGCGAACGGGGAACGGCGCCCTGCTGTCCAGCGTGCTCGTCATCCCCGCGCTGCTGCTGCCCATTCGCGCCGTCGGCTACTTCATCGTGCGGCGCCGGGCCTTCTCCGATCGCGTGCTCATCCTGGGCACGGGCCCGCTTGCGCGAAAAATCATGGACGAGATCGAGGCCCGGCCCCACTACCGGTACCGCATCGTAGGGGTGGCGGACGACGGCCAGGCCCCGGAGGGCGAGTCCCTCAAGTATCCACTTCTGGGCCCGCTCGAGCACCTCGGCAAGATCGCCGACGAGGTCAAAGCGGACCGGATTATCGTGGCTCTGGCCGAGCGGCGGGGGCGGATGCCCATGCGCCAGCTCCTCGACGCCGAAGCGCAGGGCATCCTGGTCGAGGACGGCATGGCCACCTATGAGCAGTTCACCGGCAAGCTCGCCATCGAGGCCCTGTCGCCATCGTTCCTCGTGTTCTCCCGGGGGTTCAGGAAAACCCCGGGCCAGCTCGCCCTCCGCCGGGTCATGAGCCTGGCCGCCGCCGCCGTGGGGCTCATGGTCACCGCACCGCTGATGGCCATCATCGCCCTGGCCATCAGGCTGGACTCCCGCGGCCCGGTCTTCTTCATCCACGAACGCGCGGGGTACCGCGGCCGCTCCTTCCGGCTCGTCAAGTTCCGCACCATGCACGGTCAGCCCGAGCTGCGCGACGATTCGATCTGGCATCGCGACGACGGCAGCAGGATCACGCGGGTCGGGCGCTGGCTTCGCAAGCTGAGGCTCGACGAGCTTCCGCAGCTCGTGAACATCCTGAAAGGAGACATGGATCTGGTCGGGCCGCGGCCCGAGATCGCGGAGAACGTGAAGGTCATGGCAGAGCTGATCCCCTACTACGCCCTCCGCCACGTGGTGCGCCCCGGGCTCACGGGCTGGGCGCAGGTGCGCTACGGCTACTCGGTGAGCCTCGAGCAAGTCACCGAGAAGATGCGGCACGACCTCTTCTACATCAAGCACATGTCTTTCTGGTTGGACCTCCGGATCCTCGTGGACACCGTGAAGATCGCGCTCTTCGGGCGCGGAGCCAAGTAGAGAGACGTGGGTGATGGTCGCCGAACTGACCTTCTGGGTATCTCTCATGCTGGTTGCGCACACCTACCTCATCTACCCGCTTGTCCTGTTTTTCGCCTACTCGCTCGTGCAGGTTCGCCGTGACTGGCGGTATCTGCGATTCCGGCGCGACGGGCGGTGCCCCGCCCAGGCCGCGGCGGAGCTGCCGCCCGTCACGCTGATCATCGCGGCGTACAATGAGGAAGCGCGGCTGAGGGACAAGCTGGCTAATATTCGCGCGCTCGACTATCCGCCCGACCGCCTCGAGGTGATCTTCGTCTCCGATGGCTCCACGGATGCCACCAATGCCATCCTGCGCGCGGCGGGGGATCCGAGGATCCGCTGCATCTACCTGGACACCCGCGGAGGCAAGTCCAGCGCCCTGAACCACGCCGTGGCCCAGGCTCATCACGAGATCCTGATCTTCTCGGATGCGGCCACCCGATTTACCCCGAACGCGGTGCAGAAGCTGGCTCGTCACTTCTCCGATCCGCGCGTCGGCGCCGTCTGCGGGTCGCTCGACTTCGAGGCCTCGCCCGAGTCCCGGCAGACGGAAGGCGTATACTGGACTTACGAGTCCATGCTGCGGCTCATGGAAGCGCGCCTGGGCGCCACGCTCACCGCCAGCGGGGCCATCTACGCCCTGCGCCGCGACTGCTATCCCCGGCTCTCGGCGGACACCGTGATCGAGGACCTGGTGATCCCGATGAACGCGCGCAGACTCGGCTACCGGGTGCTTTACGATCCCGAGGCGGTGGGCACGGACTTCGCCGCCTCGAGCGTCGCCGGAGAATTTGCCCGACGCGTCCGGGTGGCCACGGGAAGCTTCCGGGCGCTGGGACAGGTGCTCCGCACCCCGCTCGACCCCGTGACCGCCTTCGCCTTCTTCTCGCACAAGCTCCTGCGCTGGATCCTGCCCTTCCTGCTTATTGCCATGCTGGTGAGCAGCGGCCTCCTGTGGAGCCAGCCGTTGTACCGGATCGCGCTCCTGGGCCAGCTCGCCTTCTACCTCTGGGCAGCCCTGGGGTTCCTCTTCCGCCGGCGGATGCAGAGTGTCCGCTTCGGTCTCCTCGGCTATTACCTGCTCGCGATCCACCTGGCCTTCCTGGTGGGATTCGTCCGCTTTCTGGGCGGCCGGAAGGAGACGGCGTGGCAACGGGTGCATTGATCGTGTGTCGTCGGTTCGACACAGGGTGTCAAATCTGACAGATCGGTGACTCAGTTTCAGGAGATCTCAGTCGGGGCGGTCCCATTGTCAGATGCCGGATAACTGCTTGTTTTTTAGAACGTAGCTGGTTAGAGGCCTCACCCATCGCAGCTCAGGCGCGGTTTTTGCCAACAAGTCTCTCTGCGCGGAGACTCCTTCCCGACAAGGGCAAACTCACCGTGAGGTGGGGACGCAATGCCACGGATCAAGCAACGGGCTTGACAGCCGGGCTACCGAAGGAAGGCGAATTGGCTCGCTGGGAAATGGTGGTCTTCCGCAACACGGGAGGATCATTGTGTTCCCAGCAAGAGATGTCCGCCGAATGCGCGCGCGCCTCCGGTTCGGGTGGGCTCGCCCGACCCTGCTGTTCGCTCTGATCACCTTCTGCGTTCTTCTCGGGCCTTCGATCGCATCGGCGCAACTCAATTTGAGTTGGGTCGACAACTCGGGCGGTCAGGCGGGCTTCATCATCCAGAGAGGACAGGGCACGGCTGGAGCCTATGGTCAGATTGCGCAGACCCCACTCGGGGTCACATCGTACGCTGACACTACCGGGTCTCCCGGAACGACCTATTGCTACCAGGTGGCTTCATTCAACAGTGCGGGAGTTTCCGACTTTTCCAACATAGCCTGTGGCAGCTTGGCCGGAGGTGGCGGGTTCACTATCATGGCCGCCGACGGCGGAACCGGAACCGGGACCGTAACAAGTAGCCCTAGCGGCATAAACTGTGGCACATTGTGTTCCGCAATTTACCCGAGCGGGGTCGCCGTCACGCTCACTGCCACGCCCGCGTCTGGATCAGCTTTCAGCGGTTGGTCGGGAGGTTGGTGCAGCGGTACCAGCCCGTGCAGTGTGGCTGGAGCCGGGTCAGTGACCGTGAGTGCGATGTTCGCCACCCTAGATACCACCCTTACTGTGAGCAAGCAAGGACCTGGCACCGTCAGCAGTAGCCCGGGAGGAATCAACTGCGGCTCGACCTGTTCGGCAAGCTATGCGGGCAGCTCAGTCGTGACCCTGACAGCGGTGCCCGCACACGGCGCCAACTTCAAGGGCTGGAGCGGCGGGGGGTGCAGTGGCACCGGCACGTGTACGATAACGCTCAACACGGCGATGTCCGTGACGGCGACCTTCAGCAAGGGTGGGAAGAAATGAGACGGAGGACTGAAGGGAGACTGGCGATACTTAGGAGGTATGCGATGCAGAGATGGTTGGAGTATTGGCGGTATCTCAGCATGCGGCAAACCAGCGCCGGCTTCCCTGGCGCGTTCATCGAACGAGGCCCGACGAGGGCGCTGGGTACCGCGCTGGTCACCGCCACCGTCGCACTTGCAATCTTAATATCGCCCTCAGTCGCCTCGGCGCAGTTTGACTTCACCCTCACTACGCTCGGTCCGCAGAACGTGGTGCAGGGTCGTCCCCTTTACTTCGTCCTGACAGCGGCGCCCGTGAGCGGCACTTCGCCAACGCTGCTCCCGATCGCCGTTACCGGATTGCCGGCTGGGGTGACCGTCTCGTTCCCCGACATCGCCCAGACTTGCTGCGGTACGAACCAGATTTATTCCCTGAACTCGCCCGTCTCGACAGCCATCCAGATCCAAACGTCGGCGACGACCCCAGTGGGGCCAGCGACCCTTATGCTCAGCGTCACCGCGGGCACCGTCACCCGCAGTGTGAGCTATCCGATCACCGTGACGGCGCCACCCAGCCCCTTATCACGGCAGCCTTATGCGCCGGCAAGCAGCATCCCGCAGCTGGCGCTCTGGCAGTCAAACATGACGACATACGGGCAGACCTTTTGCAACCTGCTCTCGAGCGCGAGCGTCACGGCCAACCAGAAGCTCAACACGACCTACTACGACAGCCAGCGCGTCTTCTACAACATCCGCGACTACACGGGCGCGGCCTCGTGGGACGCGTGCGCGCTCAGTGCGCAAGCCACCTATCGGGATGCCTACGTGATCCCGAACAACGGCGGCGTGCCAGGCTACTGGGACTTCCCTCACGGGCTCGCGCAAAGCTATGCGCGCACCAATGACGCCGCCTCGAAGAATGCGCTCCTGCTCCTCTCGCATAACGCCGCCTTTGGGACTGCCTCCGTCGGCAAGCTCAGCTTCATGATCAGCCCCGTGACGAGCCGCGAGATCGCCTACCACGCGATGGCCTATCTGCTTGCGCGCGCGGTCAATGACCCGCCGAGCGCCGTGGGCGATACGTACACGGAGCTGATGCTTGGCCACATGGAACAGTGGTTCGTCTCGAAAAGCTATCGCACGACGGGCACGAATGGGGAGCCCGCCGGCGCCGCCGGACAGCTCTACATCCAGCCCTTCATGGTCGCGATCACAGCGGAAGCCCTGATTGCCGTCCACGAGAGCGCACCGGACGCGCGCATCGTCACGACGGTCAAGACGGCCATGGACTGGCTCTGGGCGAATGCCTGGATGGGGGCGAGTCAGTCCTTCTCCTATGATCTCTACGGGCCGGCGGCCGGGCCCTATCAGGGCCTGAGCCCCGCTCCCGACCTGAACCTGCTGATCGCCCCCGCCTTCGCCTGGCTCTACAAGCAGACGGGCGATGTGACGTACCGGGATCGGGCCGATGCCATCTTCGTGGGCGGCGTCACCCAGGCGGCGGTGTCCTTCGACGGCAAGCACTTCAACCAGCAATACCGGTGGAGTTTTGACTACGTGAAGTGGCGCAATCCCGGTTCGGCACCGGCGGCGCCCACTGGGCTCCTAGTGCGCTGAGATCCAGCCGGCAACGTCCATCGCTCAGCGGTCCGTTTTCACGTCCCTGCGCACCCAGACTCATGCGTATACTAAGCTTGCTTGCCGGTTGGCGAATCAGTTGCCGGAGAATGCTTGGTTCAAGGAAAGGATCAGCCGCCTGCGCGGGGTCTACCGTGCTCAATCGCCATGGCGCGCCGTCAACCCCGTTCTGGGCGCACGATTTGACCGCCCTCTGGCGATCTGGTAGAAGTGACCTTTCCGATACCATCTTCATGCGGCCTGGGTAAACACGCCCCATCACTCACGTCCGCATACGAGGATGTTGGCTACGCGGCGGGCGAGCGCGAGGAGCTCGGCGCGTTTGCAACGATCCCGGAGCGCCCAGTCCCATCAAGGCACCCGCCTCGGGTCGCCAGGGCTGGCGTGCGGAAACGTCGGCCTGAATTGAGAGCTACCTCAAGCGGGCGTGACCCACCTTCGTCGTGGCTGCGGTGGTGGCTCTCTCTTCGGGACTGAACTCGCCGGGAAAGACCACGAGATTGAAGTATAGTCTCGTGGCCGATGTACCCGATCCTCGCCGGACTTGGCGAATGGACTGCGGAGGAACGCAATGTGCGGTATTGCCGCCGTCGTGATGCAGCATGGGAGCGCTGCACCCGCCGACGTCGTCTGGCGCATGACCAATGCGCTGGCGCATCGCGGTCCCGACGATGAGGCCGTGCACCTGTCGGGCTCAGTGGCGCTCGGTTTTCGGCGCCTGTCGATCCTAGACCTAACGCCCTCGGGACATCAGCCGATGTCGACTCCCGATGGCAGCGTGACGATCGTCTTTAACGGCGAGATCTACAACTACATTGAACTACGATCCGAACTCGAGGCGAGAGGCCACAAGTTCAGGTCGTCGGGCGATACTGAGGTCCTACTTCACGCGTACTGCGAGTGGGGCGCAGAGTGCCTGCCGAGGCTCAACGGGATGTGGGCCTTCCTGGTCCACGACCAGCACCGGAAGGTGATCTTCGGCTCGCGGGACCGGTTTGGGATCAAGCCGCTGTACCGCCACCAGAGCGATGGCACCACCTTGTTCGCCTCGGAGATCAAGGCCATCCGCGCTTCTGGCCTTTACACCAGCGTCACGAACTGGGGAACAGCGGCCCGCTTCTTGCTTGAAAAGCGTCTTGATGACACCACGGAGACGTTCTACGAAGGCATCGTACAAGTTAGTGCAGGCGCGGCGTTCGAGCTTGATCTCAGGGGTAACTACCGAGAGTGGCTTTTCTGGTCTCTCGACGATATCGGCAAGTCGCCCACCGCCAATCCCGCCGACGCGTTCGCCGAGCTGTTCGAGGATGCTGTCCGGCTCCACATGCGGAGCGACGTACCGGTCGGCGTGAGCCTGTCAGGTGGCCTCGACTCGACATCGATCATGTGCGCATCTGCCCGGATTCGTGCGGCGAGCGATGCGAATGGCGATTTGCAGGCATTCTGCTACATGGCTCCAGAGTTCGACGAGATGGACTACATCAGGGAAACGATTCATCAGACTGGCGCAGTGTTGCGGAGACTGGAAACGACACCTCAGAGTCTTTGGAGCGATTTCGAGCGGGTGCTGTGGTTCCAGGACGAACCCGTCCATGCGATGCCGGCACTCATCGGGTACCAGCTGATGAAGCTCGCGGCAGATCACGGTATCAAGGTGATGCTGAACGGTCAGGGCGCCGATGAGACAATCGGCGGATACTCCAGTTACTTCAGCGACTATTGGCACACTCTTCTGAGCACAAGACATCCCCTCCGCACATGGGGCGAGATCGGTGCGTACGTGGCCAGTCACGGGGGCCGACGCGGCCCCCTGGCCCTGCGGCAAGCTCGTCAGCTCGCGCAGACACGACTCGGCCAACTGGGCCCGTACCGGGCGCTGCGCCGCGTCCGCCGACGGCTGCGCCGCGAGGATTCATGGTTCTCCCCAGAGCTGTCAACATATCTGCCGGAGGAGCCGGATGCGCATAACGCCCGGCGGGATCTCGACGGCGCGCTGGCCTCCTCCGTGATGCGATCACCCTTACCGTTGTATCTTCGAGTCGAAGATCGCAACTCGATGGCGCATTCGATCGAGGCCCGGCTTCCATTCCTCGATTATCGCCTCGTGGCGCTAATGTTCACTCTCGATCCGGAATGGAAGCTGCGCGGACCGTGGAACAAATATGTCCTGAGGCAGGCGATGCGTGGTCGGATCCCGGAATCGGTCCGGTTGCGCATCGACAAAATGGGTTTTCCGGTGCCGTGGCGTCAGTGGGCGGCAGAGGACTTGCGCGAACCGATGCGGGCAATCATCACCAGCCGGCAAGCGCGCGAGCGGGGAGTCTACAACACCGAAGCCATCCTCCGCGACTTCGAGGGGTGCCGGCGTGGAGAACCAGATTTGCTCACGCGCATGTTCAACATGGTTGAGTTCGAGCTATGGGCGCGTATGGGCTCGTGCGCACTGTGATAAGGCAGGTCCCGAGCGAGGCCCCTCAGGCGAGGCGGGCCATGGCTGAGAACGGGTGTCGACATGGACGTCCACTCCGTAACCGCGACGGTTGATCATGCTGACATCCGTGGGTTCTCCGTCACGACGCCTGCCTCACTCTATGGGCACTGCCGGTGCAGCGGCCGATGGTGCGATGCTGCTTGCGTCTGACGGGTCGGTCCGGGGGGGAGATCAGGAGACAATGGGCGACTGTTTTGCGACAGGCGCCACCGGCGGCCAAACGACGGCACCATCCAACACGCTACTTGCTCCTCATCATACGGACGTGCGCGCGCCCGATAGATATCGAAGCGTCTTCGAGCAACTTGGTCCGGAGTCGGGGTTTCATCTCTCGGCGCTCGGTGAGCCGAGGGGGCGATAGCTGCCGTGAAGCGATCCGTCGACCCTGCACAGCCCATCGGGGTGTCGCCGCCGAATCAGAGGCGCCGTGTGTTGTTCGTGACGTATCACTTTCCGCCAAGCATGGCGATGGGGGCCCAGGCGTGTACTCAGATCGCGCGGTATCTTCCCCTCTACGGCTGGGAGCCCGTCGTGCTCACAGTGAAAGAGCGCTACGCTGAGAGCCTTGGAGATGCGCCCGAGCGGGAGTTCCCAGGGCGTGTAGTGCGAACGGGGCTGCTTCCGCATCCATTGGCGTTTTACCGGAGCCTGAAGTCGCTGCTCCATTTCGAGCGTAATGGCACGGCCGATCCGGGAGGAGGCCCTGAGAACCAGGGGCGCCTTCGCCGCTGGCTGCTCTCCCTTCTCCTGGTGGGAGACGGCTATACGGGCTGGCTTCTCCCTGCCAGTTTGGCCGGGATCAGAACCATCCACGGTGCCAGCGTGCAGCACTTGTTGTCTTCCGGTCCGCCTTGGACGGGCCACCTGGTGGGCCTGCTGCTCGCGCGCATCACCGGGCTCCCGTGGACCGCGCACTTTCGCGATCCCTGGACCCAGGGAGCACAGTCCAAACCTGTCAGTGCCGCGTCGATGCGAATTGACGCTACTCTGGAGCGCATGATCATCAAGCGAGCGGCGTTCGTTGTGTGTGTCACGGACCAGCATACCGAGATGATGCGGCGAGTCTATGCGGGGTTCTCCCCGGAAAAGTTCATCACGATACCGAACGGATTCGATGGAGGGGAATGGGACAGTATCGGAACGGAACTGAGCGTCGTTGATTCCAGGAAGGACACAAAGTTTACTATTACTTACTCGGGGACACTGTATCAGGCGAGAAATCCCTTCCCCGTGTTCCGGGCGCTTAAGGTGCTGATCGACGCGGGAGAGATCGACCGAGACCGTGTTCTCGTGCAGCTCATCGGATGGTGCGATCTGGCCGAAGGGCGACGCGTTGCGGACATCGCGGCAGATTGCGGCATCAGTGAATGCGTGAACATGAGAGGGCCCCTGGCCCGGCCCGAGGCGCTCAAGGCGCTCACCGGGTCGAACCTGCTTCTCTTGCTTGCCGAGGGCTTGACCGCACAGATCCCCGGAAAGACGTACGAGTACCTGAGGGCAGGGCGGCCCATTCTGGCGCTTACGTCGGAAGGAGCGCTGGCCGACTTGTTGAGAAGGACCGGCGGTGCGTGGGTGGTCGACCAGCGCGACGTAGCGGGAATCGTGGCGGCGGTTCGCGAGATCTACCGACGCTGGAACGACGGACGTCCACTGGCGGGGGCGCCTCAGGCTTCGGTCTCAGGCTTCGACCGGCGGGTACTCGCCGGTCGGTTCGCAGAGTTGTTTACGAGGAGTGCTCGGTCGCTACCCGCCGGCGCGAAATCGCACTGATGCCGACGCTCAGACTGCGTGTGATCAAAATGACAACTGTCCCGCGAGGTCGCTCGTGCCACAACGGCCAAGCGAGCCAGGAAGTGGCTGACGCCGAAGGTGTCGAACCTGACTTGATCTAGCAACGGTTTCGCCCCTGCCCGGTCCTGATCCTGATCGGACATGCTCGGCTCGGTGAATAGGCGACCGGGTCCTTTAGCGCTTGCCGGTGGCGCGCGCTCACGTATCCAGCTCCAACGATTCCCGACTCGTGTCATGTGTTCAGGTTCTGAGACGCGGCACGCGGTCAACAACGTTCTCGTAAATCGAATAAAGGCGCTCGCCGATAACCCGCCACTCATAACGACTTACCGCGAGCTTGCGCCCTTGCTCCCGCAGGGCTTGGCGCAACTCGGGGCTACGGCGCAGCCTTACGATCGCCTCCACCGTATCTGCGGGCGTATCCGCGATGAGGATTTCCTCTCCGGGTCGGGCCGCCAATCCCTCGGCGCCAAGCGTCGTGGACACCACGGGCACGCCCGCCGCCATCGCTTCGAGGATTTTCAGTCGAGTTCCGCTGCCGAGGCGCAATGGCACGATCACCACGGATGCCTCCCGATAGTACGGCCGTACGTCGGCTACGGTCCCGCTGACCTCGATTCCCGGCTGGCCCTCGAGCGCGATCACCTCCGGCGCCGGATTGCGGCCAACGATCGTGAAGCTCAATTCCGGAACCCGTTCGCGGACCCGCGGCCAGATATCGGCAGCAAAGTGAGCTACCGCATCGATATTTGTGTTGTAGTCCATCGCTCCGACGAAAACGACCCTGTTGCGGCGCCCGTATTCGCCGGTTCCCTTCTCCCTAAGCAGCCAGCGAGCGTAGGCGTCCTCGATCTGCTCCTCGCTGTGATAGGCGGTGTCCACCCCGTTTTCGATGATGTGAAGAGACGCCGACGGAAGGTTCTCGAGAAGCCTCCTTTTGTTCCGGTCACTGACGACCAGGTGGGCGTCGCAGAGGCGGAGCAACTCCGTCTCCATTCCCTCGAGGAGCCGGGCGGTTCGTCGCGCGTAGAGTCTCCGTGGGAAGCTGGCTACGGTTTCACTGTACCGCGTCATCGACTCGCTGAAGATGTCGTGCCAATCGCAGAGCACTGGCGGGCGCCCGGGGAAGGCGCGCAGGACAGGGATGTATCGCGCGAGGTGAACTCCCTCCATCTGGACGGCGTCGAAGGTCATCTCTCGGCCCAGGTCGGCCAGGGCGGCGGAGGCCGATCGGCTTGTATAGTTCAGTACCGTCACCGGCGTGGGTCCGGCAAGGCCGCGCACCAGATTCCACACTCCATACGCGGGCGCCTTGGGAAGAACCAGCGACCGCTCGAAGATCGCTTCCGGTGGGATGAGTCCGTCATTCTCCGGTTCGGGAGCGGTTTCGGCGGGATCGAATAGGCCGAAATAACTTACGGACGCTCTGCGCGCCAGTTGGCGTGCCAACTGATAGTCGCGAAGCCGGGCGCCAGCGTTCACCGGCCAGCATTTACGAGGAGAAAAGTAGAGAATCCGCATCCGCTACGCTTAGGGGCGAATTGAGCGAGGTGTCTTTCTCGCGATCGGCTGTGGCTCTGCCACCCGGCCTTCGAGCACCTGTGCATAGAGGCGACCGAGTGACTGGCGGTAAGCCTCCGGTGAATATTCAGTCCGCGCGACCATTTTCGCCTTCTCCCCCAGCCGCCGCCGCTTCTCGGGATCGTGAAGCAGCCGATGGATGGCTGTCGCGAGGCCCTCCGCGTCCCGGATCCCCACCAGAATCGCGGTCTCCTCGTGCACAACAATTTCGGGGATGCCACCGGCGCGCGTGGCCACCACCGGAGTCCCCGCGATCATCGC
>VAYJ01000068.1:16612-24702 GCA_005888465.1 Actinomycetota bacterium
ATTACCACCACGTCGGCGATCCCGTAATACGGACCGACATCGCGTTGCAGTCCGGTTAGCGTCACTCGGTCCTCAAGTCCTTCCTCGGCCCGCGCCGCCTCAATGCGCGACCGCTCAGGACCTTCCCCGACGAGCAGTAAATGGAACTCGTCCTCCGGCCACTCCCGCCGCAGTAGACCCAACGCCCGAATCAAGTCTATGTGCCCCTTTTCACCCGATAAACGCCCGACGGATAACAGGATACCCGTCGGAGGTGACGGCAGTGTCTTTCGAATCCCTTCCGTCACGCCCGGAGCGAGTCGAGGGAAGGGCTTGATCGAATTGTGCCGCACCGTAATCCGGCGTCTGTTGACTCCCCTTCCTGCCAACTCCGCGGCAAAGCTCTCGCACACCGCGACCACGTGACGTGGAACGCGCAACGACCAACGATCCAACTGGTTGTAGCATCGCATCTTGAAATCAGTCGCCGTATATCCGTGCTGGAATGCGATCCAACAGTGCGTGCGCCACAATCCAGAAACCCGCATCAAAAAGTGCGACTTCACGTTGTGCGTCTGAATGATTTCCGGATTGCGCGCTGCAACAATGGCCTTCAACTGCGCAAGAACCGAAAGGTCAAACCTAGCTCGCTCGTACACAATATCGACCGCTATACTCGCCGACCGCGCCGCCACCACAAATGGATTCGGCGAATCCTCTGCGCCTCGCTGGTAGCTGACCACCGTAAATTCCAGCGCAGGCAGGCCCTCTTCTGCCGCTCGGGCACACTGGGCAAATTCGATCAGATTCTTCGCTGGCCCGCTGACAAACGCCGCCTCCATGATCGCGAGAACCCGGATTGCCCTAGCCATGGCCACTCATATGCATTCTCATTCAGAGTACCAAACTTTGCCCCACAAGATCACCGTGGCCGTTGCATGATACAATTCGGTCCTTCTCTTCGCGCGTGGCTTCCCGGCGAGGGCAACGAAGGAGCGCGTGGCGGCGGGTCTCCGGCTCGAGAAGAAGTGGGAGCGCTTTGGCTTGAGTGCATTTGCATGGTTTGGGCACTTGATGACACCTTAGAATCGGACTAACTTGCGATTAACCCCTTTCACATCCTTGAACACCGCGCTTCAAATGACCGCTGCCGGGGTGTTTCTTGGTGAAAGGCAAAAAGATGGGCGTCATCGGCGGAACGCTCGGATACAACATACTTCGGCGGCTGAGTCCGAAGGGCGATCACCGTTCTATGGATGGCTCTGCATATCTTGGCAAGAGCAAACTAGCTACTCTCCTGGGCCAGGACATCTGGGACAACATCGCCGGAAAAGTAGTAATCGATTTCGGTTGTGGCGAAGGCTCTGAAGCTATTGAGATGGCAAAGTGCGGCGCAAGCCGAGTAATCGGGCTTGATACTCAAGAACGATTATTGGAAGTTGGGCGCGGGCGAGCACAGACAGAGGGCGTTTCCACATCGTGTGTCTTTATGTCTAGGACAAATGAGCAGGCCGATGTGATAACCGCTATAGATTCATTCGAACATTTCGACAACCCTTCTGGAATACTCGCGACAATGCCCGAGCTTCTTAGGCCAACTGGCTACGTTCTCGCTGCGTTTGGTCCAACTTGGTATCACCCTCTTGGTGGGCATCTCTTTTCGATCTTCCCTTGGGCACACCTTCTCTTCACGGAGAAAGCGCTGATCCGTTGGCGTTCGGACTTCAAAACAGACCGCGCTACGTCTTTTCGTGAAGTAGCTGGTGGCCTGAATCAAATGACTATCTCTCGTTTTGAACGACTCGTTGAGGAAAGCCCTCTCCGTTTTGCGGACTTTGAAGCCATACCGATTCGCAAGCTGGAGCCCGTGTCCAATAGACTGACGCGAGAATTCACCACAGCGATTGTGCGCTGCAAACTCGTTCCGTGACAGGGACCGCTTGAGACAGCCGGGCAAGACTACTTACGCTCTCGCGCAGCGAGATTCATCGCCAGGCAGTGACGCCAGAACCGAACGATACAATTCGTCCTCGCCGCCGAGCGGCAGAGCATAACGACGTGCGCGTTCGGCATACTGGCCCCGCAGTCGATCATCGTTCCACAGACGCACGATTGCATTGCGAAGTTCCGAGGAATCCCCAGGCCGAACGATGACTGCCTGGTCGGTGAGAACGTCGCGAACACCCACTCCTGACGATATGATGACGCACTTACCCAGAGCCATCGCCTGGATGTATACCCCGATGCCAGCCTGTGTCAGGCTGTCTCCTATGAGCGGAATGACGACAAGTTTAGCTCTGGCCATGCAATCGAGAAAAAATGCTTGGTCCGAATCGCGGCGAATGATCTTCACGTTCGGCGGCACGCTCAGTCCATGCATGGTCGAACCATGAGGCTTCATCTCCGACTCTTCGGAGGTCACCACCTTCACGAGATACGGCAAATCCTTGACGGCGTCGAACAAGGTTCGGAAGTCTCGGCGGGATCGGCCCCCACAAAACACATATCCCTCTTCGGTGGAGACCATGGTGCGGATGTATTGGAGACCGTTGATCTTGAACGGCACGTAGCGGAACTTGGTGGCGGACACCTTCAATAGATGCTCGAAGGGGCTCGTGTCACGGAAATACACCAGCAGGCGATCGACGCGGCGTAGACACCAGCGCATGAAACATAGGCCTTGGCGCCGCGGCCGCTCCGTGAACAGGTCGAGCGTGGTCAGCCGGCACCGTCTCCCTGGGAAGAGCGTGAACAACACCGCGAAGAACGCGACGTCTCGGAAGTCGAAATGAATCACGAGATGATCGGACCGGCGGGCACTCCAGTACAGCCGCAGGTTCCGGAGCCAGCGATTCGAGATCAATGAGGCTGAATACGACCGGACCGTGACCCCTGCCGAAGCAACACGTTCGAGACCACCGATATTCGTCGTGATCATACGAGGGAAACATTCGAAGTGTAGCATGCGGGCACTGCGCTAATATCTCCGTGACTTTGTACGGGGAGCCCGTGTCGGGCGGTCCGATAGCGACGGCCCAAGGAGTGAAGCTTGGTCACCGACCAGCCTAGAACCTCGTCGGGGAAACCGGATGCGCCGACACGCGTGGCGATCGTCGGCGCGGGATACGTGAGTGCGCATCATCTGCGTGCGTTGAAGGACCTTCCCTTCATCCGCGTGGTCGGGATTTGTGACCGCGATCAAGCAAGGGCCCGAGCCATGGCGCGAAGGTTCGCCGTGGCTGACGTGTACCCTACCCTCGATGCCATGGCGGCGGCGAAACCCGACGTGATCCATGTCCTGACGCCGCCGGCCTCGCATTGCGCGCTGGCCCTGGCTGCGCTCGACATGGGATGTCACGTCTTCGTCGAGAAGCCCATGGCAGAGTCTCCCGAGGAATGCGATCGGATGATCGCGAAGGCACGCGAGAAGGGCCTGATGCTCTCGGTCAACCACTCCGACCTCTTCGATCCGGTCATGGTGCGGGCCATGGATCTTGTGCGGGCGGGTGCCTGCGGTGAAGTAGCGGCTGTTCACTTCATCCGCAGCTCGGATTATCCTCACTATGCGGGTGGCCCGTTGCCTGCCTCCTTTCGTCAGGGTTCCTATCCATTTCGCGATCTGGGGGTCCATGGGCTGTACCTGCTCGACAGCTTCCTCGGCCCGGTGCGTGACCTCTACGTCCGCCACTACGAATCGGGGCGCGACCCGCTGCTCACCTTCGACGAATGGCGCGTGCTTGCCGAGTGCGAGCGCGGCACCGGGTATCTTTATCTCTCCTGGAACACGCGCCCGATGCAGAGCGAGGTGTTGATCCATGGCACGCGGGGGATGATCCGAGTGGATCGACTCCTACAGACATGCGAAATCCATCGGACCCTACCCGGGCCGAAGCAGATAGGCCTCGTCATCAACGGCTGGCAGAATGCGTTACGGCGCTCTGCGCAAATCCCACTAAACTTGCTCCGGTTTCTGACCGGCTCCCTGAAGGCGTCGCCCGGGATCTATCAGGGGGTACAGGCATTTCATATCGCCCTGAACCAAAAAACACCAGTGCCGGTCGCGCCGGAGGCGGGACGGCGCGTGGTGGCCTGGATTGCCTCAGCCTCCGAAAGGGCCGATCGTGAGAAGGAGGCGCGTCTGACGGCGGAGCTAAACCGGCCGCTGCGCGCGGCGAGAATTCTGGTCACGGGCGGTGCAGGGTTTCTCGGTAGCGCCCTCGTCGAGCGCCTGCAGCAGACCGGCGAACCGATCCGGCTGCTGTTGCGGCGTCCTCCACGGCCGAGCACGGCCGCCGATCCGACCGATCGCGGCGGGCACGTCTCGATTCTTTACGGCAGCCTGGGCGAGCCCGATATCGTCCATCGCGCCGTCGAGGGCGTCGAGATCGTCTATCACTTGGGCGCCGCCATGAAGGGCAGTAAGGAGGAATTCGAGCAGGGCACGATCTGGGGAACCCGCAACGTGATTGAGGCCTGCCTTCAGCACAAGGTGAGCCGGCTCGTATATGTCAGTTCGCTGAGCGTCTTGGATCACGCCGGTCACGCAGATAGCGTCCCGGTGAGCGAGACGTCGCCCTACGAGCCATTTCCAAACCGGCGGGGCGCCTACAGCAAGACAAAGCTGGAGGCCGAGCATATGGTCCTCGAGGCGATGCGGGAGCGCGGATTGCCGGCGGTCATCATTCGACCGGGCCAGATCTTCGGTCCCGGCGCTGAACACGTGACACCGAACGGTGTCATCGCGATTGGCGGCCAGTGGATCGTCGCCGGCAACGGGCGGCGCGCCCTGCCGCTGGTCTATCGTGACGATGTGGTCGACGCGCTACTCCGGGCCGCGGCTTCCGACCGCGCCATAGGGCGGATCGTGAACGTCGTCGACCCGCGACAGATTACCCAGAACGAGTATCTGCGCCGGCTCAAGGGTGTCAAAGTCCGCCATGTGCCGGTGCCGCTTCTGACGCTCGTGGCGATCGGCATCGAAGTGCTCGGGGCTGTCTTGAAACGTGACGTCCCGCTGACCCGCTACCGCATCCGGTCGCTGAGACCACTGGCGCCATTCGATCTGTCACAGGCCCGCGAGATTCTCGGTTGGACGCCCGCCGTGGGCATCGAGCAAGGGCTGCAGCGTACGTTCGGGTGAACCCTTGTCAGTCCTGACGTTGCTCTGGCGTTTGAGGCGCTATACGTCCGCCTGGGTCGGCTTGCATCGGATCCGCAACCTCGACCTGCGACGACAGTCACTCGAGCACGTGGTCGATGAAGTCTTTGACTTCGCCGGTGGGTTTTTTGAGCCTGTCCAGATTCGGAGTGAGATCCTCGAGGCTCTTCGCGAGGTTCGCGAGTTGCGGCCGAAGTACATAGTGGAAGTTGGCACCGCGGGGGGGGGCACGCTGCTCCTCTGGTCACGAGTCGCCGATCCAGAAGCCACCATCGTCACAATCGACTTGCCCGGCGGGGAATTCGGGGGCGGCTCGTCCTATCTGCGCGTCCCACTGTTCCGGAAACTCCCGCTGCCGGGGCAGACGTTGCACCTGATCCGTGGCGATTCGCACGATCCAAAGACCCTTGAACTGACCAAGACCTATTTGCAGGGTCACAGTGCCGATTTCCTGTTCATCGACGCAGATCACACGGAGCGCGGCGTCCGCGCCGACTACGACATGTATTCTCCGCTGGTCCGCGCGGGTGGCATGATCGGCTTTCACGACATCGCCATCACTAGGCCGGAGTACGGGGTCCGTACGCTGTGGCACGAACTCAAGGCGCACCATCGGACCCGGGATATCGTGGGAGAGCCGCTCGCCTACGGGATCGGGCTCCTGTACCGGTAGTCCATTATATAGTCCGCTGGTGAGCCTCCCAGTGCGTCCGCTTCTGACCGTTATCGGGCTGATCCTCGCCGTCTGGTTCGTTCGAGCCGTCGGGAGCAACGCCCAAACGGGGGCACCCCAAGAGTGGGTGACTCCGCAGGAGGTCTTGGTCCTCTTCAACGCGAGGTGGCCAGACGAGGACGGCAACTACCGGTCGGACTCCCAGGACGTCGCCGAGTACTATGCGGCCCGACGCGGAATCCCGAGGGAGCACCTGCTGGGCCTGGCCGTGACCGAGCGCCAAAGCAAGCCCGACAATCTCGCGTATCCGGACTTCTTTCGGCGGGTCCTGGTCCCGACCCGACAGCGGCTCGCCGAGTTAGCCACGCGCGGAACGCACATCCATTACATCGTCACGTGCTACGGCATGCCCCCGTGTGGCAACCCGCCGAGCACGACGCCCGCAGCCGCGCCTTGACGGGCTGGCTCGTGAACCTCGAGGAGAACTTCGACGCGGGGTTCGACCGCGTCACAGGCAAACCTGGCCCGCGCAACGGCGCGTCGGCCGCGCCCGGAAGCGGGGCGCTCGGCACCGTTCTGGGTGACATCGCGCTGCCCTGGATGCGCGGCGCCTTCGATCGCCCCGAGCAGACGAGCTCCTTCAAGAGGCTACGCATGGCCTCCCCCGCGCGCCGCCAGAGCTATCTCGTCACTCATCTCGGCGGCGAGACCCTCGAGACCACCCTGAGCCTCGTCGACAAGGCGCTCTATGCCGAGCGTTACCTCCAGAACTTCACCGGGCACCCAGCACATCCGTACTATGGTCGCGTCTGGCTCGATCACGATGGCGGAACCGGTGCCGGCCACCGGCCATCACTGCTCACCGCCGCCCTTTGGTTCAAGGGCCTGCTAAAGACATCAGTCTTCGCGCTGGCCAACCGGCCACAGCCCTGGTACCAAGGCCCACCGTGGGACGTGCGCATGGACAATGCCGAAGCTGAGATCGGAAGTCGGGATCCGAAAGACCCCGCGGCGCCGCTCCACGGGGCGACGGTCGGCGGCCTGATCGAGCGTGTCGATCCGACGACCCGCCTCGTCACCCTGGTCTCGAACGGCGATCCAGCCCCGGCAGTCTACTTCCCGGCTGGCGAGATGGTCGAGTCCGCGGGCGGCGGGCGGGCGAAAGTCCTCACGCTCACTTCGCAGAACACCCTAAAGCTCTCGACGGTCGACGGGTTCCGCCCGCGCGACACGGTGATGTGGCGGCAACCCACCGGCTTTCCGCTGACCGATGTCACCTTCTACTACGGCTATTACGGGCTGGCGCAGTACCATGATGTCTACCAATTCCGTGTGGGCGCGGTTGGCTCGCACATGGACAGCGGCTCCGTAGTCTGGGCCCGGGCCGCCATGCGGCGCGGCATCACCGCGACGGCTGGTGCCGTGAGCGAACCCACGTCTGCCGGCGTGCCTTTCATGGCGAGCGCGTTCGCCGCCCTATCCAGCGGCCATGACGTGGCCGAGGCCTTCTACTCCGCGATCCCGTTCAACACACGATGGAACACAGTCATCTTCGGCGACCCCCTGTACGCGCCCTTTCGGACCCGTGCCAAGCGTCCCGACGAAAGCCCCCCCGCGATCGAGCGACTCACGCTAGTTGCGCTCCGCTCGCCCAGTGGTGGTCAGCGCGTCCTGGTGAGCGCGCAGCTTGCCGGCGCCACGCCCGAGCAGGCGGACGACATCGCACTGTGGCAGATAGAGTATGGCCTCACGCCGGAGTACGGCAACCTGGTCCCCTACATCGAGTGGCCCGACCCTGGCGACGACAAGCTCAATCAGCACCGTCGCTACTTCTACACCCGGCGTTTCACCTACGAACTGGCGGACCTCCTGCCCAGCCGGGTGTATCACGTTCGCATAAGCGCCCGGGACCCGTTCGGTAATGTGGGGACGGCCACGGAGACGGTCACCACTCTGCGCTGACGATCAACCGCCTCTCCTTCTTCACGGCCGTTGCCTTAGCCGCCCTGAGATTCGCGCGCCCACTGGGCCCGTCCCCCGTACTGTTCGAACCACTCCCCTAGCATGAGGAGATTCCACAGGATCGCTCCATGGCTCCTTCCGTGGTCGTGCTCTTGAATCAGCGTCCGTACCGCCCCGCGGTTGACGATCCCCAGGTCCGTGAGCGCCGAACCCAGCACCCGTTCCTGCACCATGGGCCGGAGCTCGGTGCGCAGCCACTCATCGATCGGAAGGCTGAAACCCATTTTCGCGCGGTCGAGAAAGCCCGGAGGGAACATG
>VAYJ01000154.1 GCA_005888465.1 Actinomycetota bacterium
GTCCTGCTCGACCTCACACCGAACACGCCGACGTTCGTCGACGCCAATCCCTCGTGGTCGCCAGGTGGCATGAGCCTGGCTTTCGACAGCACCAACCGGCTGGGAGACGGAAAGACCAATGTCTACACGGTCCAGAAGGACGGCACCGGCCTGCTGCAGCTGACCACCACAGGGAGCGACAGCAATCCCAACTGGTCCCCCGACAACAAGAACCTCGTGTTCGAGAGCGGCCGGGACAACCCCGTGCCGGGCCCTTCGTTCTGCGCGGCCGTCAACCGACCGGTCGCCATCGCCTTCACCGACACGGCGATGCTGGTGACCCAGGAGACCAAAGACAAGGTACTTTCGGTCAGTCCGTCCTGCGTGGTGTCCACCTACGTCTCGCTTCCGCCGACCGGGAACGCCCAGCTCGAGCGGTACATCGCGGTCTCCCCGGGGCTGGGAGGCTTCACCGCCGGCTACATCTACGTCACCGTTCGGCAGAACATCCTGCAGATCAATCCGACGGATAAGTCCATCACGACCTTCGCCACCATTCCCGCTCTCCCCAACTCCAACAACTTCATCACGTTCGACCAGGTGGGATCGTTCGGCTACAAGATGATCGTCGTCGGCGGGCAGACGTCGAAGGCCTACACCGTCGACGCCACCGGCGCATGGAGCGTCCTGGCCGACCTTTCCGGAGCCACCTCCGAGCTTGAGGGGTCCGACGTCGCGCCGCTCTCGTTCGCCCCGTACGGTGGCGACCTGCTCTCCGCATCCAAGTTCGACAACATCGTCTACGCGATCGCACCCGACGGGACCTTTTCCGCTGGACCCAGCTGGAGCAGCGTGGAGCAGGCCTTGGCCGTCCCCAGCGCGCCGTGCAACTTCGGCCAGACGTCGAACGGGTTCTTCGTGGCGATGGACGAAGACAACAAGATCCTCAAGTTCCCGGGGAGCCAGTTCATCGGGCTCGGGGATGCCATGCTGACGCCGGGGGAGACCACCACGGATATCGGCCTGCAGACCTCGTCCGGGGGAGTCATCACGTCCAGCACGTTCTGGGGGCCGCTCGGGAACCCAGACCTTGAGGAGTCGGCGTTCGCCCCGTGCAATGCCAACAACCCGCCGGCAACGCCGTTCAGCGGCACGCTCACCCACGAGATCTACAAGATGACCTCCACCGGCACCGGCCAGGCCCGCCTCACGACGAATACGTTCGACGACACGCGACCGGCATGGTCACCCAACGCCAAGACCATCGTCTTCCAGAGCGACCGCGACGATCCGAACCAGCCGACCTGCGAGGCGGGCGGGACGTGCGTCAACGAGCTCTACTCGATGAGCGCCACCGACGGGAGCGGCCAGACGAACCTGACCAACAACCTGGCTGCCAACGATACGGCGCCGGATTGGGAGGCCGTTTCGTTCGTCGTCAACGTGGTCGACTTCGCCTTCCAACCGGCCGTCGCCAAGCCCAAGCAGGGCGGCTCGGTGCTGTGGACCTTCACCGGGCCCAGCGACCACACCGTCACCGACAATTCGGGCATGGGCCTGTACGACTCGAGCACGAAGTCCGCCGGCAGCTCGTTCGCTTTCCAGTTCGTGGCCGCCGGCAGCTACCCGTACTTCTGCGACATCCATCCGGCCATGACCGGAACGGTGAGCGTGCCGACGACCGCCGCTCCATTGACTGGGACGCAGACCACGGTGTTCACCATCACCTGGTCGACCGGGCCGACGCCCTCGGGATACGTGTACGACGTGCAGATCTCCCGCCCCACGGGCGGAGGGTTCGTTCCGCTCCTCACCGGGACGACCCTGAAGACGACGTCTTTCACACCGGACGAGGGAACCGGCACCTACCAGTTCGAGGCCAGGCTGCGGAATACCGCGAATGGATCCGCCTCCGGGTACTCGACCCCGGTGACGATCACCGTGACACCGTGAGCTGAGGGACGACCCTCAGCTCACGGTCGGTCACGCGATGACCGTCCAGGTGTACAGCGTGATGCTTGTGGTGTCGACCGTCGACCAGCCGGCCGGGAAGCCGCCGGACGCCGTCACCACGGGTGACGCCACGTATCATTCGGATCGGGGATGTAGCTCAGTGGTAGAGCACCTGCTTTGCACGCAGGGGGTCGCCGGTTCGAATCCGGTCATCTCCACGAGCCTCCGGGCCCGGATCGGATCTACTGCGCCGGCATCGGCGAGGCGAGCTGGAAGTAGTTCCCATCAGGGTCTTCAAACGTGGCGATCCACATCTCCGGCGCGTCGGCGCCGCCCGGCTGGTACGGCTTCTGCTGGACCGCTGCGCCCAGGCCCTTGATCCGCTCGAACTCGCCCTTCACGTCAGGCGTCTCGAAGTTCACCATGATCCGGCCGGGCATCTCGTTACGTCCCTTCACCTCGGAGTGGGCGCCGATCATCAGCCACGCGGTCCCGGCCTGCCAGCCCACGTAGGCACTGTCTTCCCATGTGGGCTTCCCGAGCACCTTTGTGTAGAAGTCGCTCAGGGTCCTGGGGTCGTCGGAGCCGATCATGACGGTGTTGAGGTCCAACATCGATGTCTCCTTTCCGGGATCGGTCGCTCGACTCGATCCAACTTCCTTACCTTACCCCGCTCTCTGGATCGTTAGTGTCGTCAGTGACGAGTCAGGGTGGGCAGTTGAGGTCGGCAGTGGATCGTCCTCCCAGTCATCTCCACCGAGGCGTGAGCTCGGCGCCGGTTACCGTCCGCAAAGGCTGGTCCCGAGCGTCCCATCGAACCTTCGCGAGGAGCACGAACCTGTCCGCGCCGCGGGCCGCGCTGGTGACGGTCCCGACCTCCGATCCGTTCGCGCAGACGGCGTCTCCGGGTGAGACCGGCGCGGTCGTTTCAAGTGCGAGCAGGACGCGGCGCGGGTGGCCGAGGTTGCGGACCTTCGCGACCGCCTCCTGGCCGAGGTAACAGCCTTTCTCGAAGGACACGGCTGACGCGAGCCCGCACTCCTGCGGAAGGTCGTCCTCGGTCGCGTCCCTCCCGAACCGGGGAATGGCCGCATCGACCCGCCACGCCTCCAGGTCGTCCGCGTCGGCAAGCGCGAAGTCCTCCGTGAGCTCGGCCACGAGCGAGTCGTGCCGGTTCACCGGCGCAAAGAGATCGATTCCTGCGCCGAGGCACGAGAGAGCCGATGCCCACGTCCCCTCGTGCTCGGGTGCTGTCGTGAGCTTGGGGAACGCAAAGATCGCGAGTTGCCCGGTTCGATCCATGAGCGCCACGTCCGAGGACAGCACGTACGGGGTCAGCAGCGCATCGATCCGGTTCACCTGTGCGGGATCCTGGAGCAGGAGCCAGCCGTCGCGCGTTCGCGCGACCGTGAACTCGGCGCGCACTCGCCCGGTGGGAGAGAGCAGCAGGGACCTGGTTGCCTCTCCGGGCCGGAGCCTCGCGATGTCGGCCGAGACGAGGTCGTTCAGCCAGGTCGGCGCGTCGGTCCCGTCGACCGCGATCGCGCGCCAGTTCGACAGGTCCGCGACCAGCTCACGCATGCGCGATGAGCGGCCGGAGCACCAGGGGCAAGATGCCGCCGGCCCGGTACGTGGCGGCGTCGGCGGGCCCGTCGATCCGCGCGAGGGCGGTGAAGGCGAACGTGGAGCCGTCCTCTCGACGGACCTCGACCGTGACCTCTTGGTGCGGCTCGACGCCGGCCGAGAGACCGCGGATCGAGAAGGACTCGCGGCCGGTGAGACCCAGCGTCGACGCCGTGTCCCCCGCTCGGAACTGGATCGGCAGGATCCCCATACCGACCAGGTTGCTCCGGTGGATGCGCTCGAAGCTCTCCGCGACGACGGCCCGGATCCCGAGGAGCGCCGGTCCCTTCGCGGCCCAGTCGCGCGAGCTCCCCGAGCCGTACTCCTTGCCCGCGATCACCAGGAGCGGCGTCCCCTCGGCCTGATACCGGAGTGCGGCCTCGTAGATCGTCGTTCGTTCGCCGTCGGGCAGGTGCAGCGTCCACGGGCCCTCGTCGCCGCGGACGAGCTGGTTGCGCAAACGCACGTTGGCGAACGTGCCGCGCACCATGACCTCGTAGTTGCCGCGCCGGGCGCCGTAGCTGTTGAAGTCCACCTGCCGGACCCCGTGATCGAGGAGGTACTTCGCGGCCGCGGAGTTCAGCGCGATCGATCCCGCCGGCGAGATGTGGTCGGTCGTGATCGAGTCGCCCAGCACGACCAGCGCGCGCGCTCCCTCGATGTCGGTGGGGGCGGGCGGCGCCGGCTGGAGGTCGCCGAAGAACGGCGGCTCGCGCACGTACGTGGATTCGGGATCCCACGCGAACATCGGCCCGGTCGGTGAGGGGAGGTCCCGCCAGTGCTCGTCGCCGGCGAAGATCCGCTCGTATTCCTCCTCGAACTGCCCGGGGTCCAGGGCGTCGGCGATCACCTCGCGCACCTCCTGGGCCGACGGCCAGAGGTCCCGCAGGTACACGGGCGTGCCGTCGGGGGACGTGCCGATCGGATCGCTGCCGAGGTCGAGGTGGATGCGGCCGGCCAAGCCGTAGGCGACGACGAGCGGCGGCGAGGCGAGGTAGCTCCCCTGCACCTGCGGGTGGATGCGGCCCTCGAAGTTCCGGTTGCCCGACAGGACGGCGACCACGACCAGGCCTCGCTCCTGCACCTCGCGCGCGACGTCATCCGGGAGCGGGCCGGAGTTCCCGATGCAGGTCGTGCACCCGTACCCGACGAGTGCGAACCCGAGCTTGTCGAGGTAGGGCGTCAGACCGGCGCGGTCGAGGTAGTCCGTGACGACGCGGGACCCGGGGGCGAGGCTCGTCTTCACCCAGGGCGGCGTCATGAGCCCTGCTTCGACGGCCCTCTTCGCCAGGAGCCCTGCCGCGACCATCACCGACGGGTTGGAGGTGTTCGTGCAGCTCGTGATCGCGGCGATCACGACCGAGCCGTGCGTGAGCCCGGGGACGGCGACGCCGTCGCCGCTGGTGTCGGCGAGCGAATCCCCGAACGCGTTG
>VAYJ01000158.1:0-1375 GCA_005888465.1 Actinomycetota bacterium
AGCTTCACGTCCTTGTAGTCGAGACGCACGGTTCCATCGTCCTGCCGGTAGGCGAGCGAGTGCTTCAGCCAGTGATCGTCGTCGCGCAGGGGGTGATCCTCGCGGTAGTGCGCACCCCGGCTCTCGTCGCGGGCGAGGGCGGCCGCGACCAGGCAGTCGGCGCAGTCGAGCAGGAATCCCAGCTCGACCGCCTCCATCAGGTCGGTGTTGTAGACGTGACCCTTGTCCATGACGACCGAGTTGCCGTACCGGCTCCGGAGCGCGGCGAGGTTCCCCTGGAGCTTCCGGAGCCCCGGTTCGTTGCGGACCACCCCTGCCAGGCCGAACATCTCCTCCTGCAGGTCGGCGCGGACGTCCGCGATGGAATCGCCGCCCGTCCCGGAGAGCAAGCCGTGGAGCATCGTCTCCGTTGACGACTCGGGTTGCTCGGGGAGCGGGGCGTGGTCGACGGCTGCGGCGTGCTCCGCCGCATGCAGACCGCCCCGGCGTCCGAACACCACGATGTCCAGGAGCGAGTTCGTCCCCAGGCGGTTCGCGCCGTGGACCGACACGCACGCGCACTCACCGGCCGCGTAGACGCCGGGGACCGGTTGCTCGTCCGGACCGTCCACGACCTGCGCGTCGACCGTGGTCGGGATCCCGCCCATGCCGTAGTGGGCGGTCGGCTGGATGGGGACGGGGTCGGTGAGCGGCTCCACTCCCAGGTAGACGCGGGCGAACTCCGTCACGTCCGGGAGCTTGCGCTCGATGATGTCGGGGTCGAGGTGGCGCACGTCCAGGTAGACGTAGTCCTTGCCGTCGACGCCGCGCCCCTCCTTGATCTCCTGGTAGATCGCGCGGCTCACCATGTCCCTCGGCGCCAGGTCCTTGACGGTCGGCGCGTACCGTTCCATGAAGCGCTCGCCCTCGCCGTTGATGAGGATCCCGCCCTCGCCCCGGACCGCCTCCGAGAGCAGGATGCCCATCTTGTAGATGCCGGTCGGGTGAAACTGGAACATCTCCATGTCCTCGAGGGGGATGCCCCGCCGGTAGCACACGGCCATGCCGTCGCCGGTGAGCGTGTGCGCGTTCGACGTGACCTTGAACATGCGGCCGTAGCCCCCGGTCGCGAACAGCACGGACTTCGCGCGGAAGACGTGCAGCGCGCCGTTCGCGAGCTCGTACGCGACGACGCCCGCGCACCGCCCGTCCTCTGCGCGCAGCAGGTCGAGCACGTAGAACTCGTTGAAGAACCGCACGTCGCGCTTGATGCACTGCTGGTAGAGCGTCTGCAGGATCATGTGGCCGGTGCGGTCGGCGGCGAAGCACGCGCGGCGCACCGGCGCCTCGCCGTGGTTGCGGGTGTGGCCGCCGAAGCGCCGTTGGTCGATCTTGC
>VAYJ01000158.1:1418-6269 GCA_005888465.1 Actinomycetota bacterium
CAGGTAGTCGCCGCCCTTGATCGTGTCGAACGCGTGCCACTCGGGGTAGTCCTCCTCGAGGTTGCCGAGGGCCGCGCACATGCCGCCCTGAGCCGTGCCGGTGTGCGAGCGGGTGGGGTAGAGCTTCGAGATCACGCACGTCTTCGCGCGGTCGGATGCCTCGATCGCGGCGCGGAGCCCTGCGCCCCCCGCACCGACGATGACGACGTCGTAGGTGTGGACGGTGCTCACGCGTGCCACTTGCTGGGGTCGAAGGTGAACACGACGATCGAGCCCAGCGCGAACAGGAGGATCCCAACGATGTAGAAGAGCCACGTCACTGCGATCCGCGCGCCGGGGCGGCGGACGTAGTCGAGGATGATCACGCGCAGGCCGTTGATCCCGTGGACCGTCGCGAGCGAGAGGATCAACCAGTCCCACGTTCGCCAGAACGGGTTCTGCCAGCGCACCGCGACGAACTGGAAGTTGACGCGGTCGATCCCGCCGCCGAACACGTGCATGATGAGGACGTGCCCGATGACCAGGACCACGAGCACGAGCCCCGAGACGCGCATGAACGCCCACCACCAGAACTCGGCGCCGCGGCCGGGCGGGCGGGGCCTGGCGCCCCGCAGCCGCGCGGGCTCGCCCGATCGGGCCGGTGGCGCGGCGCCGTCCCGCGTGCGAACCGCCATCAGAAGTGCTCCTTGAGGATGTGTCCAATCATGATCACCGCGATCGGCGCCATCCCCGCGAGATAGATCGTCATCGTCGCGTAGATCAGCTGGCGGTTGCGATCCACGAGCTTCGGCCAGAAGTCGATGGCCATGATCCGCAGGCCGTTCAGCGCGTGGTAGATGACCGCGGCCACCAGGCCGAGCTCGAGCAGCCCGACGATCGGGTTCTTGTAGACGTTGACGACGCGGTTGTAGGCGTTCGGGCCCCAGCCCACGAGCGCGGTGTCGATGATGTGCGCGAACAGGAACAGGATGATGGCGACGCCGGTGACGCGATGGGCGATCCAGGACCACTGGCCCTCGCTGCCCCGATAGAGACGGCCGAACGCGGAGGTCCGTTTCGCCATGGGCGGGCGGGAGTCTAGCAAAGGCACGATCAGCCGAGCCGGAGCGCCACCATGACTCCGTCGCGGATGGGAAGGATCGTCGCGACGAAGCCGGGGTCGCCCGCGATTGCCCGGTTCATCTCGTCGATCGCGGCGGTGAGCTCGGGCCGCGTGTCCTCGATGTCCGGGTCGCCGGTGACCCGCCCGGACCACAGGGTGTTGTCGCAGATGAAGAGCCCTCCGGTGCGGATCCGGCCGCGGGCGGCACGCCACGCGCCGGGGTAGCCGTCCTTGTCGATGTCGCAGTACACGATGTCGAACGTGCCCTTCGCCTCGCCGAGCGCCGCGACTGCCTCACCGACGTGGAACTGCACCGGCCCGGCGAGGCCGGCTCGCCCGAGGTAGTCCAGCGCCTTGCGCTCGTTCTCCGGGTCGCCGTCGGTGAGGTGCAGCTCGCCGTCCGGCCCGACGGCTCGGGAGAACCAGTACCCGGAGTAGCCGTACCCCGACCCCAGCTCGAACACTCGCCGCGCGCCGATCGCCCGCGCGAGGAGCTCCACGGCAACGCCGACCATCCGCCCGATGATCGGGAAGTTGCGTTCCTTGCCCTCGGCCTCCATCTCCAGGAGCACGTTCTCGTCGTGGCGGGCGAGCAGATTGCGGATGTAGTCCTCGACCTTTGGGTTCGTGATGTCCATGCGCCCCAGGATAGTCGGCGGACCGGTAGGCTCGCGCCCGTGGCACCCGGCGACGACGACCTCGCGCTCGCGCACGAGCTTGCGGACCTGGCGGACGCGATCTCGCTCGCTCGTTTCCGGGCCGAGGACCTGGTGGTCGACACCAAGCCGGACCTCACCCCAGTCACCGAAGCCGACCGGGCCGTGGAGCGCGCGATCCGCGACCGGCTGGCGACCGCCCGGCCGGGCGAGCATGTCGTGGGGGAGGAGTTCGGCGCCGACGCGGGCGAGGGCGCGCCCGCGAGGTGGATCGTCGATCCGATCGACGGGACGAAGAGCTACGTGCGCGGGATCCCCGTCTACGCGACGTTGATCGCGCTCGAGCGCGACGGCCGCATCCAGACCGGCCTGGCGTCGGCCCCAGCCCTCGGGGGCCGACGGTGGTGGGCGAGCCGCGGCCTGGGCGCCTTCGCGGACGGCCGCCCGATCCACGTCTCGAAGGTCTCCCGGCTCGAGGACGCCCAGCTCGCCTACGGGGGCTTGAGCGGCTGGCGCCGCGCGGGCCTGCTCGACCGGTTCATCGCGGTGGCGAACCGCTGTTGGCGAACGCGCGGGTTCGGCGACTTCTGGATGCACCTCTTGGTGGCGGAGGGGTCGGCCGACGTCGCCGCCGAGCTCGAGGTGAGCATCTGGGACCTCGCCGCCGTGCAGGTGATCGTCGAGGAGGCGGGGGGCCGGTTCAGCGACATCACGGGCGCGAACCGCGTGGACGGGGGGAGCGCCGTGAGCACGAACGGTCTCATGCACGACGAGGTGCTCGCCCACCTCTCCGCCGCGTCCGACTCGCTACGCTAGCCCGCATGGACGCCGACCGGCGCGCGACGGATTCCGGGATCGAGATCAGGCCGATCTACGGGCCCGCCGACGCCGCCGGGGTCGACGCCGAACGGGACCTGGGCGAGCCGGGCGCGCCGCCTTTTACCCGCGGCATCTACCCCACGATGTACCGCGGGCGCCTGTGGACCATGCGCCAGTACTCGGGCATGGGGGCCGCGGCGGAGACGAACGCGCGCTTCCGTTACCTCCTGGACCACGGCCAGACGGGCCTCTCGATCGCGTTCGACCTGCCCACGCAGATGGGCTACGACTCCGACCATCCGCGCGCCGAGGCCGAGGTCGGCAAGACCGGCGTCGCGATCGACTCGATCCAGGACATGCGCCGGCTCCTGCAGGACATCCCCCTTGACCGCGTCACGACCTCGATGACGATCAACGCAACGGCGGCGATCCTCCTGCTGCTCTACGAGCTCGTGGCCGAGGAGCAGGGCGTGGCGCCGGAGCAGCTCGGCGGCACAGTGCAGAACGACATCCTGAAGGAGTACGCGGCGCGGGGCACGTACATCTACCCGCCCGGGCCCTCGATGCGCCTGATCACCGACCTGTTCGCCTACTGCAGCGAGCGGCTCCCGTCGTGGAACACGATCTCGGTCTCCGGCTATCACATGCGCGAGGCAGGGTGCACGGCCGTGCAGGAGGTCGCGTTCACGCTGGCCGACGCGATCGCGTACGTGCACGCGGCGCTCGACGCCGGCCTCGCGATCGACGAGTTCGCGCCGCGGATCTCGTTCTTCTTCGCGTGCCACATGAGCTTCTTCGAGGAGGCCGCGAAGTTCCGCGCCGCTCGGCGGCTGTGGGCGCGGATCGTGGCCGAACGGTTCGGCGCCGCGGACCCACGAAGCGCGATGCTCCGGTTCCACACGCAGACCGGCGGCGTCACCCTTACCGCGCAGCAGCCGGAGAACAACATCGTCCGCACGGCGTACGAGGCGCTCGCGGCGGTCCTAGGCGGGACGCAATCGCTGCACACGAACTCGTTCGACGAAGCGCTCGCGCTCCCCACCGAGCACGCGGTGCGGATTGCGCTTCGCACGCAGCAAGTGCTGGGGTACGAGACCGGCGTCGCCGACACGGTGGATCCGCTCGGCGGGTCCTACTTCGTCGAGGCGCTGACGAGCGAGATCGAAAGGCGCGCGCTTGAGCTCATCGAGAAGATCGACGCGATGGGCGGCGCCGTCCCGGCGATCGAGGCGGGCTGGATCCAGGACGAGATCGCCGAGTCCGCGTTCCGCGCGCAGCAGGCCGTCGAGTCGGGCGAGCGCGTGGTGGTCGGCGTGAACCGGTACGCGTCGCAAACCGAGGAGCGCCCCGAGATCCAGCGGATCGACGAGGCCGAGGTGACCGCGCAAAGGGATCGCGTGCGCGCCCACCGGGCGAGTCGGGATCAGCAGGCGGTTGAGGCGAGCATACGGGCGGTGATCGAGACGGCCGCTGGCACCGCGAACCTCCTGCCTCCGATGCGGGAGGCGCTTCGCGCGGGGGCGACGCTCGGCGAGGTCTCGGACGCGCTCAGGCAGGTCTTCGGCGAGTACCATCCCGGGCGATAATGCCGGATCGAGGGGGCAGCGATGGATCAGCAGGATCAGCTCGAGTACGGGTTCGGGACCGCGGTCTTCGTGCTCGACTACACGTCCGACAAGACCACGCCCGTCGACGCCGAGCGCGCGTTCGGCGAGACGACGAAGGAGAACTTCTGGCGGATGTGGCCACACGTCCGCGACTGGGCACAGGAGCTCTGGCAGATCATCGAGGACGAGCGCGGCCACCTCGCGCGCCCGGCGCTGGACGAGGAGCTGGACGACGTCGGCGGCGGCGGCTGAGTGGGCGTCGCGATCATCGGGGGGACCGGAGAGGAGGGCTTCGGCCTCGCCGTACGTCTCGGGCGGGCCGGCGTCGAGGTCGTCATCGGCTCGCGGGTCCACGAGAAGGGTGAAGCGGCCGCCCAGAAGGCACGCGACATCGCCGGCGCTGACGCGCCGATCAGGGGGACCTCAAATGACGCAGCCACCGCCGGATCGGATGTGGTGCTCGTGACCGTGCCCTTCGCGGGGCAGGCCGAGATCTATCGTTCGATCCGTGACCACGTGCGCCCGGACGCGGTCGTGTGCGACGCGACCTCGCCGCTCGCGACGGCAGTCGGCCGGCCGGCGTGGCAGGTCGTGACCCCGTGGGAGGGCTCCGCCGCCGAGCAAGCGAAGGCGATCCTGCCGTCGGGCGTGCGCATGGTGTCGGGGT
>VAYJ01000170.1 GCA_005888465.1 Actinomycetota bacterium
GGAGACGGCCTGGGATTGTGCGAGGCGATCGCGCTGCAGACCCGGGAGATCCCGTTCGGGACCACCATCGTCAATATCTACGCTCGCCATCCCCGCGACTATGCCCAGACGGCCGCCCTCACGCTCCAGGAGCTCATCGACCTCTACCGGTGAGCGTGGGATGGCCGATGACGGCGCGCTCGGCCCGTCCTTTCCAGGTCTCGAGTCGGAAAAGCTTACATTTGCCTAATCGAGACGCGCGAAACGACGTGCAAAGCATTGTTCTTCCTGCAGTCTCTTCCTTGGCTCGCCACATGCAATTTTCACCAATTCCTCGCCCCCGGGGCGAGTCGATATCTGCCAAGGGTAGTGAAGCTGAGGGAGGGCGACCCATGAGGGACTGGATGGCCTTCGTGACCGCGGTCGTGGTGGCATTGCTCACAAGGATGTTGCTGGCCTAGCGAGACGGACAGTGGAATGGAGACCCCGTCATGGCCCTCAACGACTTGAGCCCGGCCGCCGCGTTGCCCGAGGCAACGTATGAAGACGCGATCATCGTGCGGATCACCGGCTGCCCGCGTTGCGGCTCGTTGTGTAGATTTCTCGATGACTGCCCCGTGTGCCTGGGCGAGGCGCCCTGCGCGCGCTGTCTCTTTGGCCCGCGCGTCGACGACGACGAGATCCATGCGATGCTAGTGCCCGAGGGATAAGGGCGCCTGGAAAGTTTCCCGATCGGGTTTCGCCGATCACCAGACATAACGTCGCGCTCATGACAGTCACCCCTGACACCTGCCCTCGCTCGTGACGCGTTCATTTTTCCCCGGTTGGAAAAAGTCCACGAATCCGCGTCGCTCGCATCGGAGCGGCGCTGGCATGCGCTTCGCTTCTGCCTCACCTTCGGCCGCGCCCATGAATGCACCGCGCCCTGCGATGAATGGCCGCGCCATGGACATCGACGTCCCAGAGTCCGCACTCCAGGGAGAGGAGAGTTCCAATTGACGAGGGCCAAGGTGCTCCTGCTCGTGGCGTTGTGCGCGCTGCTGCTCAGTCCGGTGGCGGGCTTGAGGGCTGATTCCCCTGCCCGTGATCCCGGAGTTCGGCCGGGCGCCGCGGGCGCCGGCGATCCGTTGCCCGGCTTGAGCGCCTCGCAGCTCAAGCTTTTCCAGGCGGGCCAGGATGACTTCAAGGAGGCGGAGGGCGTCGGGAGTGGGCTGGGGCCACGCTACAACCTTGATAGCTGCCATGGCTGTCACTCGCAGCCGGCGAGTGGCGGCACGAGCCCGGCTGTGAATCCCCAGGTCAAGGTGGCCACCGACCACGGCGCGCGCAATACCGTTCCCTATTTCGTGACCATCAACGGTCCCGTGCGCGAGGCGCGCTACAAGTACAATCCAGACGGGACGCGTGACGGGGGCGTGCACGCGCTCTTCGTGATCAGCGGCCGGAAGGACGACACGGGCGACGCGAGCACGTGCACGATCACCCAGGAGAATTTCTGGGCCCAGGACCAGAGCAACAACGTCGTCTTCCGCATCCCCACACCCGCGTTTGGCGCGGGCCTCATCGAGGCGATTCCAGACACCGCCATCACCGACAACCAGACCGTCAATGCGAGCGGCAAGGCCACCCTCGGCATCTCCGGCCGGCCGCACCGCGTCCGAGTCACGGGCTCCACCAACAACAACGGCAATGACGGCACCATCGCGCGATTCGGATGGAAGGCGCAGAACAAGTCGCTCCTGCTCTTCTCGGGCGAGGCCTACAACGTCGAGATGGGCATCAGCAACGAGCTGTTCCCGCAGGAGCGCGACGAGACGCCGAATTGCCAGTTCGCCCGCACGCCGAATGACACGACCGACCCCGACGGCGCCACCCCGGCGGACACGATCAGCGCCATCGAGAAGTTCACCTTCTTCATGCGGTTCCTGGCCCCGCCGAGCCCGTCCCTCACCCTCCCCGGCGGGGCCGCCTCCATCACCGCCGGCCGGGCCCTCTTCCAGAGCACGGGCTGCGCGTACTGCCATACCCCGACGCTGTACACGGGCAACAGCGCGGTCCGGGCCCTGCGGACCAAGCCCGTCCACCTCTTCTCCGACCTCCTCGTCCACCAGATGGGGCCCGGACTCGCCGACGACATCTTCCAGGGGCAAGCGGCAGGGGATGAATTCCGGACGGCGCCCCTCTGGGGCCTCGGGCAGCGCATCTTCTTCCTCCACGACGGCCGCACCAGCGATCTCCTCGTGGCCATCCGGGCCCACAAGAGCGCGGGCAACAACAGGTTCCCGGCTTCAGAGGCCAATGCCGTCATCGACAAGTTCAACCAGCTCAACGAGGGGCAGAAGCAGGACCTGCTGAACTTCCTGCGGTCGCTGTAGTCCGTTCGCAGGGGCGCGCAGCCGCTCTAGAATGACCCTCTCTCCCCCAATCGGGGAAGAGGGCCGGCATCGATGTGCCACCTGCCGGTTGGCCTGCGCCATGAGTTTTCCTTGACTCCCACTGCGCCGGATGCTCATATATGTCCCCCACTTGTCCGACACTTCCTCATCGCGCAGGAGGCTGGCGTGACCCGGTCGTCGGTCCGTTGGAGTCCCGTTCCGCACGACTCGCGAGAGTCCTCGCGTTGCGGCGATGTTTGATCACCTCTCTCGTACCCTTATCGCTGGCCTTCGGCTCGGCGCCGTCCAACGTCCGGGCACTCTCCAAGCCAGAGGCTCCGTGATCAGAGACGCCACGGAGGGCCCGCCGGGGCCGACGGCCGTGCCGAAGGGCCGTTACCGGATCGTCAGCGATCTGGGGGCCGGCGCCTTCGGGAACGTGTGCCTGGCCGAGGACGAGGCGACCGGCCACGAAGTCGCGATTCGGTTCTTGCCCCGCGGGCTCGCGGGCGCGCCTCCTACCGTGCAGACGAGACCGCGCATGGGGGGGTCCATTGTCGAGACGTCGGCGGCTCATCCAGCACTGGTTCGCGTGCTTGAGCTCGGTGATGCCGAGAACGGCCATGCCTTCGTGGCCATGGAGCTCGCCCAGGGGCGCCGCCTGACCGAGATCTTGTCGGAGGGACCTCTCGAGGTAGACGCCGTGCTGCGCATGGCGATCGATCTCGGCGGGGCCGTGGAGACGCTTCACAACATGGGCCTCGTTCACGGCGCGCTACGGCCCCACAACGTGATGGTTCGCGCGGACGGCTCTGTCAAGCTGATGGACGTGGAGCTGGCCGGCCTCCGTGACGCGTGGGCCATGAGGGGCATCAGCGCCGATGAGTCGCCGTCGGAGTACCTCGCGCCCGAGCAAATCCGCGGGCTTCCCGCGACGGAGACCACGGATGTCTATGCCTTCGCCGTCATTCTCTACGAGATGCTCTGCGGTGTGCCGCCGTTCCAGGCGGAGACGCGCGGGGCGGTGCTCGAGAAGCATTTGACGGAGACGCCGGCCTCGCTGCGCCGGCGGCGGCGTACCGTTCCCGGCTCGGTGGAGTCCGTGGTGTCGCTTGCGCTCTCCAAGCAGCCGGCGCTGCGGCCGCCGGTGCAGAACATGGTCAATTGCCTTTGGGAAGAGGCGAACGGTCCGACGACTCGGTGGAAGCGGAAGGCCGTGATCGCCGGCGGCGCCACCCTTGCGGCGTCGATCGCAGTGGTCGTGGGCTCGGGACTGTTCGCGTTGACCCCGTCGGCACCTCCCCCTCTCTCGCGCGCGGCACCGCCCGCGGCGGCCGCGCAGGTGCCGGCACCTGCGCCTCCAAGTTCGAGTGCTTTCACCACCGAGGCGCGTACAGCATCCCCTCTCGAGGTGGCCACACCAGCAGTGGGGCTACCGATAGTAGCGCGACCCACACCGCCGTCACCGCTCCCACCCCCGATACCACCACGCAAGGTGGAGCGCCGAGAGCAGCCGCAGATGCCGCGCCCGTCGGCAGACCGCCCGAATGAACAGACCGCCGCGTCGAACAAGGAAGCTTCCGAATTCGACGCCGCCATCGACTGGCTGCTCGAGCGTTCCGCAGCGCACAAACAGTAACCGCCGAAACGTACTTGCGCTAGGGCACCGTAGTCAGCGCCGTCGCCGTCGAGCCGTCGGCAAAGGTCACCGTCAGCGTCAGCCGCCGGCCTCGCACGAACTCACGCTCCAGATAGTCCGAGGCGAACACCACGAAGCTCCCCCCGTAGGCCACCGGGAAGTTCACCTCCATCGTCTCGGATGCGTTGAACAATGCCCCGTCCGGCGTTGGCGCCACGGCCAGGACCCAGTCCACGCTGCCGCTGGAGGTATCCCACGTGCCCGGCGCATCGCTATCCAACCGCAGCGCCGCCACCGTCCGTCCCCCGGGCGCGCTCAACGTGGCCGTCAGCGTGCCGTCCAGCGCCCCGTCCGGCCCCAAGGCCGTATTGCCTTGCCCCACGCGATCGCGCAGCTTGCCGTTGTAGGTCAGGGTCAGCATTGGGGCGGCCGCAGGTGCGGCCGTCGCCGCAACGGTGGTTACCGCCGTCGCCGTCGAGCCATCGGAAAACGTTGCGATCAGTGTCAACGTTCGGCCCGGCAAGAACTCACTGCCCAGGTAGTCCCCCGCGAAGACCACGAAGCTTCCCCCGTCGGCCACCCGAAAGTTTACCGCCAGCGTCCGGGGAGCGTTCAGCATTGCCCCGTCCAGCGTCGGCGCCGCCGCCAGCACCCAGTGCCCCGTTCCTGGGCTGCTCGTCAGCCACACTCCCGGCGCACTGGCCCAGTTGCTATCCAGTCGCAGCCCTGTCACGGTCCGCCCGCCGCTCGCGCTTAGCGTCGCCGTCAGTGTCGCGTCCAGTGCCCCGTCCGGTCCCAACGCCATCTCCCCTTCCCCTACCCGGTCGCGGAGCTTGCCGTTGTAGGCCAGGTCGAGCCGCCCGTCGCGGGCGCCACGACCGTGAAGCCCCCAGCTAGTGTCCCCCCACTGCCACCCGAGTTCGCAACGGTCAGGTTGCGGGTCCCGGGTGCCACCCCGCTGGCAATCGTCAGCGTCGCCGTGAGCTGCATGGTCGATCCCACCGTCACGTTGCCCGCCGTGACGCCCATCCCACTGAGGCTCACTGTCGCACCCGCGGCGAATCCGGATCCGTTGATCGTCACCGGTACCGCGGTCCCAGGAGTTCCCTGATTGGGCGTCATGGAGTTGACCGTCACGGCAGCTGCCGCTGGAGCAAAGGTCGCCGTTACCGTGACTGCCGCGTTGCCGACAAGCGTACAGGAACCTGTCCCGCCGCAGCCGCCACCCGACCAGCCACTGAAATTCGATTCGGTTGCGGGCGTGGCCGTCAGCGTGACCATCTTGCCGGCCGGGTAGGTATAAGAACAGGTCGCTCCACAATCGATTCCGGTAGGGCTGCTTGTGACACTCCCCACGCCGGCACCGGCCTTCGCCGCTGTAAGGGTAAGTCCTCCGGATGGACTGGCGCAGGTCAGGTTGGAAAAGGCGGAAATGCCGCTACTGTTGACTGCAGCAACTTGGTAGCAGTAGGTCGCTCCGAACGACAGGTTGCTGTCCGTATAGGACGTCACTCCAACAGGCACCTGAGCAATTTGTGTAGAGGTTCCGGTGCTGCCCGGTGCTCGCTGAATGATGAATCCGGCCTGACCGCCCGAATTGTCGACCCAGCTCAGGCTGAGCTGCTGCGCCAGGGCGACCGAAGGGCTGATGACGATGGCGAGACTGACCAGAGTAAGCAGGAGGAGCGGGCGCGGTCTGTTAACGAGGCGCCGCCCAAGGATGTACAAGGCATGCCCTGCTGGAGACACGGTGATCCTCCTGATTTGCGGCAGACCACCGTTGCCCGGCGAGCCAGTGCGCCCCTTATTCGGCAGCCCGGCCGTCAAGCCCGTCGCCTGACCCGTGGCTTTGCGTCCTCACCTCACGGTGAGTTTGCCCTTTTCGGAAAGGGGTCTCCGCGTTCGGACGTGTCTATGCGAAAACCGCGCCGGAACTCGAGCCCGTGGGTCCCTCCTCCGGCAACGTTCGAAAAAACGGGGAGTTATCGCGGGGCGTGAAATCGGCTGGTCAGGCAGAATCCCTAGGATGAGTCACTGAGCTGTCGAATTGACACGCTGAGGTGTCAAATTGACACGCTGTTTGCGGACGTTGCTTGCGCTCAAGCCGAATCGGGTTGCCGCTAAGAGGCTCCGCTGCAAATAAGCCGTCATTGGCTCTCGGCGCAGTCGGGTCGCATGACGACGGGCCACGCCAACTGCTCTCCGCATGCGGAATTGGTGCTGCGGGGCGTCTTGCTTGCCTTGCTCGTCAGCGAATTGCGCAGTCTCATGGCTCGCACGCATCGAACGCGTGCGCCCGGGTTGTCAGGACTCTCGGCCGAGGATCCGCTCGACCACTCGCTGAAGCTCAATGCGGGTGAAGGGTTTTCGGATGATTGGCACATTCCGCGCGCCGAAGAACATGGCCAAGGCGGGGGACGGCGTATCGCCCGTCACGAAGATCACGCGGGAAGCCAAGTGTGGCCACGTCTGCGCGATCTTCTGATACAACCCCTCGCCGTCCGTGTCGGGCATCCGCAGGTCAGTCAGGATGAGGGCATAACTGCGCTCGTCCAGCAACGACAGAGCCTCACTCCCGCTCCGAGCTGATTCGACATGGTGGCCGAATTCGGTCAGGAGATCCGTGAGGAAGTTTCGAACGGCTGGGTCGTCTTCCACGACCAACACGTGGTGGACGATCACCTCGTCCTCGCTCGGCCGGATGGAGATCGTGGCATGATCCTTCGCCCTCGCAGCAGAGTTCCCGCTCATCTTGGCGGGAGGCTTGCTCGGGGGAACTGGTGTCTCTCCAAAGTCCTCGGATCCTATCCGGAGCTTGAGCATGCGGTATCGAAGCGTATTGCGAGGAAGTCCAAGACGAGCGGCAGCTGCCGTGATGTTTCCGTGCGTCCTCCGAAGTGCCTCCACTACTCGCTCTCGCTCGAAAGTCTCTATTATCGACCTGTGGTGCCCCGGCGCCGGGTGGGCGGACGCCACATAGCGTGCCGCCGCGGGCCCCGCGGGCAGGGCCAGCAGCCCAGCGCTGATGACCGCGTCGTCCCCAGACAGCAAGACAACCCGCTCTAGCATGTTCGCAAGCTGCCGCACGTTGCCCGGCCACTGATAAGCCAGCATGGCCGCCTGGGCGTCGGGGGCTAGCACTTTCAGAGGAAGCCGGTACTCCGCGCAGGCTCGGGCAAGAAAGTAGTCCGCGAGTAGTGGAATGTCCCCACCCCGCGCTCTGAGCGGGGGAAGGATCAAGGTCACCGCAGCCAGTCGATGGTAGAGATCCTCACGAAAGCTGCCGTCCCGCGTGGCGGCAGCAAGATCGACGTTCGTCGCGGCGAGGACCCAGAGATCGACCACCTCGGTGCGGGTGCTCCCGAGACGGCGCACTCCTCGCTCTTCGACGACCTTCAATAGCTTGCCCTGGAGGGACTTCGGCAGCAGGCCCACCTCGTCCAGGAAAATGGTCCCTCCGCTGGCGGTCTGAAGGAGTCCCAGCTTGGTTTGCCGAGCGTCGGTGAATGCCCCACGTTCCACACCAAAAAGCTCGGCCTCGAGCAGCGTCTCTGGAATCGATGCACAGTCGATGTCGACGAAGGGCTGAGCGGCCCGGATGCTTGCCTGGTGAATCGCATGCGCGAGGAGACCCTTCCCAGTTCCGGTCTCCCCCAGGATGAGAAGGGTAGGTAGCCTACCCCCGTGACTCTGGCGGCTCAGGAGATGGGCCACCTGGGCTCGCAGATTCGTAACCCCGGCGCTCTCGCCTATGAGATCGGGCAAGACGCGCTGAGCCTGCGGGCGTTTGAATGGGCTATCCGAATCAACCATCGACGGCGATACGAACTGCTCTCGCCTCTCCTTCAAGTACTGGATTGGACGGGCACCCTGGTCGTCGAAACTTCGGCGTTGCGACGGATCTTCGGCGTTTGCGGCGGAGTATAGGCAGGGGAAAGGTGCCTTGTCAATGCGGAGTACGACCACTCATTTCCACAAAGTGAAAGAAAGGTGTAAGAAGTCGGAAACTCGATTCGTTTCTTGCGCGGCGCTAGGGCCTATGATCACTCGCCCAGATCGCTCATCCCTCGCTTCTGTCAAGAGGACCGATATCCAACCACTTCCGTCGCCTTCGACTCGGAGATTGGCGATTGCGGCGGCGACAAGTGCAAGAGTGAAAAGCCCTGCATCTGAAGCTAGAAGCACAGAGGCTGCGCCTTGTCAGACCGTCGCATCAATGGCAGCGACTCATCAGCAACAAACAGGGAAAAGAAATTCCTAGCTGTCAAAAGCCTTTGCATTTCGATGACAAGAGTGGCCAAGCCATCGGGCACGAAAGTTGCCTCTAGCCTTTCCGCTCAACGGAGGTCGCTTTTGGCGCTGTGAAGAGGAATTCACTGAAAAATGTTTCACAGGGAGGACGTTGCGGGCATGCATAGCAAGGCAACTCATGCGAGGTAAGCCGATGGCCTCGCGACTGGTCCTCGTCGTCGAAACCGACCCGGTAGCCCAACGTCACGTGGCGGACCTTCTGACCAACCTAGGCTACGAGCCCATGATCGCGGAGTCGGTCGAGGAATCTCTCGCCGCCCTCAGCCGCAACGAGTTCGTGCTGAGCCTGGTGGATCTCAATTCCGCCGAGGCCGATGGCATCGACCTTCTGCGGCGCCTCAAGGTCCAGGGCGGCACTCCGGGGCCTATCATCATCATCGCCAATGGCAGCAGCA
>VAYJ01000171.1:0-1030 GCA_005888465.1 Actinomycetota bacterium
CCTCCGCCGCCTGCTTCTCGACCACGGTGCCCTTGAAAAACTCCGGGTTCACCTCGCCCCAGAAGCGCACGGCGTTGGCAAACATGAAATCCCGGAAATCATCGCTGTCGAGCAGGCCGTCCTCCACCAGCTCGTACGCCTCGGGCACGACCTCGGTCATGTCGGGCACGTCGAAATGTCCGATGTCCGAGCTGAAGAGCGCGTTGAGGCGCGCGCCCATGGGATTGGCCTTGCGATTGAAGGCCCATGCGTTGAGCGGGTCGTCGGCCTCGCAGCCGAAGTAGTAGCGCGGCACGAAGAGATCGCGGATGTCTTCCTTGCGACTGATCTTGCAGCGCGAGTAGTCGTCGAGATCCTCCACACCCCCCGTGCCGTTCCCGTTGTCGTCCAGCCCTTCGCCGCGCTGCACGGCCTGCAGCATCGCGGGCTGCGCGTACTTCTCCGCCAGCGCCAGGAGCGCCGCGCGGTCGAGCCGCGCGGGGTTCGTGTTCTCGAGCGCGTTGCGGTGCCGCTTCTCCCAGTGGCCGACGAGATCCGCGTAGAGCGAGGAGGCCCAGCCCACCCCGCCCTCCAGGAAGGCGAAGTTCAGCTCCGGAAAGCGCCGGGTAACGCCGCCGAAGAAGAGAGCCTTGGCCATCGCCTCCCCCGCCGACGCGAAGTGGCCGATGTGGTTGTAGCAGAAGTTCGACGGAGAGTTCCGGAGCAGGGTCGAGCGCGCGCCGTTGTGGAAGCTCGGCGCGATCCGGAGCTCGCGACACTTTGCCCACACCGGATCGTAGTCGTGCTCGCTGTCGATCCCGATCACGTCGTACCACTCGACGAACTTCGACGCCTCCGGATGCTCGTCCGCCAGCGCGGGGATCGGGCGGCGGATGAGGCCACCCATCATGATGACCCGGAGGCCGAGCTGCTTCGAGGCGAACTCCAGCTCCTCGATGGCTTCTTCCGGCGAGTACATCGGGATGATGGCGGCCGGGATGATGCGGTCGCCGAAGGGGCGAAACTGCTCGGCGGTGAACACGTTGTAGGC
>VAYJ01000171.1:1071-5911 GCA_005888465.1 Actinomycetota bacterium
TCGGATACACGACGCAGAAATCGAGGCCGAGATCGTCGAGCCGCTCGTACAGGAGGCCCGGCATCATGGCGGTCGCGCGATCGAGCGTGTTCTTCGTCGGCAGGAACCAGAATGCCTCCTGGCCAATCCGGCGGCGCCGGCGCTCGGCCACCGACATGTTCAGCGAGTTCGGAATGCGCGCGCTCGCCATGTCCAGGGCTTCGACCGCCGTGTCCCCACCGATACGGCGAAACTCCTGACGCATGAGCGGGTGGAACTCCGCCCAGTGTCCATCGGCGTCGATGATCGGATGGTTCAGGCGGCTCCGAAGCTTCCGGGCCTCGTTCTGTGCGTGGGTCGTCATGGTCGCTCCTCCGTGGCAAGGCGTTGCCGGCTCGATGATACCTCCGAGTCGACATGTGGGGAACGGGGGAGTGCCTTGACCGCGCCGGGGCCCGGACGCCGTCGGGCGCCCAGGTCACCGGCGCGTGGTAAAGGCATCCTCAAGGTGGCCGGTCTCACCTGGGATCGCTACGAGTGGCCGCTCGCGACAGGCGGCGCGGCTCGGCTCCAGCCCGCGTCCACGAAATAGGCCTGGCCGTACAGGCGCACGCGGGCGCGTTGACGACTTGCTGACCCGCAGGCTACTGTCGCGTTGGGCAAACGACCGGCTCCGTTCAGTGGAGGCTCGATATGCAGTGCCCCCGGTGCCAGCAAGAGAACCCGTCCGGCGCTCGCTTCTGCAACTCATGTGGTGCCGGTCTCGAGCTCACCTGTCCGTCGTGCCACCACCGTAACCCGGCGGGAAGCCTGTTCTGTAACCGCTGCGGGGCTTCCCTTGGAGTCACGCCGACCCCGGCCGGGCCTGGCTTCGCCTCGCCAGAGGCTTACACTCCCAAGCACCTCGCCGAGAAGATCCTCACGTCCCGGACTGCGCTGGAGGGCGAGCGCAAGCACGTGACGGTTCTCTTCGCCGATCTCAAGGGCTCCATGGAGCTGCTCGCCGACCGCGATCCCGAGGAAGCGCGCAAGATCCTCGACCCGGTCCTCGCCCACATGATGGACGCCGTGCACCGCTACGAGGGCACGGTGAACCAGGTGATGGGCGACGGGATCATGGCGCTTTTCGGCGCGCCGATCGCGCACGAAGACCACGCCGTCCGCGCGTGCTATGCCGCGCTCCGGATGCAGGAATCGGTCAATCGGTACGCCGAGGAGGCGTGGCGCTCGCACGGCGTGACGGTGCAGATCCGCGTCGGGCTCAATTCCGGAGAAGTCGTGGTCCGCGCGATCGGCAATGACCTGCACATGGATTACACGGCGGTCGGTGAGACGACGCATCTCGCCGCGCGCATGGAACAGGCCGCGCGCCCGGGCGCGGTGCTGATCACGCCGGCGACACTCAACCTGGTCGAAGGGTTCGTCACCGTGAAGGCCCTTGGCCCGGTGCCGGTGAAAGGTCGCAGCGAACCCGTCGAGGTCTATGAGTTGTCCGGCATCGGTCCGGCGCGCACGCGACTGCAGGCCGCCGCGCGGAGCGGACTCACCCGGTTCGTCGGCCGGGACGCCGAGATCGAGGTGCTCCGCCGATCGCTCGAGCAGGCAGGTGCGGGACACGGGCAGGCGGTCGCCATCGTGGGCGAGGCCGGCGTGGGGAAATCCCGCCTCACCTGGGAGTTCAGGCGGTCGCCGCGCACCCACGGCTGGCTGGTGCTCAAAGGCGGCTCAGCCTCCTATGGGAGGACCACGCCGTACCTGCTCGTCATCGAGCTGCTGAAGGCTTATCTCAGCATCCAGGAGCGCGACGACCAGCGGGAGATTCGCGAACGAGTGGCGGGCAAGCTTCTGACGCTGGACCGGGCGCTGGAGCCGTTCTTGACGCCGCTCCTGGCGCTGCTGGATGTCCCCGTCGACGATGCCGCGTGGGGCCTCCTCGACCCTCCCCAGCGCAGGCAGCGGATCCTGGAAGCGGTCAAGCGGCTCCTCCTTCGGGAAAGCCAGGTCCAGCCGCTCCTCCTGATCTTCGGGGATCTCCACTGGATTGATTCCGAGAGCCAGGCGTTGCTCGACGGCCTGATCGAGAGCCTCCCGACCGCGCGCATCCTGCTCGTCGTCAGCTATCGTCCCGAGTACCAGCACGCCTGGGGGAGCAAGACCTACTACACCCAGCTCAGGATCGATCCGTTCCCGCCCGAGAGCGCCGAAGAGTTGCTCACCGCCCTCCTGGGCCAGGATGAGAGTCTCGAACCTCTCAGGCGCGTGTTGATGGAGCGGACCGCGGGCAACCCTTTCTTCCTCGAGGAGAGCGTGCAGACCCTGGTGGAGACCAAGGTGCTCGTTGGGGATTGCGGGGCCTATCGGATGACGAAGGCGCCGGAGGCGTGGCAGATTCCGCCGACGGTTCAGGCGATCCTCGCAGCCCGTATCGACCGCCTGCCACCCGAGGACAAGCCGTTGCTTCAGGCCGCCTCCGTCATCGGGAAGGATGTGCCGTTCACGCTCCTACAGGCCATCGCCGACATGCCTGAGGAAAGCCTTCGCCGCGGGCTCACCAACCTCCAGGCCGCCGAATTTCTCTACGAGACGAGCGCCTTCCCGGACCTCGAGTACACCTTCAAGCACGCTCTCACCCACGAGGTCGCCTACGCGAGCGTGCTGCACGACCGCCGGCGCGCGCTCCATGCCCGGATCGTGGAAGCGCTCGAGGCGCTCTACCCCGATCGGCTGGCCGAGCAGATCGAGCGCTTGGCTCACCATGCCTTCCGTGGCGAGGTGTGGGAAAAGGCCGTCACGTACCTCCGGCAGGCCGGCGCCAAGGCTCTCACCCGCTCGGCGTACCGGGAGGCGGTGAGCTGCTTCGAGCAGGCCGTCACGGCCTTGCACCCACTGCCCGACACGCACCAGAAGGTCGAACGTGCGATCGATCTTCGTCTTGACCTTCGCCAGTCGCTCTTCCCGCTGAACGAGCTCGCGACGGTCTGGAGGTATCTCCAGGAAGCCGAAGGGCTGGCCCGAACGCTTGACGATCCACGACGACTCGGATGGGTGTCGGCCTATATGAGCGGCCATCACGTGCACACGGGCGGTCACGCAACAGAGGTGCGCACGTTGGCGCAAAGGGTCGCGGCCATCGCCGAGACGCTCGGCGATGCTCCGCTCCAGATCGCCGCGCAGTACTACCTTGCCGCCGCCTCTTGCCTCTCAGGCGACCATCGCGCGACCGAACATGTCTGCCGGAACCTGATGCAGTCGCTACACGACCAGCGCACCCGTGAGGGGTTCGGCCTCGCGACGTTTCCCGCTGTATATTTCCGGGCTGTCCTGGCACGCGTCCTCGCCGAACGCGGCATATTCGACGAGGGAGACACGCACGGGCAAGAGGCGATCCGGATCGCTGAAGCGCTCGATCACCCGTTCAGCGTCGTCGTCGGATGTCTCGATCTCGCGTATGTGAAGAGCGTGAGGGGGGAACTGAGCCAGGCCGCCAGTCTGGTCGAACGCGCGGTCGCTCAGTGCCGCGAGTGGCACATCACGAGTCACACTCCAATCGCTATGGCTGCTCTGGGGCGCGGGTACGCGTGGTCGGGGCGCATCGAGGAAGGCGTCTCCTGCCTGCAGCAGGCCCTGACCGCCTATGAATCCGCGGGGATTGGGTATTTCCACTCGCTAAGCGTCGAGCAGCTCGGCGAGGCGTATCTGCTCGGGGACCAGCCCGATGATGCCCGCGCCTGCGCCGACCGCGCCGTGATGCTCGCTCGTGGACGCGGTGAACGCGGCAATGAGGCGTGGGCCCTCCATCTCCTGGGCGAGATCGCCTCGCATCATGCTCGCCCTGACGTGACGACGGCCGCGGCGCACTACGGTGCCGCGATGACCCTGGCCTCCGAGCTCGAGATGCGCCCGCTCGTGGCCCACTGCCACTTCGGGCTCGGCAGGCTCTACCGGCGCACGGGTAATCCTGAGCAGGCCCAGGAGCATCTGACTACCGCGACGGCGATGTACGCCGAGATGCGCATGACGTACTGGTTGGAAAAGCTTGAGAAGAGCATGAATCCACTGGGATGACTGATTCGAGCCGTTGCGGCTCCGCCACGGTCCGTCCTCAACTGAGGCCGACCGAGAGGTGTTCGCGCGCCGACTTCGGGACCTGTTCGACTGCGATGCGCCACGCTAATCCTTTCTGCCTTTCGGCCACAGTCCTGCCACCTTGCGACCGATCGCCAATTCTCCGATGTGGTAGGAGTTGTGATCAGCGACGACGAGACAACACCGAAAGAAGGTGTGCTTACCGGCACTGTTGGGCACCGTCATGAAGAGATCGCGGGTCGGATCCCGGACGAGCTCGATGACTGCTCCCAGATCTTTGTGAAACTGCCCGAGAGACTGCCGCCACTGGGCTGACGTCGCTCGAGCGCCCTTCCCCGGCCAGTAGCCTTGCGGAAAGGGGGGCTCCCCATACGACGTGCTCGTCATATAGTCGAGCATATCCTTTTGCGCCAGGCGTATGTGCTCGACCAGATGCCAAAAGCTGTAGGGAACCCTGGGCAAACGCGAATTGATCGCCGACGTGGGGAACGCCTTGCTCGCCTCAGCCAGCGCCATGTGGTTGTGCCCACTCTCGAGGGTCGACACCAGTTGACTCCGGATCTCCTTGTCGGCCCCGGCCTGATTCACGGCCATACCCGCATCCTCCTTTACATGACGATGATGATCATGGCTTCCAGAACCCTTGCGATGGAATGCGAAACGCCCGGTTGAAGCGCGAGGACGCGTTCTCCCACGCGATGATCATCGTCAGCTCCGCGATGGTGTCGTCGTCGTAGTGGCCTTGCACGCGCGCGAAGAGCTCGTCGTCGACGTC
>VAYJ01000159.1 GCA_005888465.1 Actinomycetota bacterium
ATGTCGGCGTTGAGCATCTGCGTGTCGTAGAACCACGCTCGAGCGTAGCCCAGCTCCTCGGCGCGCTTGACGACCTTCCAGGAGTCCGCCGACGTCGCGAGGTTGATTCCGAAGTCCATGGTGGAGGCGAGTCTGCTCCGGTCGGCAGACGGAGTCAAGCTGCTGTGCCGTCGGCTCCTGAGGCGGCCGGCGGTCGAGCCGGGTCGGCCCTGGCCAGGGGGCCGACCATGCGGCCCTGTCGGGTTCGCTCAACCTCGACGTGGTCCGGGATGACCCGATGATGCCACGTCGAGGCTGTTCGACACATAGCCCTAAGGCCTATTCTCTGAGATCACGCAAGGTCGAAGCGATCGAGGTTCATCACCTTGGTCCACGCCGCGACGAAGTCCTGGACGAACTTCGCCTGCGCATCCGAGCTTCCGTAGACCTCCGCCAGGGCCCGGAGCTGGGAGTTCGAGCCGAACACGAGGTCGACGCGCGTGCCGGTCCACTTGAGCGCGCCCGTCGCGTGATCGCGCCCTTCGAACACGTCCTTGGCGTCCGATCCCGCCTTCCACTCCGTGCCCATGTCGAGCAGGTTCACGAAGAAGTCGTTGGTCAGCGCTTCCGGCCGCTTGGTGAAGACGCCGTGCTTCGTCTGTCCGACGTTGGTATTCAAGGCGCGCATGCCGCCAACGAGCACCGTCATCTCGGGCGCGGCCAGCGTCAGCAATTGCGCCCGATCGATCAGCAACTCCTCGCCCGACACGGGGTACTTGGCCTTGAGGAAGTTTCGGAAGCCATCCGCGAGGGGTTCGAGGACAGCGAAGGAGTCCACATCGGTTTGCTCCTGGGAGGCATCCATGCGTCCCGGCGCGAAGGGCACCGTCACGGCGTGACCGGCGTTCTTCGCCGCCTGCTCGACGCCCGCGCAACCGGCCAGCACGATCAGGTCGGCGAGCGAGACCTTCTTGCCGCCAGACTGCCCGCGGTTGAACTCGCTCTGGATGCCCTCTAGCGTCCTGAGCGCCTTCGCCAGTTGGCCAGGCTGGTTGACTTCCCACCCGTTCTGCGGCGCGAGGCGAATGCGCGCGCCGTTCGCACCGCCGCGCTTGTCGGAGCCGCGGAAGGTGGACGCCGACGCCCAGGCGGTCGAAACCAGTTGCGAGACGGACAGCCCCGACGCCAGGATCTTGCCTTTGAGCGCGGCAATGTCCTGTTCATCGATCAACTTGTGATTGACCGCGGGGATGGGATCCTGCCAGATGAGCTCTTCGGCGGGAACCTCCGGGCCGAGGTAGCGGGCCCGCGGGCCCATATCGCGGTGAGTCAGCTTGAACCACGCCCGGGCGAATGCGTCGGCGAACTGCTCCGGGTTCTGGTAGAAGCGCCTCGAGATCTTTTCGTACGCCGGGTCGAGTCGCAGGGAGAGGTCCGTGGTCAGCATGGCCGGCGCGTGACGCTTGGTCTTGTCGTGGGCATCAGGCACCGTGCCGGCGCCTGCGCCCCCCTTCGGTCTCCACTGATGCGCGCCCGCCGGGCTCTTCGTCAGCTCCCACTCGTAGCTGAACAGGTTCTTGAAGTAGTCGTTGCTCCACTTCGTGGGCGTGGTGGTCCACGTGACCTCCAGGCCGCTGGTGATCGCGTCACCGCCCATGCCCGTGCGGAAGGTGCTCCTCCAGCCCAGCCCTTGCTCCTCGAGGCTGCACCCTTCGGGCTCCGGCCCCATATAGGACTCGAGGCCGGCGCCGTGGGTCTTGCCGAAGGTGTGGCCGCCGGCGATGAGCGCCACCGTCTCCTCGTCGTTCATGGCCATGCGTGCGAATGTCTCGCGGATATCCCGGGCCGCTGCGACCGGGTCTGGATTGCCGTTCGGGCCTTGCGGGTTGACGTAGATCAGCCCCATCTGAACGGCGCCGAGCGGATTCTCGAGATCCCGGACACCGGAGTACCGCTTGTCCCCCAGCCACTTGTCCTCGGAGCCCCAGTAAACCTCATCCGGCTCCCAGACGTCCGGACGCCCGCCGGCGAACCCGAAGGTCTTGAAACCCATCGATTCCAGGGCGACGTTCCCGGCCAGGATCATGAGGTCGGCCCATGAGAGCTTCCGGCCGTACTTCTGCTTGATCGGCCACAGCAGTCGGCGCGCCTTGTCGAGGTTCCCGTTGTCCGGCCAACTGTTGAGGGGCGCGAAGCGCTGTTGTCCGGCACCGCCGCCGCCGCGGCCATCGGCGATTCGGTACGTACCGGCGCTGTGCCAGGCCATGCGGATGAACAACGGTCCGTAGTGGCCGAAGTCGGCCGGCCACCAGTCCTGCGAGTCGGTCATCAGCGCCGTGAGATCCTTCTTCACCGCCGCCAGGTCGAGGCTCTTGAACTCCTTGGAGTAGCTGAAGTCCTTGCCCATGGGATCGGACAGCGACAGCATCTTGAGGTCCAGCTGATTGGGCCACCAGTCTCGGTTCGACCTGACGCTGCCAGTCGTGTGCGTGAACGGGCATTTTGCTTCGCTAGACATCTCTTCTCTCCTTTGGAGGCGGGCTGGTCAGTCACACACCGTCGTCGTGGCCCCGGAAGGAGAGATGGCATTTCTCCCGTGGGCCGTGCTGAAGCTTCCGACCGAGACCTGACGGCAGTGTCGAACCGGCGCGGGTGAGCTCCCGCGCGAGCCGCCGAGGCCGGGCGAGCCCGGGCCGGCGGTGCCTCCGGACCCGATCGCCGAGCTATCCGTGGAGCCCTGGGCGACGTCGAGCGCCGCCGCGAGCACGATCATCGCCATGAGCGCGCCGAACACCTTCTGCCCGTCGGCGGCCACCTTCGGGCCGGCTGACTTGCTCGGCTGATCGGGGTCCTGGACCTTTGGAAGGTGCCCCGTCGCGGCCTTCTGCCTGTACTTGGCCGCCTTCTCTCTGAGCCAGTCCAGATCCTTTCCCTTGCACGCTTCGGACTTCGCGAACCACTTTTCGGCCTGCGCGCGGTCCTGGGGCACGCCGTCGCCGTTGAAGTAGAGCCCGCCGATGTTCATCATCGCAACGCAGTCGCCACCTTCGGCGCCCTTCAGATAGGCATCCATCGCCATCTTGTACCAGTACGGACGCGATCCCCCGAGATATCCCTTGTTGTAGAGATAGCCTACGAGCGCCCAGCCCGCAGGATCGTCCCTCCTCGCGGCCTCCTGCGCCCAGTAGCGCGCGCGGGTGTCGCTCACTCCCGTTCGCGTCGCGGCGTATGCATAGGAGAGCGGCACCATCGCGGGAACGTAGCCTGCCAGCGCGGCCTTCCGGAGCAGCTCGAGCGCAGTGGCCGGACTCGCGGCGACGCCCGAGCCGTCGCGGTAGAGCACGGCGAGGCTGTACGTCGCCTCGTAGTCCCCGCCGTCCGAGGCCTGCTGGTACCAGTACGCCGCTCCCACGTAGTCGGGCTTGACGTTGCCGTCGGCGCCGACGGAGCCGAACTCGTAGAGCTTTGCCAGGGCCATCTGAGCCCTGACACTGCCGGCGTCGGCCTTTGCCGTGAGCTCACGCTTGAGCTGTTCGACCGAGCCCGGCTTCGCGGCTGCGCTGCTCAAGGCCGGCCGAGGCAGCGGCGCCCTTGGAGTCCCATAGGCGAAGCCCGTCGTCCCCGGCTCGCCGAGCGCCTTCAATGCCAGCGCCTTCAACTGCTCCAGGGTGGCGGTGCCGTTGATCGTCAGGACCATCGTTCCACCCCTGAATACAGCGAGGGTTGGAGCGTTCGGCCCTCCGTGCGACACCGCCGCGTCCCCGAGCCCGGAGACCTCGGCGGGGTTGTCGTAGGTCTTCTCGTCGATGAACTTCAGGTACTGCTCCACCGCGGCGCGGTTGGGCGCGGCCGCGTACTGGACGTTCACCGACACGTCCACCCGCTGAGGCGGCCTGGGCTTGTTCTGCGCGAAGTTGGTGAAGTGGCAGCTCGCGCCGCCGGCCTGAGACATGGGCTCCTCGAGCGCCACGCCCAGGACGGACTCCACCTCCGCCCTGGTGAAAAGGTCGCAAGCCTTTCTGTCCTGCGCATGAGCGACCGAGCTGATTGCCAGGGCCACGCAGGCAAGGACAGCGCGCAAGCCGGACGGAAGTCGCATGCTGGCGCAAGTGTACCCGCATACGCCATCAAAACAAGACGAGGTAACTGACGCAATGGCTCGCCTGAGTCCGGCGCCTTCACGCGAGGAAGCTCGGTCGCTCCAATGCGCCCGAGGGCACGAGCGCGGTTGACAGGCCACAGCGGCCAAACTAAAGTCGCAATGATG
>VAYJ01000160.1 GCA_005888465.1 Actinomycetota bacterium
CATCTCCTGGTCAGCGGAGAGCCGGTCGTTCGTGATGGGACGTTGGTCCTTCATGCCCGGCCTGGTCGACCGGTGCGGAGGCCCTGAAGCAGCTTCGCAAGGAGGCTCACCATGCTGCGTATCGCATCGATGTGGAGGCTCACTCAGTGGATGGTGCCTGTCACGGCGCTGGGAGCACTCGCGCTGACGGGCGGCGGCGCCGTGGGTCAGGAGCGCGGGCTCGTACGCCCCGATCCCCCGGTGCTGCGAGAGGCGGTCAGCGGCATGCCGAGGGGAGAGCGACAGGAGATACGCGTCCTCACCGCGACGCTGAAGCCTGGCGACAAGACCGTATTCCACACCCATCGCTTCCCGGTCACCGTCTACATCCTGGAGGGCGCCTTCACGCTCGAGATGGAGGGTAGGGCGCCGGTGACCGTGAAGGCCGGCCAGGCCATGGTGGAGCCACCGAACGTGAAGATGACGGGCCACAATCGCAGCGCGACCGACCTGATCCGGGTCCTGATCTTCTACGTGAGCGACTCCGACACGCCGTTCCTGGACCCGGTCCAGTAGGACGGGCCCCCAGTCATGGGGAGTGCTGGAGGTTGTGGCCGCCGAAAAAACCGACGGCGAGGAAGAAGCCGTCTGCCATGTCCCGCGATGGGACGTGAGGACCAACTCGAGCAGGGTAGGGCGCGTGGAGACAACTTCGGTTCAGAGACCAATGTTCCGTCAGACACGCGTGGTGCTCTCGCTTGTTGTGAGTTGATGTGTGTTGCGTAGGTAGGTCGCAAGGAGCAGCCGCCCAACCAAGCACGCGACGAAAGCAAGCGCACCAATGCCGATAAGCAGTAGACCTTGAGGCATCGGTTCTCTGAGCCCGAGGAGCAATCCAAGCGCGAGAGTCAGAAGACCAGCCCAAACAGTCCATCCCTTGACTACAAAGTGAAGCACGGCCATTGCGTTCCTCCTGCTACTTTCAGACTCCGCTAAGGATGTCTAACGCGCCGCCGTAGAGCACAATGGCGATCACGAGCCCCAATCCTATAACCGAACTCAGTGCGAAGGGCCCGCTCCCGAAAATTGGCGTCACGAGCGTCACGCCAAGAATCACGTTTGCAAGGTTAGTCATGCCGAAGACCTTGAGCTGCTCGATGTTCACAGAGGTTTCAGGCATCACCCTTGACTCACTCGGCGTCGGGCTTGTCCTTGTGCGCATCGCCGAGGCGAGCGTCCTTGCCGAAGCGGGCGGGGTTGAACAGGGACAGATCCATCGAAGGCTTCCCGTCCAGGATCCACTCCGCCACCATGCGGCCCGTCATGGGGGAATGCTGGAAGCCGTGGCCGCCGAAGCCGACGGCGAGGAAGAAGCCCTCCACGCCGGGCGCGGGGCCCAGGATGGCGTGGTCGTCGGGGGTGAGGGGGCGCAGCCCCGCCCAGCCGCCGGAGATCTTCGCGCGCTCGATCAGGGGTAGGCGGTGCACGGCCTTGGTGACGGTCTCGTCGAGCTTGGCCCAGTCCATCGGCACGATCTGATCCTGGCCGATGTCCTCCACGTCACCTGGGCTCAGCAGCACCTGCTCCATCTCCTTGCGAAAGTAGAAGCTGCTGGTATGGTCGGTGGTCAGCGGTACCGGCCCGGGGAGCTCGGGAAACGGCTCGGTGAAGAAGATGTGGCGACGGCGGGGAAAGACGGCCACGCTGACACCGGCCAGCCGGCCCACTCGCGCGGCCGTGGGGCCGGCGGCGTTGACGACCACCGGCGATGCGATCTCGCCTTGCGTGGTGCGCACGCCGCGTACCTTGCCGCCCGCCACGTCGATGGCCGTCACCTCCACGCCCTCCACGATGCCGGCGCCGAGCTCGCGGGCCCGCTTGGCGAAGCCCTGGGTCACCTCGGCGGGGCCGGCGAGGCCGTCCTGGGGGCCCCAGACGGCGGCGATCAGATCGTCCACGCGCAGGGCGGGCACGATGGCCTGGGCGTCTTTGGGCGTGATGACGCGGACGTCGACGCCGAAGCGCTTTTGCAGTGCGATGCGTGTCTCGAAGCCCCGCAACGCCTTCTCGTCCGAGACGAGGAAGAGATAGCCGATCTGCTTGAAGCCGGGATCGACGCCGAACTCCTCCGTGAAGTTCTTGAGCACGCGCAGGCTCTCGAGGGAGAAACGGATCTCCGTCTCCGTGGGGAACTGGGCGCGGATGCCGCCCGCGGCCTTGCTGGTGGTGCCGCTGCCCACCGTCTCGCGCTCGAGGACGACGACGTCGCGCTGGCCGCGGCGGGCCAGATTGTAGGCGATGCTGCAGCCCACCACGCCGCCGCCGATGATGACCACGCTGGCAGTTTTTGGTTGGCCCATGGCTAACGGTGACGCAGAGCTTGACAGGCCCTGACAATCGTAAGCTCGGTCATGTTCTCCCGCCTCGTCGAGACAACGTGCAGATCTGTACGGCCAGTGCTACCGATAGAAGACGCTCGCGCCCTTCTTCCCCGCCAGGTCTATCTTCCGGTGAGGATATTACAATGACGAACCTGACGCGCCGACTTGTTCTGCCGCGAGCCGTTTGACACAGTGCCTGTTTCGGCAGATCCTCGGGCGCATCGAGCGACCCGCGTGGCAGCTCATGTCCGGGTGTACGCAAGGAGACCGCGCATGAAGAAGACCGTCAGCACGTTCATCGTTCTGTTTGCCACGGTTCTCGTGATCGGCGGGGCCTGGGGCCAACCGCTGCCGATGGCGAAGCCGGAACAGGTCGGGATGTCGTCCGAGCGTCTCGCGCGTCTCGGACCGGCATTGAAAGCGCAGATCGCCAACGAGCGGTTCCCGGGCGCCGTGGTGCTCGTCGCGCGCAAGGGCAAGGTCGTGTATTTCGAGACGGTCGGCCAGCGCGATCCGGCAACCGGCGCGCCAATGACGAAGGACGCGATCTTCCGACTCTACTCTATGACGAAGCCGTTCACGTCGGTTGCGGCGATGATTCTCGTCGAGGAAGGCAAGCTCCTGCTTGCCGATCCCGTGTCCAAATATTTTCCTGAGCTCGCGAATCTTCAGGTCGCACTCAAGGAGACGACGGACGGCAAGATGACGTACAGGCTCGTGCCCATCGAGCGTCCAATCACGATCCAGGACCTGTTGCGGCACACCTCGGGTTTCGTCTACGCGAGCAACACGCTGAACGAGGAGGTGAAGGCGGCGTACGGGAAGATCGGCGTGGACTGGCGGGACGTGACGCCGACAGAGCAGATCCAGCGGCTGGCGCAGGCGCCGCTGGCACACCAGCCGGGCACGATGTGGGAGTACAGTCTCTCCACCGACGTGCTCGGCCGCGTGGTCGAGAAGGTCTCGGGGATGACGCTCAGCGCGTTGCTCAGCGAGCGCCTCTTCGTGCCGCTCAAGATGACCGACACGGCGTTCCTGGTCCCCAAGCAGAAGGTGGCGCGCCTCGCACAACCGTTCGCCATAGACAAGGCGACCGGCAAGCCCATCACGCTGCTCGACGTCACGGTCGCGCAAAAGAACGACGCCGGGGGCGCCGGGACGGCCGGGACGACCGGCGACTATGCGCGCTTCGTGCAGATGCTGGCGAACGGCGGTCGGCTTGATGGTGCTCGACTCCTCGGCCGGGCAACGGTGAGCTACATGACGGCGGATCATCTCGGGACGATCATGCCGGCGATCGCGCTGCTCCAGCCGGGGTACGGTTTCGGGCTCGGCTTCGCAGTCCGCAAGGAGGCCGGTGTGAACTCCGTCCCCGGTTCCGCGGGCGAATACAACTGGGGTGGCGCCGCGGGCACAGGGTTCTGGATCGATCCGAAGGAAGGGCTCATTTGCGTGATCATGACGCAGACGGTGCCGGGACCGGCGCAACGCTATGACCGCGCGCTGGTCCGTCAGCTCGTATACCAGGCGATTGTCGAGTAGCGCGCGACCGGGATTGCTCGGTACTTCCAGCGCCTCGATGAAGCTCTCGCAAAGCCCCCGCGAGGGAGGTTACGGGCTCGACCCCCTCACCCTGCCCTCTCCCCCACTGGGGGAGAGGGATGAGAGTGACGACCGCCTGCCCTCTCACGGGGGCAAAGGGAGAGCGACGGCGCGTCAGATTGCTCGGGCCACGCGGGTGCCTTCGAGGAGGGCGTCGTGGATGCGGCGAGGGGAGTTGGCGTCGCCGATCAGCTTGACGTCGGGGACCTTGCCGGCGAGCTCGTGGAAGAGCGTGTCGTTGGCCTTGCCGCCGAAGGCGAGGACCACGGTGTCGGCGGGCAGGGTGGATTCGACGCCGGAGAAGGTGTGCTTGGTGCGGACGGCGCCGGGGAGCATCTCGATGGCCACCGTCATCGGCGTGAGGACCACGCCCTGGGTGCAGAGGCGCGCGTAGAGATCGGAGCGCACGCCCTCGTCGATGTCCTCGCCCACCATGAAGTAGCGCGTGATGATCGTCACGCGGCAGCCCTTGCCGGCCAGGAAATCGGCCGTCGTGGGGGCGGTGAAGTGGCCGTCCTCGTCAACGACCACGCAGCGCGCCCCTGGCCGCACCTGTCCCGTGAGGATGTCGGAGGCTGTCGTGACATGGGGCAGATCGACGCCAGGGATGTGGGGCACGCGCGGGGTCGAGCCCGTCGCCACGATGACCGATTCCGG
>VAYJ01000156.1 GCA_005888465.1 Actinomycetota bacterium
TCCGCGCGGGAGTGTACGTCGAGCTTCGAGAGAACGTTCTGGATGTGCGTGCGAGCGGTCTCGGAGCTGATCAGCAGGGACCCGGCGATCGCGTCCAGGTCGGCGCCGCCGGCGAGGAGCGCCAACACCTCGCGCTCGCGCCGGGTGAGCCGAACTACCGCGCGGCGCGCCTCGTCGTGCCGGCGCCGCCGGCGGATGAGCTCGGAGAGGAGTGCCCCCAACATCCGGGGCGGGATCAGCGTCTCACCGCGCGAGATCGCCCGGGCCGCATCGGTGAGGTCGCTCAGCGGACACGATCGCAGAAGCAGGCCGCTCGCCCCTGCCTCGAGCGCGCGGATCAGCGTGCTCTGGTCCTGCTGGTCGGAGAGGAGCACCACGCGGCAGTCCGGGACGCGGTCGGTGATGGCGAGGACGGCCTCGACCCCTCCCGAGGGCGGCAGCGCGATGTCCAGGAGCGCCAGGTCGGGACGCGTGCGCTCGGCCTCGGCGATCGCCTGCGCGGCATCCCCCGCCTCCGCGACCACCGTGAAGTCGTCTTCCGCGGACAGCACCACGCGAACGGCTTCGCGGAACAGCGATTGGCCGTCGCCGAGGAGGATGCGGACTCTGCCGGCTTCGTCCACGTACCGTCCCCCGACTCGCGGGCGCGGTGGGAGTCTAGCGAGCGCTTCCGACGCGAGTAAAGCGCGACCGGGGCAGACCCCTCACATGTGGGCGATCAATTGCTCCACGCGCTCGTCCACGGCCCGGAACGGGTCCTTGCAGAGCACCGTGCGCTGGGCCTGGTCGTTCAGCTTCAGGTGGACCCAGTCCACGGTGTAATCGCGGCGGCGCTGCTTCGCCTGACGGATGAACTCGCCCCGCAGGCGCGCACGCGTGGTTTGCGGCGGGTCTCGCATGGCCTTCTGGACCTGCTTCTCCGGGACGACTCGCTCCATGCGCCCGTGGCGCTCGAGCACCGAGTAGAGGCCGCGAGCGCGGTTCACGTCGTGGTAGGCGAGGTCCATGAGCGCGATCCTCGGGTGCGAGAGCGAGATGCCGTGCTTCGCACGGTAGCGCTCGAGGAGGTCGAGCTTCGCGACCCAGTCCACCTTCGTCACCAGGCGCTCGGGCTCCCCTTCGCGGAGCGCCTCGAGCGCGCCGCCCCACTCGGCGAGGACCCGCTCGGTGGTCGCGTCGGCGCCGCGGCGTTCGATGAACCGCACCGCGCGGTCGAAGTACTCGGTCTGGATGTCGATCGCCGTGAGCTCGCGGCCGGTCGCGAGCCTGACCTTCCGCCGCCAGGAGAGGTCGTGGGAGATCTCGCGGATCGCGCGGATTGGATTCTCGAGCGTGAGGTCGCGCATGACGGTGTTCTCCTCGACCATCCGCACGACCAGGTCGGTGACGCCGACCTTGAGGAACGTCGTGAACTCGCTCATGTTCGAGTCGCCGACGATCACGTGAAGCCGCCGGAACCGCTCCGCGTCGGCGTGCGGCTCGTCGCGGGTGTTGATGATCGGCCGGCTTCGAGTGGTCGCCGAGGACACGCCCTCCCAAATGTGCTCGGCCCGCTGGGAGATGCAGAACTGCGCGCCGCGCGGCCCGTGCAGCACCTTGCCGGCGCCGCAGTAGACCTGCCGCGTCACGAAGAACGGGATCAGCACATCGGCGATGCGGGCGAACTCGCCCTGGCGCGCCACCAGGTAGTTCTCGTGGCAGCCGTAGGAGTTGCCGGCGGAGTCGGTGTTGTTCTTGAACAGGAACACGTCCCCGGAGATGCCCTCGTCGTGCAGGCGGAGCTCGGCTGCCGTGAGGAGCGCCTCCAGGATCCGCTCCCCCGCCTTGTCGTGCGCGACCAGATCGGTGATGACGTCGCACTCGGGCGTGGCGTACTCCGGGTGCGAGCCGACGTCCAGGTACAGCCGCGCGCCGTTCTCCAGGAACACGTTCGAGGAACGGCCCCAGTGCACCACGCGGCGGAAGAGGTACCGGGCGACCTCGTCGGGCGAGAGCCGGCGCTGGCCGCGGAAGGTGCACGTGACGCCGTACTCGCTCTCGAGGCCGAAGATGCGCCGCTCCATCTGTAGGCCAGTGTAAGTACTCTATGGCCGATGCCGAGCGAGGCTGCCGAGGCGGAGCCGCGACCCACCCAGGACCGCCTGGTCCTGCAGACGAAGACCGGCGACATCGATCGGCACGTCGCGATGATCGCGGCGGAGTTCCGGATGGGCTTCGAGGCGGTCGCCCGGATCGACCGGCCGGCGGTCACGATCTTCGGCTCGGCGCGGATCATGGCAGGGCACCCCGACTACCTCGCGGCCGTCGAGACCGGACGTGCCTTCGCCCGGGAGGGGTTCGCGGTGGTGACGGGCGGCGGCCCCGGCATCATGGAGGCGGCCAACCTCGGCGCGCGGGAGGGCGGAGGCGTGTCGGTCGGCTTCAACATCGAGCTTCCGCACGAGCAGGACTCGAACCCCTACTTGGACATCTCGCTCACGTTCCATCACTTCTACGCGCGCAAGACGATGTTCGTGAAGGCGGCCGAGGGGTTCGTCGTGTTCCCGGGCGGCTTCGGGACGCTGGACGAGCTGTACGAGGCGCTCACTCTCATCCAGACGGGCAAGATCGTGCACTTCCCGGTGGTCCTGTTCCGCCGGTCGCACTGGGAGGGCGCGCTCGGCTGGACCCGGGAGCGGCTCCTCGGCGAAGGGCTGGTCTCCGACGCCGACCTCGAGCTCCTCTCCGTCACCGACGACCCCGAGGAGGCCGTCCGCGCCGTGATCGCGCCGCTTCGTCTGTGAAGGCGCTCGAGGTCGAGCTCCTGGGGGCCGGGGACCGCACGCCGGCCGCGCTCGCCGAGGAGCTGTCGACGTTCATCGCCGCAGCGGAGCGCTCGCTGGATGTGGCCATCTACGACTTCCAGGCAGCGCACGGGGCGAGCGCCGCGGTCGGCCAGGCGCTAGAGGCGGCCTCGGCGCGTGGCGTGGCGGTGCGCGTCGTCTTCAACCGGGACCGGCCGCCACACCACCCGGACGCCCCACCGCCGCCGAACTGCTCGCCCGAGGAGATCGACGGCCTCTCGGTGCCGACACGCGCCGTGCGCGGCGAGGGGAGCCTCATGCACCACAAGTACGTCGTGCGCGACGCGCAGGTCGTGTGGACCGGTTCGATGAACTGGACCGACGACGCGTTCGGCCTGGAGGAGAACGCGATCGTTCGTCTTGACTCGGCCGACGTGGCCGCCGCATACCGGCGGGACTTCGAGCAGCTCTGGTCGGGCGGGACGGTGGAGCGAAGCGGCGGCTCCGGCCCGCAGGTCACGGTCGGGGGCGCGCTCGTGCAGCCGTACTTCGCCCCGCGAGGTCCCTCGCTCGCCCACGTCGCCGCCACAAGGCTCGGCCACGCGCGGCACCGCATTCGCGTGCTCTCCCCAGTCCTCACCTCGGGCGCGATCCTCGGGACACTCGCCGAGTTCGCCGGGCGCGCCTCCTTCGACCTGGTCGGCGCCTACGACTGGACGCAGATGGGGCAGGTGCAGCAGCAGTGGGCCGAGGTGCCCGCCAACCACTGGAAGATCGAGGCGTGGAAGGCGATCGCCCCACGCCTGTCGGGGAAGCGCTCCACGCCGTACACGCCGGAGTCACGCCACGACTACATGCACGCGAAGGCGATGGTCGCGGACGGCGAGGTGCTCGTGGGGAGCTACAACTTCTCCCGTGGCGGCGAGGAGAACGCCGAGAACCTGCTGCACATCGTGGACGGGGGACGCGCCGCCCAGCAGGTGGCGATGTTCGCGGAGCGCATCGCCGCCCGCTACGCGGATGGCTGAGCCGCGACGATCGTCGCGAGCTCGCCGCCCGTGAGCCGGCGGAACTTGCGCCGGCTGCGCGTGCGGTCGAGGACCGCCGCCTCGATGTGGGCCACCTCGGAGGGCTTCTCCTCGACGTGGGCGAGCGCGGTGGACGCCATCCGGACCGCATCGGCGAGCGCGAGCCCTTCTGCGTAACCGTTCTTCAACTGCTCGTTGAGGTCGTCGGCGCGACCGCCCATCGCAACGAAGCCCTGCTCGTCGGCGACGCTCCCGTCGAACAGGATGTGGAAGAGCTCGTTCTCCGCCGGGTTGTCGCCCACCTGCCCCACCAGGAGCTCGACCTCGTAGGGCTTCATCTGCGTGGTGAAGATCGTGGAGAGGGCCTGCGAGTAGGCGTTCGCGATGGTCTTCGCCGTCACGTCTTCGCGCCCATAGGAGTAGCCGCGCAGGTCGGCCAGGCGCACGCCAGCGATCCGGAGGTCCTCGAACTCGCTGTACTTGCCGACGCCGGCGAACGCCACGCGGTCGTAGATCTCCGAGATCTTGTGGAGCGTCGCGCTCGGGTTGTCGGCCAGGAACAGGATCCCGTCGGCGTACTCGACGGCGACGCCGGAGCGCCCCCGCGCGATGCCCTTGCGCGCGAATTCGGAGCGGTCCTTGATGAGCTGCTCCGGCGGCACGTAGGGCTGAAAGGACATGGCCTCAGGCGCCCACGATCCGCTCGAAGGCGGCCCGCACCGTCTCCTCGGGCACCGCGACGACGCCCGCTTCGGTGATGGTCTTCACCGACGGGTAGATGTTGCGGCTGGGGATCGGGCCGCCGGTTGCGACGTCCTCCTGCGAGGCGTCGTAGAGCGCCTCGACCGCGACCGCCACCGCGTCCTCGACCGAGAGGTCCTGCCGCCAGCGCTTCCTCCTCCCAGCGCCCGCCGGTCACGTCGTAGCGGAAGATCCGGCCCCCGCCGTGGCGCTCGTCGAACCCGGCGAAGAGCGGCACGACGACGAGCCCCTGCAGCGCCATGGGGAAGTTCCCGCGGATCATCTGCGCGAGGCGATTGGCCTTGCCCTCGAGCGAGAGCCGGTCGCCCTCGACCTTTTCGTAGTGCTCCAGCTCCGTCTGGAACAGGCGCACGATCTCGGTCGCCTGGCCAGCGGCCCCGGCGATCGCGATGGCGGAGCTCTCGTCGGCGGGGAACACCTTGTCGATGCGCTCGTCGGCGATGGTGAACCCCTCCACCGCCCGCCGGTCCCCCGCCATCACCACGCCGTCGGCGAACTTCAGGGCCAGCACCGTGGTTCCGTGCGGAACGTCCTGGGGCCGCACCGGGGGCCCCGTCGGGCCGGCCGAACCGGTCCAGGGTTCCCGGCCGGAGCTGGCCGCGCGAAGCAGGTCGGCGAAGCTGGGGTTCGATCCGAGCGGGTAGGTCGGCCCGGGCAGCCCGGGGAGCCTGGGCAGGCCCGACGGGTCGGGGAAGCCCCCAGTGGGGGCCGTCACTCCCCGCCCTTCTGGACGTAGGACTTCACGAACTCCTCGGCGTTCTCCTCGAGGACCGAGTCGATCTCGTCGAGGATCTCGTCCATCTCCTCCTTGAGCTTCTCGCCCTTCTGGGTCGCGCCGGTCTGGCCGGCGTCGTTGCCTTCGCCGCCGTCGCCACCGCCCTTGCGCTGGGATCGCTTCTGCTCCTGGGTCACCTTCGCACCCCTTCGTGTCGCGGACGGCGCCTATTCTATGAGCCGCC
>VAYJ01000157.1 GCA_005888465.1 Actinomycetota bacterium
TGACGCTCACCGCACCCGAGAAGACCCCGCACGGCCCGCTCGCCAAGGACGAGCTGCAGAAGCTCGACGCCTACTGGCGGGCCGCGAACTACCTTTCCGTCGGCCAGATCTACCTGCTCGACAACCCGTTGCTCGAGAAACCGCTCGAGCGCGGGCACGTGAAGCCCCGGCTGCTGGGCCACTGGGGCACGGTGCCGGGCCTCAACCTCATCTACGTCCACCTCAACCGCGTCATCAAGACCCACGACCTGAGCGTCGTGTACGTGGCAGGCCCCGGCCACGGCGGGCCGGCGCTGGTCGCGAACGTGTACCTCGAGGGCACGTGCACCGAGGTGTACCCGGCCATCTCGCAGGACGCGGAGGGAATGAAGAAGCTGTTCATCCAGTTCTCGTTCCCCGGCGGCGTTCCCAGCCACGTGGCGCCCGAGACGCCGGGCTCGATCCACGAGGGCGGCGAGCTCGGGTACGCGCTGTCGCACGCCTTTGGAGCCGCGTTCGACAACCCGGACTTGATCGTGGCGTGCGTGATCGGCGACGGCGAGGCGGAGACCGGGCCGCTCGCGACGAGCTGGCACTCGAACAAGTTCTTGAACCCGGTCACAGACGGCGCCGTGCTGCCGATCCTCCACCTGAACGGCTACAAGATCGCCAACCCCACGGTGCTCGCGCGGATCCCGCGCGAGGAGCTGGACCAGCTGCTGCGCGGCTACGGCTACGCGCCGCGCTACGTCGAAGGCAGCGATCCCGCCGACATGCACCAGCAGATGGCGGCGGCGCTCGATGCAACGGTCGCCGAGATCCGCGCGATCCAGCGCGAGGCGCGGACCCGAGGATTCCGCGCGCGCCCGGCCTGGCCGATGATCGTGCTGCGCTCGCCGAAGGGCTGGACGTGCCCCAAGGAGATCGACGGCAAGCGGTGCGAGGACTACTGGCGCTCCCACCAGGTCCCGATGGGGGACATGGATGCGCCAGGGCACGTCAAGGTGCTCGAGCAGTGGATGAAGAGCTATCGCCCGGAAGAGTTGTTCGACGATGCCGGGCGGCTCAGGCCCGAGCTCGCGGCGCTCGCGCCGCTGGGGGAGCGGCGCATGGGCGCCAACCGGCACGCGAACGGCGGGTTGCTGCTCCGGGATCTGGCGCTGCCGGATTTCCGGGAGTTCGCGGTCGATGTGCCGTCCGCCGGGGCCGCAACGGGGGAGGCCACGCGCGTGCAGGGCCGCTACCTCGCGGAGGTCATGAAGCGGAATCTCGCGACCAGGAATTTCCGCGTCTTCAGTCCCGACGAGAACGCGTCGAACCGCTGGGGCGACATCTTCACCGTCACGAACCGCGGCTTCGCAGGTGAGATCCTGGCGACCGACGACCATGTGGCGCCGGATGGCCGGGTCATGGAGATGCTCTCGGAGCATCAGTGCCAGGGATGGCTCGAGGGCTACCTGCTCACCGGACGGCACGGCTTCTTCAACAGCTACGAGGCGTTCATCCACATCGTCGACTCGATGTTCAACCAGCACGCAAAGTGGCTGAAGGTATGCCGGCACATCGGTTGGCGGCGGCCGATCGCGTCGCTCAACTACCTGCTCTCGAGCCACGTGTGGCGGCAGGACCACAACGGCTTCAGCCATCAGGACCCGGGCTTCATCGATCATGTCGTCAACAAGAAGGCGGAGATCATCCGCGTCTACCTGCCGCCCGACGCGAACTGCCTCCTGCACGTCACCGACCGCTGCCTCAGGAGCCGCAATCTCGTGAACGTGATCGTCGCGGGCAAGCAGCCGGCGCCGCAGTGGCTCTCGATGGAGCAGGCGATCAAGCACTGCGACGCGGGCGTCGGGATCTGGGAGTGGGCGAGCAACGACCGCGGTGGCGAGCCGGACGTCGTCATGGCGTGCTGCGGCGACGTGCCGACCCTCGAGACGCTGGCGGCGGTGGACCTGCTGCGCCGGCACGCGCCCGATCTCAAGGTGCGCGTGGTCAACGTCGTGGACCTGATGACGCTCCAACCGCGGAGCGAGCATCCGTCGGGGCTCGGCGATCCCGACTTCGACGCGCTGTTCACGCGCGACCGCCCGATCGTGTTCGCGTTCCACGGCTACCCGTGGCTCATCCACCGTCTGACCTACCGGCGCACGAATCACCACAACCTCCACGTGCGAGGCTACAAGGAGGAGGGCACGACCACCACGCCGTTCGACATGTGCGTGCTCAACGAGCTCGATCGCTTCCACCTGGTCGGCGACGTGATCGATCGCGTGCCCTCGGTCGGCTCCCGCGCGGCGTACGCGAAGCAGGCGATCCGCGACGCGCTGATCGGGCACCGCCAGTACATCACGAGGCACGGCGAGGACGACCCGCGGATCGTGAATTGGCGGTGGCCGAGTGGGGCCACCGGGCGCGGCAGCACCTCGACCGAAGGCGGCAATGTCTGACGCGGTGGGAAAGAGACCTCATCGACACCTTCACCACACACCCCAAGGAGGAATGGAATGAGCCATCGCTCTGAGTTGCTTGCCAATCGCATCGAAGAAGGCTCCGCCGGCTTGGCCGCGTTTGTCGAGGGGCTGTCGGACGCGGAATGGGGAATCCCGACGTCGCCGACCGACCGTCGGACGGTGGGCCAGATCGTGAACCACGTCGCCCTCGTCTACCCCATCGAGGTCGACCTGGCGCGCGCAGTCGGAGGCGGGAACGCGGTGACCGATGTCACGTGGGAGGTCGTCGCCAATCTGAATGCCGGGCACGCTCGCGACCATGCCAAGGTCACGAAGGCCGATGCGCTCCATCTGTTGCGCAAGAACAGTCGCGAGGCGGCGGTGGCAGTGCGCGGGTTCACCCATGAGCAACTGGAGCAGGCGGCGCCGTTCTCGCTCAGCTACGGTGCCCCGGTCACCGCGCAGTTCGTCATCGAGGACCACGCGGTCAGACACAGCTGGCACCACCTCGCGCGCATCCGCAGGGCCGTGGGTCGCTGAGTCTCTCGGAGCCCAGGTCGTAGCCAATCTGGCCGCTGACAGGCGAGCCCAACGGCGACTTCGGCCTGCCACCAAAGTGCCTTGACAGGCATATACCGGTGTGGGAATATACGTCCATGGAATCTGCGTTCGCCATTCTCGCGGAGCCGAACCGCCGCGCCCTGTTGAACCTTCTGGCCACGTCGGAGAGGTCCGTCGGGGAGCTCGAACGCCGGCTCCGGCTGCCCCAGCCCTCCGTGTCGAAGCACCTCCGGGTGCTGCGGGAGGCAGGCTTCGTGGAGTCGCGGGTCGACGCGCAGCGCCGCGTCTACCGGCTCCGGCCCGAGCCATTCATGGAACTGGATTCCTGGCTCGCCCCGTTCAGACGATTCTGGTCGGCCCACATCGATGCGCTCGAACGCCACCTGGATCGCATGGAACGGCAGCCCGCACCGAAACGCAGGAATCGACGAGCAAGCCCGAAAGGAAGGAAACGATGAGCAACCGCGAGAGCTACATGCCGGGCTCCGCCGCAGGCGCGGAGGTCCGGAAGGACGGGGACAACTGGACGCTCATTCTGGTCCGGAAGCTTCGTCACCCGCAGGCGAGGGTCTGGCAGGCTCTGACCGATCCGGCGCACCTGTCCGAATGGGCGCCGTTCGACGCCGACAGGAATCTGGCGACCGCCGGGCCGGTGAAGCTCACGACGGTCGGGGCGCCGACGCCGCAGGTCTCCGAGTCCACCGTGAAGCGGGCCGAGGCTCCGAGGCTGCTCGAGTACAGCTGGGGAGGCAACGACCTCCGCTGGCAACTGGAGCCCCTCGATGACGGCACCCGCCTCACGCTTTGGCACAACATCGATCGCCGCTACATCTCGTGGGGCGCCGCGGGCTGGCACATCTGCTTCGACGTCCTCGAGCGGCTCCTCGCGGGTGAGCCGATGGGACGCATCGTCGGCGCCGATGCCATCCAGTTCGGCGGCTGGCAGCGATTGAACGCCGAGTACGCAAAGCAGTTCAACGTTGAGACCCCCGGTTGGCAGCCCAACGCCCCGAAGCGTTGAATATAGGAGGAGGAACCCCATGGAATCGGCGCTGCAGCATCGGGGCCCTCTTCACGCCGGCGAGCGCCGGGCGGCTATACTGATCCGGCGGGCTTTCTTCTCGAACTTCTAGGAGGAGAAGATGAAAACGTCGGGCGCGAGCCGAGGCCAGTCGGCACCGGAGCTCATCTCGAAAAGCATCGCCGAACTCGGGGACTGGCGCGGGGCAACCCTCGGCAGAATGCGCAAGCTCATCAAGGAGGCAGACCCGGACGTCGTCGAGGAGTGGAAGTGGGTCAAACCAACCAAACCCGGCACCCCGGTTTGGTCGCACGACGGCATCATCTGCACTGGCGAATCCTATAGGAGCGTCGTGAAGCTGACCTTCGCCAAGGGCGCGTCTCTGAAGGATCCGGCCCGTCTCTTCAACTCGAGTCTCGACGGAAACGTTCGACGTGCAATCGACATCCACGAAGGA
>VAYJ01000166.1:0-12439 GCA_005888465.1 Actinomycetota bacterium
TGGAAGCCTTCGAGCTGCTCGCCGCCGAGGCGGGGCTCGCCCTCGAGAACGCGCGCAAGTTCGAGGAGGAGCACCGAGCGGTCGAGCGTCTCGAGGAGATCGACCGGATGAAGAGCGACTTCCTTGCGACCGTCTCGCACGAGCTGCGCACACCCATCACCGTGATCGAGGGCGCCGGCCTGACCCTGGCGCGGACCTGGGACTCGGTGGACGACCGGACGAGGCGAGACTTGCTGGCGGGGCTCACCTCGAACGCGAAGGCGCTCGACGAGCTCATCTCGAACCTGCTGGACTTCTCGCGACTGGAGGCGGGCCGGTTGGACGTCCGGTTCGGCCGGCTTGAGCTCACCCAGCTCCTCGAGTCGATCGCCGCTCGGCTCCAGTCGCTCTTCACCCGCCATACGCTCGAGCTGGAAGTGGAGCCCCACCTCGTGGTCGAGGCCGACGGCATCCTCATCGAACGGGTCGTGGAGAACCTGCTCACGAACGCGGCCAAGCATACGCCCGAGGGAACGCCGATCACCCTCAGCGCCCGCCGTGAAGGCGATGAGGCCGTTGTGGTGGTCCGGGACGAGGGTCCCGGCATCCCCGCGGAGGACCTCGCCCACCTTGGCGAGCGCTTCTTCCGAGGCGGCGACCTCAACTCGCGACCCACGAAGGGGCTGGGCCTGGGCCTGGCGCTCGTTCGCGAGGCCCTCCGCCTGCACGGAAGCTCGCTGCAGATCGAGACCGAGGTGGGCGGCGGCTCCTCGTTCTCCTTCCGGCTGAACGACCGGGCCACACATACCGAGGGCGAGGAACCAGCCGAGCGTCGAGCCTCGTGATCCCCAAACCCGCGGTCGGGGACCCCGCGCCCGAGGCGACCCTGCTCGACCGAACCGGGGCTTCCGTGGCGCTCTCCTCCACCTGGCAGGGCCATCCCGCGGTCCTCGTGTTCCTGCGCTACTTCGGCTGCCCCTTCTGCCAGATGCAGGTGGTTGGATTGCGCGCCGACCGGGAGCGGTTCGAGGAGCGCACGGCCACGGTGGTCCTGATCGGCGACGAGAAGCAGGTCTCGTTCGAGTGCGTGCTCGACACGGAGGGCTGGGTCTATAGCGACTACGGGCTGGGTCGCGGCTCGCTCGGACAGGTGTTCGGGCCGGCGTCGATCGCGCCCTTCCTCCGGGCGAACCTCCACGCCGAGACTCGGCAGCGGGGCCTCAAGGGAGGGAGCATGATGCAGATGCCCGGGACCTTCGTCGTGGATTCGCATGGCGTCGTCCGCTTCGCCCACCGGAATCGGACGATCAGCGACAGCCCCCGGAACGAGCACATCCTGGAGGTGCTCGGCGGCCTGGACCCGGTAGCTGCGGGCTCAGACGGCCGCAGGACATCGGTCGCGAACGGGACACCGGGCGCAGTGGGGCCCGGGGACGAGCCTCGGCGGGTCGCCCCTCGCGCGCCGTGACGCCGAGCCGGCCGCGGCCACGACGCGGTCGGCGGCGTGCTCGAGCGTCGAGTCGCTGACGTCCTCCAGCATCCACTCGCCCGACGAGAGGAAGAACGTCGCCACGCGCACGGGAGGGACGCCCGTGCGAAGGGTGTACAGCAGCGCGTAGAGCCGCATGTCCTCGGGATGCTCGCTCCGGGCGCGGCCGCCCTTGAGGTCGATGAGGACGCGGGTGGCGCGCCCGGTCCGCGCGGGGTTGAGCACCAGGTCGACCCTGCCTCGGACCGTCACGAGCCCGTTCGCGAATGGCGACTCCAGCCAGAGCTCGGAGACCGGAGCGAGGGCTCGCCGGAAGGCGTGGACCGGCGGGAAGCTCGCGCGGAACTGCTCGAGGCTGCGGAGCGCCTGCATCGCGAGCTCCGCCCGCTCGACCTGGTCCAGCCCGTCCCAGTAGAGAGCGAACCGCCGGTCACGCCCCAGCCGCTCGCTCGCGAGCTCGACGACCCGATCCGGCTCCACCGCGTGGCCGGCGGCGACGTCGACCTCGATCGCGCGGTGTGCGAGCGTGCCCGTCGCCGACGCCGCGGAATGCTCGAAGGGCGGCTCCTTCGACAGCACGAGCGGCTGCGTGGAGCCGTCAAGGACGCCCTCGATCCCCTGTTCGATCGCCTCTCGCAAGCCGCGCTCCAGGTCAGGCGGGAACGCGCGGCCGTCACCCACGTCCAGGAGCTGGTCGATCGTTCGCCGCTGCACGGACGTGAGCTCCATCGCCGGATGGTAGCCAGGGGCAGTGACACGACGGTCGGGGATAGACTCCGGAGACTGGCAGGAAGGACGAGAACTCATGGCCGACACCAGGGAGGACCGCGGGCGGACCGACCGGGCGCCCGGCACCGCCGACCGGATCGAAGAGCTTCGCGCCCTGAAGGCCGAGGCACACGCCGCGGGGGGCGCGGACGCGATCCAGCGCCAGCACGCCCGGGGCAAGCTCTCCGCGCGGGAACGCCTGGAGCTGCTGCTCGATCCGGGCTCGTTCGTCGAGACCGACCTGCTCGCCCGGCACCGCCTGGGCACGTTCGGCCTCGATCACGCCCGCCCCTATACCGACGGCGTCATCACCGGTTGGGGAACGATCGACGGCCGCAAGGTCGTGGTGTTCAGCCAGGATTTCGCCGTCTTCGGCGGCTCCCTCGGCGAGGTCATGGCCGAGAAGATCTGCAAGGTGATGGACCTAGCCGTCTCGGTCGGCGCGCCGATCATCGGCATCAACGACTCCGGCGGCGCGCGCATCCAGGAGGGCGCGGCGTCCCTCGCCGGGTACGGCTACATCTTCGACCGCAACGTGCGCACCTCGGGCGTGGTTCCCCAGATCTCCCTCATCATGGGGCCGTGCGCGGGCGGCGCCGTGTACTCCCCCGCCATCACCGACTTCGTGTTCATGGTGAAGGGCACGTCGCACATGTTCATCACGGGCCCCGACGTGATCAAGGCGGTCACCGGCGAGGACGTCACCTTCGAGGAGCTGGGCGGCGCGACCACCCACGCGAGCCGCTCGGGCATCGCGAGCTTCATCGCCGACGACGAGCACGACTGCCTGCAGCAGGTCCGCTATCTGCTCTCGTTCCTCCCGTCGAACAACCTCGAGGACCCGCCGGCGTTCGCCTCGCGCGACGACCCGATGCGGCGAGACGAAGCGCTGAACACGATCGTCCCCGACTCGGCACGCGAGCCCTACGACATGAAGGAGGTCATCGCCCGCATCGTCGACGAGGGCCAGTTCTACGAGGTCTTCCCGCTCTGGGCGGCGAACATCCTGATCGGGCTCGCGCGGATGGAGGGGCGGTCCGTGGGCATCGTGGCGAACCAGCCGAAGGTGCTCGCGGGGACCCTCGACTACGACTCGAGTGAGAAGGCCGCGCGCTTCATCCGCTTCTGCGACGCGTTCAACATCCCGCTCCTCTGTTTCGAGGACGTCCCCGGCTTCCTCCCCGGCACCGCCCAGGAGTACGGCGGCATCATCCGCCGCGGGGCGAAGCTCCTGTACGCGTGGGCCGAGGCGACCGTCCCGAAGATGACCGTCATCACGCGCAAGGCCTACGGGGGCGCCTACGTCGTCATGAACTCGAAGCATCTGCGGGCGGACGTCTCGTACGCCTGGCCCACCGCGGAGATCGCCGTCATGGGCTCTGAGGGCGCGGTGAACGTCATCTTCCGCAAGGAGATCCAGGGCGCCGAAGACCCCGTCGCTAAGCGGGCGGAGCTCATCGCGCGCTACGAGGAGCAGTTCTCGAACCCGTTCGTCGCCGCCGAGCGCGGCTTCATCGACGATGTGATCGAGCCGGCCGAGACGCGCCCTCGTTTGATCCAGTCGCTCCGGATGCTCCGGACCAAGCGCGAGCAAGTGCCGCCTCGCAAGCACGGGAACATCCCGCTGTGAGGTACGAGCTCCCGCCCGGTCTCAATCCGGACGACGTCCGCGCCATCGAAGCGGCGCTCGACGAGTACTTCGGAACGGCGAGGGTTCCGCCGGATCCATGGGCGCTCGCCGGCCGCGCGATGGCGACACGCGTGGGTGCGCTGCAGATCCGCCACCAGTCCGTTCGTCCATGGGGCGAGATCGCATTCAACCCCTACACGCGGCTCGGGGTCGAGCCCCGCGCCGGCCGAAGCGACACGACGTAGCGGAGTCGGTGCGATGACGAGCGTCGCGTTCCTCATCGATCAGCTCTTCTCCGCCGCGCCGGGCGGGATGGGGACCTATGTTCGGGAGCTCGTGCCCGCGCTCACCCGGGCCGAGCCGTCGCTCGAGATCCGGCTCTTCCACTCGCGGTTCGACGAACCCATGGTCGAGGCGTGGACCGCGGCCTATCCCATGCACGAGCTCGACGGCACCATGCGGCGCCTCTACCCCAGCTGGGCGGTGGCGCGGCGGCCAGCGCTCCCCGAACCGATCGCGTCGGCCGACATCGTGCACTCGCCAGTCCATGCGGCCGTCCCTCCCGCGGGCAAGGATCAGCGCCTCGTCGTGACGGTGCACGACCTCGCCTTCCTGGTCCACCCCGACCTCTTCCCACGTCAGTGGCGGTGGATGTACCGCGCGAGCCTGACGCGCACCGTGCGGAGTGCCGACGCGATCATCACCGTCTCCCGTCACACTGCGGAGGACCTGGCCCGCCACACGCGCGTCGAACGGCGGAGGGTCCACGTCGTCCCCCTCGCCGCGTCGCTCCCGCCGTCGCAGGCGGAGGTACCGGAGGTCCTCGCGCGCTACAAGGTTCGGCCGCCCTACCTGCTGTTCGTCGGCACGCTCGAGCCGCGAAAGAACCTCACGCGGCTCGTTCGCGCCTACAGGCGGATCGCGAGCCGCGGCGCCAGGGAGTCGCTCGTGCTCGCGGGCCCGATCGGGTGGCACCACCAGGCGCTGCTTCGAGAGATCTCGGCGGTCGACGCTCCGGGTGAGATCACCATGACCGGCGCAGTCGGTCTGAGCGACCTGGATGCCCTGTATCGAGGCGCGAGCGCCTTCGCGTATCCGTCGCTCTACGAGGGCTTCGGGCTGCCGGTGGTCGAGGCGATGGCGCGCGGTCTGCCGTGCGTGATCTCGACGTCGTCGTCGCTTCCCGAGGTGGCCGGTGAGGCAGCGCTCCCTGTCGACCCGCGCTCCGTGGCGGGCCTCGCCGAGGCGCTCGAGCGCGTCGTGAGCGACCAGGACCTCGCGGATCGGCTCCGGGCTGCGGCCCTCCGCCGGGCCGCGCGGTATTCGTGGGAGGAGACCGCGCGACGAACGCTCGAGGTGTACAAGGGCGTCCTGTCGTGAGCGCGGATCGCGTGCTCGACGTCTCCCTCGAGATCGCCGCCGACCTCCTCGTGTGGCCGGGCGACCCCGCGATCGAGATCGTGCCGCGCGTGCAGATCGCCAAGGGCGACGCCGCGAACGTCTCGGAGCTTCGGATCGGGACCCATACGGGGACGCACGTGGACCCCCCCGTGCACTTCATCGAAGGGGCGGCTGGCATCGATCAGGTGTCGTTGGACGCGCTCGCCGGACCGTGCGTCGTCGCGGATCTGCGAGACGTCGACGGACCGATCGACGCGGGGACCCTGGACGATCTGTCGCTCGAGCCCGGCGTCGAACGCCTGCTCCTTCGAACCGCGAACTCTGAGCTGTGGCGGCGCTCCCGCCCGATCCCCTTCCCCGACCGCTACGCGTGCCTCACCGCAGGAAGCGCCGCCTGGGTGCTGGATCGCGGGCTGCGGCTGATCGGGGTCGACTTCCTCTCGGTCGAGCAGCGGGGAGCGGCCGGCCACCCCGTGCACCACGCGCTACTGAATCGTGGCGTGGTGATCGTCGAGGGGCTGGATCTGGGGTTGGTGGAGCCGGGCCGCTACCACCTCACCGTGCTGCCCCTGAAGATCCGCGACGGCGACGGCGGCCCGGCCAGAGCGATCCTGAGGGAGGGATGAGCATGGACGAACGAGTCGGCCGCGTTGCTGAGCTCCTGCACACCGCCGGGGAGACCCACCACGTCGTGTTCAAGATCGCGGAGGGCGACGACCCCGACTGGGCCTCGTGGTACTCGGACTGGCTGCTCAACCTCTCCGAGCTGCCGACCCTGCTCGGTGTGACCCCCGTGCGAAGCGAGCTCACCTACTGGCTCGTTCGGCTCGACAAGGAGTACACGGAGGCCAAGCCCGACGAGCCGTGGGAGCAGCACTACGCCCGCGCGCTCCTGGAGCACCTGGGCGCGTGACCGAACCGGTCGACGCGACGGTCGAGTGGTCGGCCCTCCGCGCGCATGCCGGCCAGATCGGCCGGGAGCATCTGCGCGAGCTCTTCGCCGACGACTCGACGCGCGGCGACACCATGACGCTCGACGCCGCCGACCTGCACCTCGACTACTCGAAGCACCGCGCGACCGCCGAGACCCTGCGGCTCCTGGTCGCGCTCGCCGAGCGCGCGGGGCTGCCCGATCGCATCGAGGCGATGTTCACCGGGCAGCACCTCAACGCGACCGAGGACCGAGCCGTCCTGCACGTCGCCCTGCGCATGCCCCGAACCGACTCGCTCATCGTGGATGGCGTCGACGTCGTGAAGGAAGTCCACGAGTGTCTCGATCGCATGGCTTCGTTCGCGGACGCCATCCGGTCGGGCTCGTGGACCGGCCACACCGGAGCCCGGATCCGCAACGTCATCAACATCGGGATCGGCGGGAGCGACCTCGGACCCGCGATGGCCTACGACGCGCTGAGGGACTTCAGCGACCGCTCGATGACCTTCCGGTTCGTCTCGAACGTCGATGGCACCGACATGAGACGCTCTTCATCGTCTCGTCGAAGACGTTCACGACCATCGAGACGCTCACGAACGCCTCCACGGCGCGCGACTGGCTGCTCGCAACCCTGCACGACCCCGCCGCCGTCGCGAGGCACTTCGTCGCCGTCTCGACGAACGCCGAGCGGGTGACCGACTTCGGCATCGACCGGGCGAACATGTTCCCGCTCTGGGACTGGGTGGGCGGCCGCTACTCGATGGACTCCGCGATCGGCCTGTCGCTCATGGTCGCCATCGGCCCGGACCGCTTCCGCGAGATGCTCGACGGCTTCCACGCGATGGACGTTCACTTCCGTACGGCGCCGCTCGACCGCAACATGCCGGCGCTGATGGGCCTCCTCGGCGTCTGGTACGGCAACTTCCTGGGCGCCGAGACCCAGGCGGTCCTTCCGTACAGCCAGTACCTGTCGAAGCTCCCCGCGTACCTGCAGCAGCTCGAGATGGAGTCCAACGGCAAGCGCGTCGCGCTCGACGGCACGCTCGTCGACGTGCAGACCGGCCCCATCGTGTGGGGGACGCCCGGGACGAACGGCCAGCACGCGTACTACCAGCTCATCCACCAGGGCACGAAGCTCATCCCGTGCGACTTCATCGGCCTCCTGAAGCCGGCGCACCGCATAGGGCGGCACCAGGACCTGCTGATCGCGAACCTCATCGCGCAGACCGAGGCCCTCGCCTTCGGGAAGACGCTCGAAGAGGTCGAGGCGGACGGCACCCCACCAACCCTAGCGCCCCACAAGGTGATGCCCGGCAACCACCCGACGAGCACGATCCTCGCGCCCGCGCTGTCACCACGGATCCTCGGCGAGCTGATCGCGCTCTACGAGCACCGCGTGTTCACGATGGGGACGATCTGGGGCATCAACTCGTTCGACCAGTGGGGCGTCGAGCTCGGCAAGGCCCTCGCGACGCGCATCGTCAGCGAGATCGAGTCGGAGGCCGACCTCGCCTACGACAGCTCGACGAACGCGCTGATCCGCCGCTATCGCGCCTCGAAGTCGCCCGACTGAGGACCGACACCGCGTGGATCGATCCCGGCGGCGAGGGCCTCGACGGCCTGCTCCTCCAGCCACCCGAGATAGGCGTAGAGCGCGAAGGCGAACGCGCGGGGATCCTCCGGTGGGAAGGATCGTTCGTCGGTCTCCTCGGTGACGCCCAGACGCGTCCCGAACACGAGACGAAGGTCGTTGATCGAGCCGAGCCACGCGAGAAGCTGCTCCTCATCGAGGCGGTCGGCGTCGATCGTTCGCTCCATGACCTCGATCGAGGTGAGCTTTCCCGAGCGCAGGTCGTCATGGGTGACGCTCGCGAAGTCGGCCTGCGCGTGGGGGTCGGCGGGGTAGGCCGGCGGGAAGAGCCGCTCGAGCGCGGGGTCGTCGGTGGCAAGCAGGTCTCGCAGCTGACCGGGGAGCGATCGGAGCGCGTCGCGTTCCTCGCGGGGGATGTTCAACGCGAACGTGCCCTTCCGGGTGCGGCGGATACGGGGCTTGAGTGCCATCAGCTCCGTTCCATAGTCGCCCACAAGCCGTGGGCGTGCAGACGCGAGACGTCCCACTCGGCCTTCTCGCGGCTGCCGCTCGAGACCACGGCTTTCCCCTTGACGTGCACGTCCATCATGAGCTTCGCCGCCTTCTCGCGGCTGTAGCCGAACAGCTTCTGGAAGACGTACGTCACGTACGACATCAGGTTGATCGGATCGTTCCAGACGATCACGATCCACAGGCGCGCCGGTTCGACCGCCTCCTCGCCGGAGGGACGGTCGAGCTTGGTGGGGGTCGGCGTCAGCAGCCCGCGCGCGCCACCACCGTCTCGCAGAGCGACGCCGGCAGCACCTCGACCGAGCCGGCCATCGCGAACGGCGCCATGAACTCGGTCACCTGCTCGGGGTCCTGGGCGTCCAGGATCAGGAAGAGGCGGTGGCCACCGTCGATCACGCCCTCGCCGTGGATCTCGATCCCGTACTCGGCCGCGTTCGGCTTGGATAGGTGCTGGAGCAGCATCTGGGCCATCTGCGGGTCGCGGGCGGGGCAGGTCGCTTCGGAATGCTCGTGTTCGACGACGAAGAGGGACATCGGAGTGCTCCTTTCCGGTTTCGGATGGATGCGGGTTGGGGCCGGTCAGGGGCGCCAACAGCAGATCCGGCTGGGGATCATCTGGCCGACGAGGCCCGCGCATCGTGTCCGGATCAATTCCGATCTCCTCCATAGGATTCGTACCCCGAGTTCCCGCGACTGTCAAGGGTCAGAGGCCGTAGGCCTCCAGGAGCCTGAGCCAGACCTCGCTCACGGTGGGGAAGGAGGGGACGGCGTGCCACAGGGTATCCAGCGTGGCCTTGACGACGATGGCGATGGTGGCCGCGTGGACGATCTCCTGGACGTCCGGGCCTGTGAACGTGGCGCCGACGACGGTCCGGGTGGATTCATCGACGACGATCTGGCTGGTGCCCGCGATGTCGTTCCCGCGCGTGTAGGCGCCCGAGACGTTCCCGGTCGGGTAGGAGACGACGCGAACGTTGATCCCCCGCTCGCGGGCCTGCGCCTCGGTGAGGCCCACGGCCGCGACCTGGGGGTCGGTGAAGGTCACGCGCGGCACCGCTCCGTGGTCGGCCACGTCGCGGACGTCCTTGCCGAGGATGACGTCCCCGCACAGCCGGGCCTGGTATTTGCCCATGTGCGTGAGCAGGGCGAGCCCATTGCAATCCCCGACCGCGTAGAGCCAGCCCCCGCCGCCCTGCACCCGCAGCCGGTCGTCCACGGCCAGCGACTTGCCGATGAAGTCGGTGAGTCCGACCGTGTCCAGGCCGAGGTCGGCGGTGCGGGCGCGGCGCCCGACGGCCACCAGGATCTCGTCGCCGGTGAAGGTGCGGCCGCCTTCGAGCGTGGCAGACACGGCACCGTCGGGCGCGCGCGACGCGGCGCGGCACCGGGCCCCTGTGAGGACGGTGATGCCCTCGCGTTCGAATGCCGCGCGCACTTCGTCGCCGGCGAACGGCTCCTCCCGGGAGAGCAGCCGCTCGGCACCTTCGATCACGGTGACCTCTTCGCTCCCCAGGCGCTTGAAGCACTGAGCCATCTCGGCCCCGACCGCCCCCCCGCCCAGGACCAGGAGACGGCGAGGGAGCTCCTTCGTCGAGGTGATGTCGACGTTGTCCCAGGGCTCCGCCTCGGCGAGCCCCTCGATCGGGGGCATGAAGGCGGAGGACCCGCATGCGGCGACGACGGCGGTGCGCGCGGTGAGCCTCCGCGGGGCGCCGCCGTCCAGGGACTCCCAGCTCGATCCCCTCGCTCTCGAGCCAGGGTGTCTGCGTCCGGTCGGTGAAGTCGCTCGTCATGTAGTCGCGCTGCGCGAACGCCGCCGCGACGTCGATGGAGCCGGTCACGGCCTCGGCCGCGCCGGGGACGCGACGGGCGGCCGCCAGCACGTCGCCGGGACGGATGAGGGTCTTCGAGGGGACGCAGCCGTAGAAGGAGCATTCGCCGCCGACGAGCCGCTCCTCCACGATGGCGACGGAGAGGCCACCGTCCGCCGCGCGTCCCGCGGCGTTCTCGCCGGGCGGACCGGCGCCGATCACGATCACGTCGAAGTCGTCGCTCATACCGGGTCCTCCTTGGTGTCGTCACGGCGCACGATGAGGTCGGCCACCAGCCCGGTCCAGCCCGTCTGGTGTGACGCGCCGAGCCCCGCCCCGGTGTCGCCGTGGAAGTACTCGTGGAAGGGGATCAGGTCGCGCCAAGCCGGGTCGGTCTGGAACTTCTCGACCGCGCCGAACATTGGCCGGCGGCCGTCCGGACCGCGCAGGAACAGCTTGACCAGCCGCGACGAGAGGTCGTCCGCCACCTCGCCGAGCGTCGCCATTTGGCCCGACCCGGCGGGAAGCTCGACGGTGAGGTCGGGGCCGAAGTAGCGGTGGAAGCGGCGGAGGGCCTCGATCACCAGGTAGTTCACCGGGAACCAGATCGGCCCGCGCCAGTTCGAGTTGCCGCCGAAGAGCGGCGACGTCGACTCGCCGGGCTCGTAGTCGACGCGGAACTGCGAGCCGTCGAGCTCCAGCTCGAAGGGCCGGCTCGCGTGTTCGCGCGAGAGCGAGCGGATGCCGTATGGCGACAGGAACTCGTCCTCGGCGAGCATCACCTCGAGGATCCTTCGGAGCCGCTCCGGCGTGACGATCGAGAAGAGCCTGCCCTCGTACATGCCGAGCGTGTGCACGTGGCCGATCACCTCGGCGTATTGCGGCCGGTGCTCCAGGAACCAGAAGAACCTGCGTGTCGCGTCGGGGACCCGCTCCGCGGTCGCGCGACCCATCGTCGTGACCGCGCAGAGCGGGATGAGCCCCACCATGGATCGCACGCGAAGCGGGACCTGGCGCCCGTCCTCAAGGTGCAGGAGGTCGTAGTAGAAGCCGTCCTCCTCGTTCCACAGGCCCTGCGCGTTCATCGCGGAGGCGATGAGGGCGAAATGCTCTAGGAACTTCACGATGAGGTCCTCGAACGTGTGGTCGTGCTCCGCCAGCACCATCGCGATCGCGAGCATGTTCAGGCAGTACATCGCCATCCAGGCCGTCCCGTCGGACTGTTCCAGATGCCCCGCGACGGGGAGCGCCGAGGAGCGGTCGATCGGTCCGATGTTGTCCATGCCCAGGAAGCCGCCCTCGAACACGTTGCTGCCCTCGCTGTCCTTGCGGTTCACCCACCACGTGAAGTTCAGCAGCAGCTTCTGGAAAACACGCTCGAGGAAGTCGTAGTCGCGGTCGTCGGCGATCTGGAACACGCGCAGCGCCGCCCATGCGTGCACGGGCGGGTTCACGTCGCCGAAGGACCATTCGTAGGCGGGGAGCTGCCCGTTCGGGTGCATGTACCACTCGCGACAGAGCAGGATCAGCTGGTGCTTCGCGAACGCCGGGTCCAGGTGGGCGAGGGCCACGCAGTGGAACGCGAGGTCCCACGCCGCGTACCACGGGTACTCCCACTTGTCGGGCATCGAGACGATGTCGCGGTTGTCGAGGTGCGTCCATCCGGCGTTGCGGCCGTGGCGGCGCGGGGGGGGCGGGGGGGGCTGGTGGGGGTAGAACTGCTTGCCCCAGAGCATGCCCGCGAAGGCCTGGCGCGCGACGAGTCGCTCGTCGGGGGTTGCCGAGGCGGGGATGAGGTCGGCGTAGAACTGGTCCGCCTCGCGGCGGCGGGCGGCGAGCACCACGTCCCACCTCGAACCGAGGTCGTCCTCGCCGTCGGAGAGGCGCAGCCGGATCCGGCTGGTCGCGCCCGGGTCGACGGTGAGCCGGTACCGCAACGCCCCCTTCGTGCCCGTCCGCTCGGGGTTGACCGTGGCGGCGCCGGCGACCACGTGGTCGTTGATGCCGTCCTTGGGATACGGGGTCGTACCGGATCGTCCCCACAGGCGCGGCGCGTTCGTCTCGTTCTCACAGAAGAGCAGCTCGGGCTCCCCGTCGCCCGAGAGCGTCATGCGGCCGAGCTCGTGGTGCTCGGCGACGATGCGGCCGTCCTTCGCCCGCACCACGGGCCGGCGGTCGTCAATTCCCCAGCTCCACGTGTTGCGGAACCAGAGCGTGGGGAGCACGTCGAGCGTCGCCTGGTCGGGTCCGGCGTTGCGCACGGAGAACTGGATACAGAGGTCGGCCGGGCCGCCCTTGGCGTAGTCGACGGCGACGTCCCACGAGCGGT
>VAYJ01000166.1:12466-14980 GCA_005888465.1 Actinomycetota bacterium
CGCGTCCGCCTGGCGTTCTCCGCGATCAGCTCGTCGTACGGGAAGGCCTGCTGCGGGTACGCGTAGCGCCATCGCATCCACGAGTGCGTCGGCGTCGAGTCGACGTACCACCAGTACTCCTTCGCGTCCTCGCCGTGGTTCCCCTCGGGATTGCTGAGGCCGAAGATGCGCTCCTTGAGGATGGGGTCGCGGCCATTCCAGAACGCAAAGCCGAAGCACAGCCACTGGCGGATGTCGCAGATCGCGCCCAGGCCGTCCTCGCTCCACCGATAGGCGCGAGACCGCGCGTGGTCGTGGGGCAGATATCCCCAGGCGTCGCCGACGGCGCTGTAGTCCTCCCGCACCGTGCCCCATGCGCGCTCGGCCACGTACGGGCCCCAGCGCTTCCACTCGAGGTCTTGCAGGCGTTCCCGCTCCGCGGTCATCATGTGCATCATCGCCGACCCGGTTGGAAAGGTGCCACGGCGTGAAGGTCTCCCTCATCGCCACCGTGAAGGACGCGGCGGCCCACATCGGGGCGTTCCTCGACTCGGTCGCGGCTCAGACGCGCCCGCCCGACGAGATCGTCATCGTCGACGGCGGATCCGCCGACGGAACGTGGGAGATCCTCGAACGAGCGACGGGCGTCCTCGCGCTGTCGGATCCCGGCTCGAACATCGCGTGGGGGCGGGCCGCCGCGATCGACGCCGCGGCGCACGACGTCATCGCCGTGACCGACGCCGACTGCGTGCTCGATCCGGACTGGCTCGAGCGGCTCCTCGAGCCGATCGACCGCGGCGCCGACGTCTCGGCGGGTTTCTACCGCCCGCTAGCGAGCTCGTTCCTCCAGGTCTGCGCCGCCGCGGTCGCGGTCCCCGAGCCCGACGAACTCCGTGACGGCTGGATGCCCTCGGCCCGATCCATCGCGTTCCGCCGGTCGGCCTACCTGGCCGCGGGTGGATACCCCGTGTGGCTGGACGTCGGAGAGGACATGTACCTGAACCATCGCTTCCTGGCTTCGGGCGCGAGGATGGAGCTCGCGCCCACCGCTGTCGTGTCCTGGCGCGTGCGCCCGTCCCTCCGCGCGACCTGGCGGCAGTACGCCGGCTACGCGGCCGGCGACGCGCAGGCCCACATGTATCGCGAGCGCCACCTCTGGCGGTTCGCGGCCTACGCGTTCGCGGCCCTCGCCGTGATCACCCGCAACCGGTGGCTCGCCGCGCTCACCGCCGCCGGCGGCATCGCCTACGCGGCCCGTCCGATCCGCCGGGCCTGGCGACGCATCCGACCGGGCTCGCCCGAGCGCGCCGGTGCGCTCGTGGGGGTCCCCGCAATGATGGTGTTCATCGACGTCGCGAAGATGTGGGGTTACCTGCGCGGGCTCGCCTCACGCAAGCCCGAGGAGGCGTGAGGCGTTCCCCACCAGGATCGCGTCGCGCGCCGGTTCGTCCAGCCCCAGCTCCGCGAACTCGGCGAACCAGCGGTCGAGCGAGATGAACGGGTAGTCGCTCCCGAAGAGCGTCTGCGCGTTGAGACGTTTGGCGACCTCGCGTCGCACCTCGGCCGGCAAGTACTTCGGCGCCCAGCCCGACAGCTCGATGAACACGTTGGACTTGTGCAGCGCGATCGCGAGGCACTCCAGGAACCAGGGCCAACCGAAGTGGGCGGCAACGAGGGTGAGCCCGGGGAAGTCGGCCCCGATCGCGTCCAGGAATGCTGGGTGCGAGTAGCGGATCTTCGTCCCACCCGCGCCCGGCGTCCCCGCCCCGATGCCACAGGTCCCCGTGTGGAACAGGCAGATGAGGCCGAGCTCCTGCGCCTTCGCCCACAGAAGGTAGAACCCCCGGTCTGCAGGGTCGAACTGCTGCATCGTGGGGTGGAACTTGAGGCCCCGCAGGCCGAGGTCGCGGCATCGCTGCATCTCGCGGAGCGCGTCGTCCGAATACGGATCGACCGACCCGAAGCCCATCAGCGTGCCTGGGAAGCGCTCGGCGAGCCCCGCGAGCCAGTCGTTCCCGAGCCACCCCCGGCCCGTGACCGACTCGTCGTCCCAGTCCAGCACCACCCCCAGGACGTCCCGTTCCGCGTACTCCTGCGCGACCTCTTCGATCGTCCGCCGGATCACGTGGGAGCGGAAGTAGGCCTCGGTGGCGGGCAGGAGCGGGCCGAGCGCATCGTCCAGCCAGGCATCGGTCGGTAGGTGGACGTGCAGGTCGATCGCGCGAGGCATGCCGGTCAGGCGGCCGGGTACTCGTAGAAGCCCCGGCCGGACTTCCTGCCGAGGTAGCCGGCCGTCACCATGCGCTTGAGGAGCGTCGGTGCCGCGTAGATGGGGTCCTTGAACTCGTCGTATAGGACGTTCGAGACGTGGACGGCGGTGTCCAGGCCGATGAGGTCGAGGAGCTTGAGCGGGCCCATCGGGTGGCCGAGCCCGAGCTCGACCCCGGCATCGATGTCCTCTCGCGTCGCGAACCCCTCGTCCAGCATCCGGATCGCGCTGTTCAGGTAGGGAATGAGGAGGAAGTTCACGATGAA
>VAYJ01000167.1 GCA_005888465.1 Actinomycetota bacterium
TGGGACGTGCTGCCCGTCGCCCAGCGGTACGGCATGGGCGTGATCGTGTGGAGCCCCTTGGCGGGCGGCTGGCTCGCGGGTCGGTACCGGAAGGGCGAGGGTGCGCCGTCCGACTCGCGTCTCGTTCGGTACAAGGAGCGTGGGAGTCCCGTCGCCAAGCGCTACGACCCGAGCGTGCCGGAGAACGAACGAAAGCTGGACGTCGTCGAGGAGCTGGTGCTGCTGGCTGAGAAGGCGGGCACGACGATCACGCACCTGGCGATCGCGTTCACGCTCGCGCACCCGGCGGTGGCGTCTTCGATCATTGGGCCGCGCACACCGGAGCAGCTCACCGACCTGCTGGCGGGCGCCGACGTGCGACTGGACGCGGACACGCTCGACGCGATCGACGAGCTCGTGGCGCCAGGGAGCGTTGTCTTCGACTTCGACCGGGGTTACTCGCCGCCCTGGATGGCTCCGGAAGCACGCCGGCGGTGAACGATCGGTTCCTGCGCGCGTGCGGCGGGCCGATACCTGCCCGAGTACCGCGAGCTGCGCGAAGGCCGCGACGTGCTCGAATTGAGCCGAACTCCCGACCTGGTGGTCGAGGCGACGCTGCAACCGCTCCGGCGGATGCCGGTGGACGCGGCGGTCCTGTTCTCCGACATCATGGTGCCGCTCGCCGCGATCGGGGTCGGTGTGTCGATCGACGCGGGCGTGGGGCCGATAGTGGGTGAGCCGTTTAGTTCGAACGCTGACGTGGATCGGCTGCGACCGTTGGAACCTGAGGTCGACGCCCCGTTCGTCCTGGAAGCTATTCAGCTGCTCCGCAAGGAGCTGTCGGTGCCGCTGATCGGGTTCGCGGGCGCGCCGTTCACGCTCGCGAGCTACTTGATCGAAGGGGGGCCGTCGCGGAACCACGAGCGGACGAAGGCGCTGATGCACGCGGAGCCCGAGGTCTGGGCGCGGTTGATGGCGGCGCTCGGCGGGATGGTGCGCTCGTACCTGCGCGCGCAGATCGACGCCGGGGTGCAGGCGGTGCAGATCTTCGACAGCTGGGTCGGCGTGCTCGACCCCGACGACTACGCGCTCTTCGTCCTGCCGGTGATGCGGGAGATCTTCGACGGCCTGGCGGACGCGGGCGTGCCGCTGATCCACTTCGGCGTTGGGACCGGCGAGCTGCTGACGCTGATGCGTGACGCGGGAGCAAGCGTGATGGGCGTCGACTGGCGCGTGCCATTGCACGAGGCGTGGGAGCGCGTTGGATTCGACGTCGGGGTGCAGGGAAACCTGGACCCGGCGGCATGCCTGGCGCCGTGGGAGGCGGTTGAGGCGAAGGCATTGGCGGTGCTTCGCCGTGCAGGCGGCCGGGACGGGCACGTGTTCAATCTGGGGCACGGCGTGCTGCCCGGCACGCAGGTCGAGACGCTGCAGCGGTTGGTGGACCTGGTGCACGAACGGACGGAGCGATGACGATCGGGGTACTCGCGATGGCGTACGGGACCGCGAATGGGCCCGACGACATCGAGCGGTACTACACCGACATCCGCGGTGGGCGCACGCCGACGCCCGAGGACCTGGACGACCTGAAGGCGCGCTACGCGGCGATCGGGAATCGGTTCCCGCTGCTCGAGATCACGCGACGGCAGGGCGCCGCGCTGGAGCGGGAGCTGAACGCGGAGGGGTCTGAGACGTTCCGCGTGTACTTGGGCATGAAGCATTCGCCGCCGTTCATTCCCGACGGCATCACGGAGATGCGGCGGGACGGCATCGAACAGGCGGTTGGAGTGGTCCTCGCCCCCCATTGGTCGGGCATGTCGGTCGACACCTACGTCGAACGGGTGGAGAAGGCGATCGCCGATGCGGGCGGTGGCCCGAGCTTCACGTTCGTTCGACAGTGGTACGACGCGCGGGCGTTCCTCGCCTTCCTGGCATCACGCGTGGGTGACGCGCTCGACCGATTGACAGGTGAGGAGCGCGAAGGAGCGGCGGTGATCTTCTCGGCGCACTCGCTGCCGACGCGCGAGGTCGAGGACGGGTCGCGTCGCTGCAAGCTCTGCACCTCGCCCGCGTGCGAGGCGTGGTGCCGGTACGTCGAACAGTTGCAGGACACGGCGAACCAGGTGGCCGGCCGGCTCGGGCTCCGGTCGTTCACGATCGGGTGGCAGAGCGCCGGACGAACGCCCGACCCGTGGTGGGGACCCTCGGTCGAGGACGTCATCCGTACGCTCGCGGCCGACGGACACTCGGCGGTCGTGTGCTGCTCGGCTGGGTTCGTCGCCGACCACCTCGAGGTGCTCTACGACCTGGACATCGAGGCGCGCGCGGCGGCGGAAGGGGCGGGCGTCGCCTTCGCGCGCACCGAGATGCCGAACGACGACCCCGCGTTCATCAAGGCGCTGGCCGGCGTCGTTCGGGCGCATCTCGGATGAGCGGGCCGCACGTCGCCGTCGTCGGCGGCGGGATCACGGGCCTCGCGACGGCGCAACGGCTGCTCACGATGGCGAACGGGTCGCCGATCGAGGTCACGGTGCTCGAGTCCTCGGACCGCCTGGGCGGCAAGCTGTTCACGGTCGACGTCGATGGCACGCGGGTCGAGGCCGGGGCGGACTCGTTCGTCGTGCGCAAGCCGTGGGCGGTGGAGCTCGCGAAGGAGCTGGGGCTCGGCGGCGAGCTGGTCGTGCCGGCCGCGAACCGGGCGTTCGTCTGGACCCGAGGACGGCTGGTTCCCCTCCCGGCGCGTTCGGCGTTCGGGATCCCGCCGTCCGCGGTAGCGCTCCTTCGCTGGGCCGGGCTGTCGGCCCGTGGTCGGCTCCGCGCCGCGACGGAGTTCCTGCGACCGATCCGGCGGGCGGACGACGACGAGTCGATTGGGAGTCTCCTGCGTCGGCGCCTGGGCGGCGAGGCGGCGCGCGTGCTGGTGGGCCCGCTCCTGGCGGGCCTGCACGCGGGCGACCCCGACCGGCTTTCCGTCAGGGCCACGTTTCCCGAGCTGGTGAGCTGGGAGCAGGGCCACGACAGCTTGATCCGCGGCGCGCGTGCGGCGCTGAAGGCTGCCGAGGAGGCGGCGGGCGACCTCTCGGCTGCGCTCTTCACCACCGTGTGGGGCGGGCTCTCGCGCCTGACCGACACGCTCGAGCACGCGATCGGAAGCGAACGGATCCGGCTGCACGAACCTGCCCTGGCCTTCCGGGCGCGTGAGCGCGGTTTCGTGGTGCAGACGTCGAAGGAGGAGCTTGAGGCCGACGCGGTCGTGGTGGCGTCGCCCGCGTTCGAGGCGGGTCGGTTGGTGGAGCTGTTGCTCCCCGACGCCGCGTGCGAGTTGCAGGCGATCCCGTACGCCTCGACCGCGACGGTCGCCCTCGTCTACCCGGAGGGATCGGGCGAGCGACTTCCTCAGGGATCGGGGTTCGTCGTGCCACAGGGGGAGCGGACGATCACGGCCTGCACGTGGCTCTCGCGCAAGTGGCCAGCGGGGGAGGACGATGCCGGCAGGGCCGTCGTTCGTTGCTTCGTCGGCCGCGCCGGCGACGAACGCGCGCTGGCCCTCCCCGACGACGAGCTGACCGACCGCGTGCGGGCTGAAGTGGCGCTCGCGGTCCCGGCGCTGCGCGACCTCCCCGACGCCACCCTCGTCACCCGATGGGACCGCGCGATGCCCCAGTACGAGGTCGGCCACCTCGCTCGCCTGGAGCGGATCGAACGTGCGATCCTGCGCGTGCCGGGTGTCTTCCTGGCCGGTTCGGCGTACCGTGGCATCGGCATCGCCGACTGCGTGCGCCAGGGGCAGGAAGCGGCGGCCCGGGTTCGCGACTACCTGCACGGCCGCGCGGCCCCAGCGGCGCCGCTCCAACAGGAGGTTCGATGACGGAGGAGACGATCTACGCGTACTACCCGGTCTTCCGGACCACGCCCGAGCTCGGCGGCCGGCCGGCGAGCGACCTCGACGCGATCGCGCACGAGGCCGAGCTGCTCCTAAAGGAATGGTCCGACCGCGTGACCCTTCGCGGCGCGTACTCGACGGTCGGGTTCCGGCCCGACGCCGACCTGATGCTCTGGTGGGTCGCCTCGTCGCCCGACGACTTGCAGGACCTGCTGATCGAGTTCCAGCGAACGCCGCTCGGCCGCCGGTTGGTGCTGACGTGGGCGTTCATGGGGGTCGTCAAGCCGGCCGAGTTCAGCAAGGACCACCGGCCCGCCTTCGCGAAGGGCGAGGCGCCACGGCGCTACGCCTGCGTCTACCCGTACGTGCGCACGAGTGAGTGGTACTTGCTCCCGGCGGAGGAGCGATCGGCGCTGCTCCGCGAGCACGGCGAGATGGGGCGCGAGTTCCCCGACGTCCTCGCGAACACCACGAGCGCGTTCGGCCTCTCCGACTGGGAATGGATCCTGGCCTTCGAGGCCGACGACCTCTCGCGGATCGTCGACTGCCTGCGTCGCCTGCGCGACGCGAAGGCGCGCGCGTACACGAAGGAGGAGGTCCCCTTCATCACGGGCATCCGCAAGGACCTGCTCGACGCCGTCCGGGACCTCGCCTGAGGCCGTATACCGGGGTGGGATGAGCGAACCCGACGACGCGCGCGCGTTCCTGGCCGCCCTCGCCGACCGCATCGAGGGGCGCCTGTTCGGCGTGCGCCGCGCGCTGGACCAGGTCCTGGTGGGGATCCTCACCGACTCGCACGTCCTGATCGACGACGTGCCAGGCGTCGGCAAGACCACGCTCATCCGGATGCTGGCGAGCCTGCTCGGCCTGCGGTTCGCGCGCGTGCAGTTCACGCCCGACCTCATGCCCTCGGACATCACCGGCACGTCGGTGCTCAACATGAAGACCCAGGAGTTCGCGTTCCGCCCCGGCCCGATCTTCGCGCAGATCCTGCTCGCCGACGAGATCAACCGCGCGACGCCGAAGACCCAGGCGGCGCTCCTGGAGGCGATGCAGGAGCGGCAGGTGACGGTGGACGGCGTGACGTATCCGCTCCCGGAGCCCTTCTTCGTGCTGGCCACGCAGAACCCGGTGGAGCTCGAGGGGACGTTCCCGCTCCCCGAGGCGCAGCTCGACCGCTTCATGCTGCGCGTGCGGATCGGCTATCCGAACGAGGAGCAGGAGGAGCGGATGCGTCGTCCCCGCATCGCCGCTCCCCGACGTGCCCGACCTGCAGGGGCTGCGCCGGCTGGTCGGAGGCGTGCGCCTGGAGCAGCCCGTTCGCCGCTACATCGTCCAGATCGCGAGGGCCACGCGCGAGCACCCCGACCTGCAGGTGGGGGCCAGCCCGCGCTCCATCGAACACATGGGCGACGCCGTCCGCGCCGCCGCGTTCCTGGACGGTCGGACCTACGTCCTGCCCGACGACGTGAAGGCCCTCGTGTCGCCGGCGCTCGCACATCGCCTCGTCCTCACCACCGACGCGCGCATCCGGGACCGCCGGGTCGAGGAGGTCCTGGACGATGTCATGGAGCGGGTCCCGGTTCCCGTGGAGTTCCAGGGGGCGTAGGGAACGGACACGTCCGACCGCCGCCAGGCATCCCTCGCCCTGGCGCTCGCGCTCGGGCTGATCGCGGTCGCGGCGGGCGACGCCGCCCTCCTCATGTGGTCGGCGGCGGTCGCGGTCCTCGCGGGAGCCGCGGCCTGGTGGGCGAAGGCCGCCCCGCGCGCCGTGTCGGTCGGCGCGCGCTTCCGACCGGGGCGCGCGTTCGCAGGCGAGCCCGTCATCCTTCGCGTGACGATCACGAACGCGAAGCGCCTGCCGGTCCCGTTCGTGCGCGTCTCGGTCTGGCTCCCGGCGGGCCTGCGCCCGGACGAGCCCGAGCGCGCGACCAGCGTCCGAGGGTTCCAGCGTCGCGTGTTCCTCTCGGGAGGCTCGACGCTCACGCTCGACCTCCCCGTGCTGCCGCGACGTCGCGGCGAGTACTGGGTCGAACGCATCAAGCTCGAGCTCGCGGATCCGTTCGGCCTGGCGCCCGTGCTACACGACCTTGTGCCCGACGCCGACCTGCTCGTGCTCCCCGAGCCGCGTGTCGCCGTCCCGCTCAAGGAGCGGCGGCGGCTCCCGTTCGGCTTGCCGGCGCCCTCGGCGCGCATGTACGAGGACCGCGAACGCTTCGCCGGCGAGCGACCGTACGAGGCCGGCGACCCGATCAACCGCATCCACTGGTCGCTCACCGGTCACACCGGCAAGCTGCAGATCAAGCTCTTCGAGCCGACGCGCACGGCGCACGTGCAGCTGGCGCTGGACCTCGCCGCCGGCGAGCCGTTCTGGGACATGGTCTACCCCGATATCGCCGAGGACGTGATCGGGTGGGCGAGCTTCATCGCGCGCCAGGCCATGCAGGCGGGCTGCCGCGTCGGCATGGTGGCGAACACCCACCTGACGAAGGGCCGCGGGCCGATCCGCGTCCCGTCCTCGATCCGCGTCGGGCAGGAGGCGGCGCTCTTCGCCGCGCTCGCGCGGATGCCGAACGAGCCGACGTCGGACCTCGCGCCGGTGCTGCGGATCACGGGCCGCGCGATTGGCCGCGACGCGACGGTCGTGGTCCTCTCCGCGCGCCCGGGCCCATGGCTTCGCCAGGAGATGGACGTGATGCAGCGTCGAGGCGCGGCGCTCGTGCACCTCTCGCCTCTCGGAGCGGCCTGAATGGGCCGACGTGTTTTCGCCGCGTCGCTCGCCGCCCTGGCCGAGGCCGGCCTCGCTTTCCTCATCGTAGCCGAGGTCGCCGCCGAGGGCGCGAACGCGACGGTGGGACCCCTGCTGATCTATCCCCTGTTCCTGGCGCTCTTCGTGGGCGGCGTCGTGCTCGGCTTGCGCTTACGCGGCATCCGCGCTTATGCGGCGGGCGCCCTTGGTGTGGGCGTCGCGCTGGCGCTCCTGCAGGGTCTCGCCTGGGGGCACGGCGACGTGCTCGGCGTGTCGCTCCTGGTCGTGGTCATCGCGTTCGCCGCGTCTCGCACCGTGACCCTCGTCCGTCGTGACTGGAGCGAGCCCGTCGCGGGCTCGTTCCTCGGCGGCTCGGCCGTGCTCCTGCTCGAGGTGGCGCTCGCGGCATCCTCGACGCGCCTGTGGCAGCGGCTGATCCCGTTCGTCGTCGTGTTGTTCTTCGTCGGGTCGCTCGCCTCGCGCGCGGTCAGCATGACCGTGCTCGAGCGCTCGCGGAAGGACGCGGGTCCCGTCCGCCGCGCCCGGGACGACCTCCCCGCGCCGGCCGCGTTCCTCGCCGTCATCGTCGCTCTGATGGGCCTCGCCGCGCTCCTCGGCGGTTCGCACGGGCTCCTCCAGCGACTGGGCGGGCCCGTCTACGACGTGGCCGTCCTGATCATCGTGGGATCCGGGTGGTTGCTGGCACGCATCCTCTACGTGCCCGCGTACGGCATCTTCCACCTGCTGCACATCAACCTGGCGGGCCTGCGGGCGCTCGCCGAGCGGTTGCACGACCTCGCCGTGCACCCTGCGCGCGGCCGGGGCAGCGGGAAGGACTGGCTCGTTCGGCTGGCCGGGTTCGCGTTCCTGGCTAGCGTCGGCTACCTGCTCGCGCGAACGACCGGCCGATGGCTGCGGCAGCTGCAGCGCGAGCACGCCCCGACCCACGAGCAGGCAGCCGTCGAGGAAGCTGCGGCCGCCCTCGCGCCGTCGATCTCGAGCCGCCGATCGTTCCTCCGACGCGAGCTGCCGGCCGACGTCATCCGCCGTTGGTACGCCGAGGCGCTCGTCGCTCTCGAAGGCCGTGGGCTGGCTCGGCCGCCCGGCGCCACGCCCGCCGAGTATCTCGCCGACGTCGCGCGCGCGTTCCCGACGAACAGCGCAGCTTTCGCGCAGCTCACGCGGGCATACGAAGACGTGCGCTACGGAAGTCTCTCAGTGGATCGGGCCGTCGTCCGGAGGCTGGACGAGGGCCGCGCCGCGATGATGGAGTCGTTCCGGCGAGACGAACCCGTCGCGCCCGCGCCCGCTTAGTCAGGCTCGCGGTCCGCGCCGATCGCGTGGTACCCGCCGTCCACGTGGACGATCTCGGCGGTGATCCCCTTCGACCAGTCCGAGAGCAGGAACGCCACCGCGCGCGCCACCGGCTCGGGGTCGTGGATGTCCCAGGCAAGCGGCGCGCGCCTTCCCCACGACGCTGCCAGCGCGTCGAATCCCGGGATGCCCTTCGCCGCCATCGTCCGGAGCGGACCCGCCGAAACGCAGTTCACACGGATGCCGTCGGCGCCGAGGTACTGCGCCAGGTAGCGTGTGATCGCCTCGAGCGCGGCCTTGCTCACTCCCATCCAGTCGTAGATCGGCCACGCCACCGACGCGTCGAAGTCCAGGCTCACG
>VAYJ01000168.1 GCA_005888465.1 Actinomycetota bacterium
AAGCTCGGGAACACCGAGATGCGCTCGTTCGTGGAGACGACCGTGAACGAGCAGCTGATGACCTGGCTCGAGGAGCACCCCGGGGAGGGCAAGCGGATCGTGACGAAGTGCCAGCAGGCGGCCCGCGCGCGGATGGCCGCCAGGCAGGCCCGCGACCTCACCAGGCGCAAGGGGCTCCTGGAGTCCTCGGCGCTCCCCGGCAAGCTCGCCGACTGCCAGCTCTCGGACCCGGCCGTGTGCGAGATCTTCATCGTGGAGGGGGACTCCGCCGGCGGCAGCGCGAAGCAGGCGCGCGAGCGCTCCTTCCAGGCGATCCTGCCCATCCGCGGCAAGATTCTGAACGTCGAGAAGGCGAGGCTCCACAAGATCCTCGAGAACCAGGAGATCCTGGCGCTCATCAGCGCGATCGGAACGGGCATCGGGGACGAGTTCGACGGGATGAAGGCGCGCTACGGGAAGGTCGCCATTCTCGCNNTCCTGACGTTCTTCTTCCGGCACATGCTCAAGCTGATCGAGGCCGGGAGCGTGTACGTCGCGCAGCCGCCGCTCTACCGGGTGAAGACAGACGGGACGTACCGCTACGTCCACGACGAGAAGGCGCTCGAGGAGCTGCGTGCCGCGAACGGGCACAAGAAGATGGACATCCAGCGGTTCAAGGGCCTCGCGGAAATGGAGGCCCAACAGCTCTGGGAGTCCGCGATGAACCCTGAGACGCGTGTGCTGAAGCAGGTCACGGTCGAGGACGCAGCGTCGGCCGACCGAATGTTCTCGATCCTCATGGGCGAGGATGTCGAGGCCCGGCGGGAGTTCATCCAGCAGAACGCCAAGGAAGCGTTCATCGACGCGTAGATGGCCGTCGCGGAACGCATCGAGCCTGTCGTCATCGAGGAGGAGATCCAGTCCTCCTTCATCGACTACGCGATGTCCGTCATCGTCTCGCGAGCGCTGCCGGACGTGCGCGACGGCCTCAAGCCCGTGCATCGGCGAATCCTGTTCTCGATGCTCGAGGGGAACCTCACCCCGGATCGCCCCCGGCGCAAGTCGGCCTCGGCGGTCGGCGATGTCATCAAGAAGTACCACCCCCACGGCGAGGGAGCCGTCTACGATGCGCTCGTCCGCCTGGCACAGGACTTCTCGCTTCGCTATCCGCTGATCGACCCGCAGGGGAACTTCGGTTCGATCGACGGCGACCCCGCAGGGGCGATGCGGTACACCGAAGCGCGCCTCGCTCCGCTCGCGATGGAGCTCCTGCGCGACATCGACAAGGAGACCGTCGAGTTCGTCCCCAACTTCGACGGGTACGAGCAGGAGCCGGTGGTGCTCCCCTCGCGGCTGCCGAACCTGCTGGTCAACGGCTCGCAGGGGATCGCGGTGGGCATGGCGACGAACATCCCCCCGCACAACCTGGGCGAGGTCATGGACGCGGTGGTGGCCACGATCGAGAACCCCGACATCTCGATCAAGGAGCTCATGAAGAAGGTTCGGGGACCCGACTTCCCGACCGCCGGCCTCATCATCGGCCGCGACGGGATCCGCGACGCGTACGAGACGGGCCGCGGCTCCATCAAGATGCGCGCGCGGGTGGTCATCGAGGAGGGTCGACTGGGGCGCGAGCGAGTGGTCGTGACCGAGCTCCCCTACATGGTGAACAAGGCGCGCCTCGCCGAGAAGATCGCGCTGCTTGTCAACACCCGCAAGATCGGCGACATCGCGGACCTCAAGGACGAGTCCAGCGGCCGCGGCGGTATGCGCCTGGTGATCGATCTGAAGAAGGGCGCCAACGCGCAGATCGTCCTGAACCAGCTCTACAAGCACACCCAACTGCAGGACAGCTTCGGCGTGATCATGCTCGCGCTCGTGGACGGCGTGCCGCGCACGCTGAACCTCAAGCAGTTCATCCGCCACTACATCGATCACCAGGTCGTCGTGGTGACGCGCCGAACGCGCTTCGACCTTCGCAAGGCGGAGGAACGCGACCATATCGTCCAGGGCCTCCTGATCGCGCTCGCGCACATCGATGAGGTGATCAAGGTCATCCGTGCCGCTGCGGACTCTGATGAGGCGCGGACGAAGCTCATGGCCAGGTTCGAGCTCTCCGAGATCCAGGCGAACTACATCCTGGACATGCCGCTCCGCCGGCTGACCCGGCTCGAGCGGAAGAAGCTCGAAGACGAGCACAAGGAGCTGCTCGCCACCATCAAGCGCCTCAAGGGGCTGCTCAAGGACCCCGCCGCGCTCCTCGGCGTCGTGAAGGAGGAGCTCCTGGAGATCCGCGCGAAGTTCGCGGACGCTCGCCGGACCGAGATCCGCGCGGACGAGGGCGACCCCGAGCTCGAGGACCTGATCCAGGAGCAGGACGTGGTCATCACGATCACGCGCACGGGATATGTGAAGAGGCTCCCGATCGAGACCTACCGGCGTCAGGGCCGAGGCGGCCGGGGGGTGATCGGTGCGAACCTGAAGCTGGACGACATCATCGTGCAGGTGTTCACGACCACCACGCACCACTGGCTGCTGGTGCTGACCAACCGCGGGAAGGTCTATCGGACGAAGGTCCACGAGGTGCCCGAGGGGTCCCGGACGGGGCGCGGCACCTACGTCGCGAACCTCCCCGGGATGGGGTTCGGACCTGAGGAGCGGATCGCCTCGGTGATCGACCTCAAGGAGTACGAGGACGGGAAGTTCCTCGTGTTCGCGACCAAGCGCGGCCTGGTCAAGAAGACGGCGCTCGCCGAGTACGACTCGCCGCGCACCGGGCTCGCCGCCATCAACCTGAAGGACGACGACGAGCTGATCGGGACCATCCTCACCACCGGGCGCGACGACCTGATCCTGGTGACGCGTCAGGGCCAGGCGATCCGCTTCTCAGAAGCGAGCGCCCGCCCGATGGGCCGGGCAACCGGCGGGGTGATCGGCATGCGCCTACGCGAGAGCGACGAGGTCATCGCCATGGTCGCGACGAGCCAGGGCGACGGCCTGCTCACGGTCACCGACAACGGCTTCGGGAAGCGGACCCCGTTCGAGGAGTATCCGCGCAAGGGGCGCGGGGGACTCGGCGTCCAGACGGCGAAGCTCACCTCCAGGGTTGGCAAGCTCGCGGGCGCGTTCCCGATCCGCAAGGACCAGGACATCCTGGTCATCGCCAACGACGGCGTCGTCATCCGCGTGCCCGCGGTGCAGGTGCGCAAGGCGGGCCGCGCGACGCAGGGTGTTCGCGTTATGCGCCTGGAGCGCGGTCGGTCGGTGGTCGCCGTCGCGCCCGTCATCATGCAGGTGGAGTGACCTCGGGGAACCGGACGCGGCGGAAGGTCGCGAGGAGCGTCAGGTCGTAGACGATCTTCAACCCACCGGCGGCGACGAAGGGGGAACCCACCGCAACCGTCTGCATCAGGTAGCCGCCCAGCGCGGACCCACCGGGCCGCACGAGATAGCGCGCGGTGTTCGTGTACGCCGCAGCGGCCGTCCGCTCCTCCGGATCCACCACCGACGTCACGTAGGCCTGCCGGGCCGGGACGTCCATCTGGCTGATCGCGTACCGGGCGAGCAGCATCGCGACGGCCAGGGCGAAGGTGGGCATCAGCGGGATCAGGATGAGCAGGACGTTCGATGGCAGATGCGTGAAGACCATGGTGTTCAGCATCCCGATGCGGTTCGCGAGCCAGCCGGCCGCGATCGAGGAGGCGGCCTGCAGGAGGCCGCTCGCGAAGAAGACGAGCCCGAGCACCTCGGTCGACACACCGAAGCGCCGGCGGAACCAGAACACCAGGAACGACCCGACGATGAACCCGCCGCCGAAGGAGTCCAGCGCGAACAGGGCGGAGAGCCGGGCGACGGTTCCCTTCGAGCGCACGAGCGGGAAGCGCCGCTCTCGGGAGAGCTCGTCGCCCGCCTCCACGGCGGCCGAGAGCCGGCTCGCCACGAGGGCGGCCGCGATCCCGACCGCCGGGAACGCCAGGAGGAACCGCTGGCTGGCCGGAATCGCGGGGAAGTACCGACGGAAGAAGTCCGGGCCGCCGGCGGCGAGGGCGCCGATGGAGCCCGCCAGGTAGGCCACGGCGTTGTAGCGGCCGAACGCCCGGTTGCGAGCTCTGGGCGACGGCGCGCCGTAGGGGATCATCGCCTGCTCCAAGGACGTGATCGGACCGGACTCGTTCGCGTCGGTCGAGATCGTTCCAGTGAGTGAGGCGATCACCAGCAGAGGGAGGGAGCGGGTGAAGGCGAACACCGCTCCCGCCAGCCCCATGAGCAGGAGAAGGCCGACGTAGAGCCTGCGCCGGCCGATTCGGTCGCCCCGAGTTCCCACAGCGATGGACATGACGGCGAAGCCCGCCAGCATGGCGGTGAACACCAGGGCCGCCTTGGCCGGAGAATACCCGCCGGCCGCGAGCTCCGCCCCGATCAGAATGCTCCCGAATCCGTACACGAGCGCCCGGAGTGCCTGGACGGCGAAGATCCGGCGGAGATCCACGGGGCCCAACCATACTCAAGCTCTGCGCGCAGGCGTGTCGATGGTTGTAGACGAGTCGGTGGATGTCGGGGAGAATCGGGTACATCTCCGACCGGCACGAATCCACAGCCACCGTGGTAGAAGAGGTGACAACGGCCCGTGAGCAGGGACGTTGGAGAGGATTGGGGGACGAAGCGATCCGATGAAGGCAGCGATGCGGACGGTCGAGGCACCCCAGGGCGCCGATGAGGCCCGGGCCTCGGCGCGCAAGACCACCGTGGTCGTGCGGCGCCTGGAGCCCTGGTCGGTCCTGAAGTTCTCCCTGCTCTTCTACTTCTGCATGATGCTGATCGTGGTCTTCGCCCTGATCATCGTGTACTGGGCGCTGGCCGTCGTGGGCGTCTTGGACTCGATCGCGCACCTGCTCTCCACGGCGGGCTTCGGGTCGCCCAAGTCCGGCTTCAAGTTCCACGCGTTCTGGATCTTCTCCCGACTGCTCCTGATGGGCGTCGTCGGCGTGATCGTCTGGTCGTTCGTGAACCTCTTCGTCGCGCTCCTCTACAACCTGGTGTCGGACGTCGTGGGCGGCGTGCAGGTCACCTTGACCGAGAAGCGCTGACCCTACGGTCGATTGACACGTTCGAGCGCGCCCGCGTAGGCTCAAGCCCGCGAGCCACGGCTGAGGGCCGGCTCGGGCCGCGGGCCTGTAGCTCAGGCGGTTAGAGCGCATCCCTAGAAGAAGGGTGGAAAGGTGAAGAAGTTTTTCCTGTTCGCCATGTTCGCCGCGGCGACGGCAGCGTTGGTCCAGTTCTTCAAGCGCCGTCGCGGCGCCGGGATGGACGAGAACGAGTGGCAGGAGCTCCCGCCCCCGGCCGGGAACTGAACCGTAGCCGCCGCCCGGCGGCGATCCATGTTTGCCAAGCCGCCTCCTTCCGTGCAGGATTGCTGCACGAGAGAAAGGAGGTGGTCCAGCTTGCACATACCTGAAGCGACCCTCGAGGTGGCTGGCTGCTGAGCCGTCTCTCGATCGGCTGAGGCTCAGCCTCCGCCGGTCCGCCGGGACGGCCCCCGGCAGAATCCAAACCAGACCACCGGCCTCGCGGGCCCCGGGCAGGTCGACCCCGGGCGGCGGCACCGATCGCCGAAGCGCTCGCGAGGCAGGGCAGCATGAACAGGAGCACGAAATGGGACCGGTCACTCGTACCGGTCCCATTTCGCTGTTCGGGCGCACGTAGACTCCGCGGCGATGGGTGCCGACGAAGCCTGGGCCCTGGCTCACGAAACCGCTCGAGCGTCGGGCGTCGCGCTTGGACCCCTGTCGACCGCCGAGGACCTGCGGGGGGTGGGAAGCGTGATCGACGCGGTGTGGGGTCCGGACGCCATGCCGCCGGCGCTCCTGCGCGCGTTCCAGCACGCGGGAGGCGTCCTCGTTGGCGCGTTCGCCGACCGAGAGCAGGTCGGATTCGTGCTGGGATTCCTCGGCTGGGAGGACGGCCTGCACCTGCACTCCCACATGCTCGCCGTGCTCCCCGACCGGCAGTCGCGCGGCGTCGGGCGTGCCCTGAAGCTCGCGCAGCGCGCCTCCTGCCTCGATCGCGGGATCGAGCAGGTTCGGTGGACCTACGATCCGTTGATCGCCGGCAACGCGCGGTTCAACCTGAACGTGCTGGGGGCCGTGGCGACGGCCTTTCATCGCGACTTCTACGGCGTGATGCCGGACCGCCTGAACCGAGGGGAGCGAAGCGATCGGTTCGAAGTTCGCTGGGACCTGTCATCGGACCGCGTACGACGGGCGCTCGCCGGTCGCAGCGACTCCGAGCCCAGCGATCTCCCGTCCATCCTCGACGCTCGCGGCGATCCCGAGGCACCGGAGCCGGTCGACAAGGACGCCGGACTCGGCGGCGGGTGCACGCTGTCCATCCCCGCTGACCACTTCGCCATCCGGACGCGCGATCCGGGCCTGGGCACCCTGTGGCGCGACGCGTCGGCGGCGGCCTTCGACCGGTGCTTCGCCGCCGGCCTCGTGGCCACCCGGATCGCCCCCGGTGGTAGGTATGTGTTCGCGCCAGCGCGGGAGCTGCCATGAGCGAGACGGCGCTCGCGATCCGTTCGGTGGAGTTGCTCGAGATCGCCCTTCCCCTGGTGCGACCCTTCCGCACGAGCTTCGGGGAGGAGCGCGAGAAGCGCGCCATCCTCGTGAGCATCGTCTCCGAGGACGTCGCTGGCTGGGGCGAGTGCGTCACTTCGACCGAGCCGCGGTATTCCGAGGAATGGCTGGGCGGGGCGTGGATCGCGCTCGCCGACCACCTCGTCCCCTCGTTGCTCGCCGCGGGACCGATCCTCGAACCCGAGGACGTGGGCCGTCGTTTGGCCTGGGTCCGAGGACATCGGATGGCGAAGGCGGCGCTCGAGGCCGCAGTCCTGGATGCTTGGCTCCGCGCGCAGGGACAGAGCCTTGTGTCATATCTGGGTGGCGTGCGGGATCGGGTCGAGTGCGGCGTGAGCGTAGGGATCGCTTCGTCAATCGACGCCATGCTGGAGGAGATCCACGGCTACCTTGCGAAGGGGTACCGTCGGGTCAAGCTGAAGATCGAGCCCGGTCGCGACCTGGAGGTCGTTCGCCAGGTGCGAGGCGAGCTGCCGGACACGCCCCTCTCGGTCGACGCGAACGCGGCCTACGAGCTCTCCGATGCGCCGCTCTTCGAGGCGCTCGACGAGCTCGGGCTCGTCATGATCGAGCAGCCCCTGGACCACGAGGACCTCGTCGAGCACGCCGCGCTCCAAGCGAGGCTCCGCACGCCGATCTGCCTCGACGAGTCCATCCGTTCGGCGCGCGACGCCAAGGCAGCGATCCGGCTCGGCGCCTGCCGCGTCATCAACATCAAGCCCGGTCGGGTCGGGGGCATCCTCGAGGCGCGCCGTGTCCACGACGCCGCGAAGCGCCAGGGGGCCCCGTGCTGGATCGGGGGCATGCTCGAGACCGGCGTCGGCCGGGCGGCGAATCTCGCGCTCGCCGCCCTGCCCGGGGTCACGATGCCGGGCGATACGAGCGCGAGCGACCGGTACTTCGCCCAGGACCTGACCGAGCCGCTCGTCCTCCAGCCCGACGGCACGATAGCCGTACCTTCCGGCCCGGGCATGGGCGTGGAGCCGCAACGGGGACGGCTCGAGGCATCCGTCGTTCGACGCAGGACGATCTAGGCCGTTCGACGGGGGTCGGGCAGACGTCCTGATTTCGCAGCGAACCTTCCCGCTGCGCATGCGGTGGGCTACACTGCCGGGGCCCGCAAGCCCGCCGATGTCAGAAAGGAACCTCCTCATGAGGACGCGGACGCTCGCTTCCGCCACCCTGACCGCGCTCACTCTCGCCGGACTCCTGTTGCTCCCCGCAGCGCCCGCTGGAGCGGTCGTCTCCGGCGCGAACGGCCTCATCGCCTTCACCAGCGATCGAAGTGGGACGCGCCAGGTCTACGTGATGTGGTCGAACGGGACCGGGCCGACCCAGCTCACGTCGCTCGGGGAGAACTTCGATCCCAACGTCTCCCCCACGGGCACCAAGATCGTCTTCGCGAGCACTCGTGACGGGACCAACGAGGTCTACACGATGGGCATCGACGGCTCGTCGCAGGCCCGGC
>VAYJ01000155.1 GCA_005888465.1 Actinomycetota bacterium
GCCGATGCGGGGCTGATCGCGGCGAGGAGAAGAAGCGATGCCACGAGAGCTGTCTTCATGATTCCGCCCTCAGAATCGTGCACACCATGTGCCATGCCGCCGCCCGCTCCAATCCTTCGATTTTGCGAGGTTGACGTGCTGTCTCGAAGACAAAGAGCTCACCCGCAGCCCAAAAGTTGAGTCATAGAGACACAAGTTGTCAGCCCCCAGCTGCCGGGCAGTCGGCCCCTTCTCGCGTCAAGTCTTCATCCCAGTGGCTCGTCTTCCAACGATGGGCGCGTCCCCTTGGGGCCACCACCGTCGTTGGCACAGGGTATTGGCTTCGAGGTCTCCGTCACAGCTTGGGCGGCGTAAAGGAGCGACGTTCTTTCTCACAGGGCGAGAGCACTCTATGACCCAGGCAACGGGCTCCGCGTGGGAGCCGACGCCTTGGCGCGCAGTGCAAGGCGCGGCGTGGGAAGTGCTGAGAAAGCTCGGGGCGACCGTGTAACCGACGCTCCTCTGTGCCCGCGCTTGGCGGTTGTGCTGATCGGCTTCGCGGTCAGGCGCGTGATGGCACAGCCTTGTGGGCGCTCTCGATCACGCCCCTGACCGTGGAGCCGGGCAGCACAACTGGCAGTCGGTGGACACAGAGGACGTGGACCTGCCGGCAGGCCAGTGGGCGCCTTCTTTGCCCTCCTTGATCCTCTGCTCGCCGGAGTACGGCGCGAGGCTCTGGACGACGCCATGCGCCGCCCGGAAGAGGATCTCCTCGAGCGCCTGTACGGTCACCGGTCCCATCTGCGCTTGGAGGCGATAGACGGAGACCATGTCGCGCACGGTCGCGCCGATGATCCGGTGAAGCTCGCGGGCTTCCTCGGTCATCGCGCGCAGATGGTGGCGATCATCGTTTAGGCCTCGGCCGTGGCCCCACCGGCGAGCCGCTCGATCAGTAAGTCCAGTGCGACGGCTGTCTTACGCAACTCCCGAAGCCACCGTTCGCGCATCTCATCCGGGATCATCTCGGGCGGGGTCGTGTCGATGCTGGAGGTGATCGAGACACACTGTGGGGGGACGTTGTGCCAGAGCCTCTGGATCTGCCTATCCGTGTCTGCGAGTTTGGGAGGCACCGCCCGGTCACCTCCCGTCACCCTCGTCAGCCTGGGCTTCTTCTTGGCGGGCTTCTCCTTCACTGTCGGCTTTTTCGTCGGCCGCCGAGATTTCTTTCGAGCCATCGTCCTCCTCCTTGTTTCGGGCTACTGCGCCGAAGGCAGCACGCCAGAGCGGGCATCACCGCCTCCAACGCCCGGCTCATCAAAGGTGACGCCGCCTCAGGCCCGTGATGCGGTGCGTTCCAATGCTCCCACAGGGGCGGGGTCTGAGCCACGGAAGGACAAGCGAGCAGTTGCGGCCCCTGAGCATGGCCCACAGCAGACGCCATTGCTGCCTGCGCGGTCAACGCAGGAGGGCATGGCGTCACGCCACACGCCGCCGCCTCCCCCGCCGCCTCCGGTCACCCAGAACGGCGCGAGCAGACGTGCGCGAGGGGAACCTCACGCTACTCACCCCGGCTCCGTGGAACCACCCACTCGAGGCGAGCGGTAAGGCCGCGTCCAGTCCTGGACGGCGCGCTTCCACTTTGACCTCGCCCTGGCCCGTCGCCGTGTGAAGCGTGGTCGCCCGACCGCTACGGAGCCCTTGTGGCATGCCTGGTATCGGCGCGGGGGTCCACGCAGCAGGACGGCCCAAACTCGTCACCCCGGTGACCCGAATCCGGCGAATCTGGCGCCATCGGTGAGACGTAAAGCCTCGTCAGACCACACGAACGGACGATGGACCATATCTTGCCCTCCTTCCTGAGCGACCGAGTCTATGACCGAGTCTCCGGATGGAGGTGGCGATGCGACAGTTCTCGCAACGGTTCCTGCAATGGTTCTTCATGTTCGGGCTGTTGGCTCTCGTCCTGACCTGTTTCGTCCTGGCGCGTTGCGCGACGATGGCCGCCGGTCGAGCTGCGGAGGATAGGTGGCAAGGGGATGATCTGATCCGTACTCGCGGAGCCCTCGGAGAGTCTAGACAGTGAACGCCCGCACCGATACGCCGGGCGTCGTCCACATTGTTCGTCTAGATAGCTCTGACGCCCATCGAACGACGACCAAGTTTTCGGTCAGCTTCGGCGGTCACAAAGATGGGGTCGGAGCGATTGAGTTGGGCAAGCCGAAAGGTTTTGACGCCCTGACTGTACTTCTGCAGAAGCTGAGCGTCCCACCGACGGAGATCGCAATAGCCTGCCAAGTATTGACGGGAGAGCCGCATCATGAGATTCCGAACGTGATACTGCGGCGAGGTATCTTCCGCCACCTCGGCTTGTAGCGTACCAGCCAGCCCACTCCTGGTGGCCCCGCCAATTTGGATGGCCCTTGTACCGGACCAAAGGATTCCAGAACCTTTGGGTCTAGGTACCCGGGCCCTCTCCAGGTGCCTCCTTATCTTTGCACAGGATTCAGCGGCTGACTGCGAACTGTGCTCGCAGCTCGCGCGCGCCCGCCAGGAAGTTCTGCTCCATCAATGGGACAAGTCGGGCCTCGCTGTCGGGATCGCTATCGAATTCGGAGGTCCACTCGAAATAGGTGCGGTTGCCGTCGGTCACCGGTAGCAGCCGGATCGTGGTCCGGTGACCCTTGACCGGGATCGGGCTTCCGACAAACGTGTAGGAGTAGGTGTGGTCAACGATGGAGAGCATGACCAGCACTTCCAGGAACTTGAGGCCGTCCTTCTGGGTGATCTCCCGAACGCAACCCACCGTGTTGGCGCTCAGGGCGTTGGTGATCGTGCTGCCGGCCACGAATGGGAGCCACCCCGGCGTGCCGTTGAAGTCACCGATCCGCCGCCATACCTCTGCGGCGGGCGCGTCGATCACTGAGCTCACAAATACCCTGGCCATCACGTCCCTCCCGTTCGGTCGTCTGCGCCGGCAGCGTCGTGACGTGCGGCCATTGTCCTCGCCGTCTGTTCGCAATGCTTTCTGGTCGCGCCCGAGATAAGGCAATCGACGAGGAGGCCGCAGAAAGGAGTCGCGTCATGGCGAATGACCCGAAATGTGATGCCGTCGTGAGTCTTGTGAAGGTGCATATACAGCGAGCGTGGGACGCCTTCTGTGATGATCCGGCGATACCGTGGCGAAGCATACCCAGCTGCTCCCCGCTCGTCACAGGGGGACTCTGGATCGGCAACGCCGTGACCGGTTAGGATACAAGGTGCAGGAACCTGGCAGCTCAGGCGCACCCGTTCTCCATCACCTATCAGCTCTACGCGGTGCCGAGGAGCTTGGCGGCCTTGCTCATGTCGCGCGGGGCCACCCACAGGATGGCCCCGTAGCGGCCGGCGCCCGCGCAGACGGCGTCGATGGCCGTCACGTTGATCTTCGCCTCGGCGAGCTTCCGGTGCAACTCGGCCACCGCGCCCACTCGCTCCTCGCCACTCACTAGGAAGGCGCGCTTGGGACCGGTCAGCTTCCACTTGGCCGTCCGCGCGAACCGCTTGAACGCGGCCGGATCGGCGGGAACGAAGTCGAGCTGAGAGCCACGTCCTTCGGGGAAACCAGAGAAGGCGAGCAGATTGATCCCGGCCTCGTTGAGCGCCGTCAGAAAACGGCTGCCCTCACCCGCCTTGTTGGGCACCTGTGCATAGAAGTACTCGACGCGTTGGACCGTGTCGGCCATGGTCGGTCTCCTTTAGGCCTCGAGCTCACTGCCGAGCGCCTGGTTGAATCGGTCGGTGAAGTTGGCCGCGGCGATGCTCAGTGAGCTGCGTACGCGCCTCCGCGGAGAGTATCCGTCGTCAGGCCCTCGCCAGCCGCCGCCGGCCTTGGTCAATAACCATTTGCCCAATCGACAATATTGGTCAAGGGCCGCCCGTCCAGATAGGCGCGTAGATTGTCGCAGAAGAGGTTGATCCCCCGATGCTGACGCATGTCACTGCCGCCAGAGATATGCGGGGTAATGAGGACGCGCTCATCGTCCCAGAGACGACGATCGGGTTCATGTTCAAACTCACCCACGTAGACGTCCAGGGCCGCCCCCCGCAGCTTTCCCGCCGCGAGGGCAGCGATCAACGCCTCTTCGTCGATGATTTCACCCCGC
>VAYJ01000162.1 GCA_005888465.1 Actinomycetota bacterium
GCCCCGTTCCTGTTGGTGACCCGCCGCGTCTGGGGAACCGACCCCACGCAGAAGATCTACCGGGCGGTCCACCTCGCCGAGGAGGTGGGCGCGTCGCTCGTCGTCATACATCCGCCCTACCGCTGGCAGGTCCGGTTCCGCGGATGGGTGCAGGACCACCTGGCCGAGTTCTCGCAAGCGGCCGGGATCACCGTCGCCGTCGAGAACATGTTCCCGATCCGCCTGCGGGGTGAGCTCGGCGTGCGGTTCCATGCGAGCCAGGGGTTCGAGGACCTCGAGGGCTCTTCGGACCTCGTCCTCGACACGAGCCACGCCGCGGTGTCCAACCTCGACATCCGCGAGGTCTACCGCACCTACCGCGACCGCATCCGCCACATCCACCTGTCGAACAACGCGGGGAAGGGGTGGGACTCGCACCTGCCGGTGTATCAGGACGGCGTCCTGCCGCTCGCCGAGTTCCTCGACGACCTGGCCGAAGACGGCTTCGCGGGGAACGTGTCGATCGAATTGGACCTGCGGCCGTGGTTCTCGGACACTCAGGCGCTGCACGACGTCCTGGTGCAGAATCGCGAGTTCTGCGAGAAGCGGCTGGAGCCCGTCACCTAGCCGTGCGGCGGTTCACGCTCATCACGCTGCTCACGCTCTTCGCGCTGCTCGTCGTGGCGGCGGTGCTCGCGGGGCGGCTCGGCGTTCGCCGCGACCGGATCCCGACCTCGAATCCGTCCGCGACGGCGACCGTCACTCGGAGCCCGGCTCCTTCGCCTTGATCGATGGGTGGTGGGGGTTGACGCGCCCCGGCTGCACGTGGGCCTTGTGCGCGCCGACGCGGCGCTTGCGAACGGGCGTCCATTTCGTGCCGCACGCTGCGCAGAAGGCGTGACGCGCGGCGTTCAGGACGAACACCACTCGGTCGGACCCACACATCGGGCAGGTGGTCGTCGCCATCTCGTCCTGCCTACCTTCCGGTCGAATCCAGGGCCCTCGCCCCTCGGGTCAGCGCTTGTCCCTCTGGGCGAGGGGAGCCTGGATGGGGAAGCTCCCCGGGGGACAGTGTCGACCAGCGCTGGGGATGTCGGCTACGACCGGTCGGACTAGATTCGCCCTACGTCGAACGGCCAGGATCGACGCGGAGCTCGATCCCATCGCCGGGCGCGAGTCCCAGGAGGTCTGCGGCGCTCCCCAGGTTCACGACGACCGCGGCCCATCCCCACGAGTCGATCACCACCGCGAGCTCGCCGGCCGACACGTGGGCGAACGTGGCCACACGCTGGGCGAGCGCCGTGCCGGACGACCCGCGAAGCTCGATCCGACCGTCGGCCGGAAGCTCGGCCGCGCGCGCCGAGAGCTGAAGGTTGCCGAACCGGTCGACGCCGATCACCGTGGCGCGGACGACACCGGCCGTGACCTCCGCGCGCGGAAGCTCCAGCGAGATGAACGACGCGGGATCGACGGGAGGACCGAGTTCGTCGAGGCTCGCGCCGCGCGCGAGGTGCGCTGCCGCGGGGGCGAACACGTCGCGGCCGTGGAACGTCGCCGATCTCGGCTGGAGCATCACCGCCGGCGAGGTGATCTCGAGGGCGGATCCGACGCCACCGGCGGCATCCCATGCGAGCGACAGCAGGCCGTTGTCCGGGCCGACGAAGTCGATCCCCGACCCCGACCGTACCGCGATCGCACGTCTTGACGTTCCGACGCCGGGGTCGACGACCGCGAACACCACGGCGTCGGACGGCACGTAGGGCACGGCGTCGTGCAGCAACAGGGCGCCCCGGAAGATGTCGTGAGCCGGAACAGCGTGGGTGAGATCGACGACGTGCGACTCGGGCGAGATCCGTGCGATGACGGCGTGGCAGGTCCCGACGAATCCGTCCTCGAGGCCGTAGTCGGAAAGGAAGGCGATCGGGCGAGCCACTGGGCCCGCTTACTTCTGCTTTCGCTGCCAGCGCGTCTTCTTGAGCAGCTTGCGGTGCTTCTTCTTCCGCATCTTCTTGCGGCGCTTCTTGACGACCGAGGGCAATCCGTACGTCCTTTCGTTCGACCGGGAGGCGGGCCCGGAGAGTCTAATCGGTCCCATCCGGAAACGCCCAGTCCAGAGCCCCCGGCAAGACGAGAGAGGAGGCGGGTTGCGCCTCCTCTCTCGTCGATCCGCGATCGTTCTCAGGAGATGAACAGGCCGTTGCTCTCCGATCCGATCTCGGCGAACGCCCCCTCGGACGTGGCGCCGGGGTCGGACGTGAAGCTGAACCCATCGGAGTTGGAGCCCGAGAACGTCCCTGTAGCAACCCCGAACCGGAATTTGCCATCGAAGTTGGTGGGGTCGGTCGGGTCGTTCGAGCCGGGCTTGAAGTGATGGCGGGGACCGGATCCGGTCCACGTGACGTCGAAGCTCACGGTGGCCGGGACCGAGTCCTCGCCGAGGAAGTGGAAGCTGTCGATGATCGAGACGTCTTCCAGATGCAGCGTTGCGGTCTTCTTGTTCGCGCTCACCGTCAACGCGCTGTCCGGGACCGGGATGGTCCAGAAGAGCCCGGAATCGGCAATGTCGGCGTTGAAGTCGTGGACCTGGGACCCCGAACTGGGGTCGAAGAGGTCAATTCATATGAACGCGAACGTGCCCTGCAGGACCGACCCGTCGGCAGACACGTAGGTACCGCTGAACACCCGCATGTCGGTCTGCATCGTGTACGTGTTGCCGTCGGCGTCCGTCGCCGTTCCGCCGACGTATGCCAGCGCCGAGAATCCGTGGAAGTTCGTGATCGTACTCGGCTCGACGTTTTCGCCCATGAGGCCCAGATCGACCGGGCCAGGCGCGAACACGTGGATCAACGGCGCCCCGGGGAACGGCACGAAGCCCCCGGGGATCGGGACCGGGGCCGTGTCGACCGCCGACGCGGACCCCGGCAAGAGCAGCACCATCCCCAGCGTCGATGCCAGGATGGCGAATCCGAACGACGTGCGACGTTTCATAGGCACTCCCCCTCCCAACTCGCCCTGAGAACACCCAAACCGTGCTGCTTTTCGCGCTCGGTGTCAAGGCAGACGCGGCATTGGTCGTCTGACTTCAGTCCGTTCCGAAGAGGTTCCGCAGGTCGACGCGGCGGATCCGGAAGTCCTCCTCGAGCCGAACCGAGCCAAGCTTGAGCGCCTTCGGGCCCTCCGCGACCGGCGAGATGAGGCGCATCACCCCATCGCCGGCCGAGTATTCCAGATAGCCGATGCCGGTCGAGCCGCCCTTGCCGTCCGAGAGGCCGACGAGGAGGCGGTCGAGCTGCGCGGGGTCGAACAGGGCGGGGAGCGTCGGCATGAAGACCGTGGGCTTCACGCGCCAGCGTTGGAGCGGCTCGGCGAAGTACTCGCGGAAGTTCGCCTCGCGGTACTGCGCGCGTTCGTCGATCGAGGTGTGGCGGATGTCGGGAAGCACCGGGAGCGCGACGACCTCGCTCGGGAAGAATCGTCGCACGATGCCGAGGATCGGGTCCAGCTCCTCGCCGCGCGCGAGCCCGATGACGACGTCGGGCTCGAGGAGCTCGACCTTGTGGTACTTGAGGATCTGGCCGTACACGCCGGAGACGAGCCCGCTCGTGTCGACGACCACGAGGTCGGCGCCCTGCGCCCGCGCGAGCGTGCGGAGCCGCCCCGCGCCGACGACGAGCGGCAGCAACTGCCCCTGCGGCGAGGTCGCGCCGACGAAGGAGATCGCGTCCGGGCGCGACAACCTGTGCGGCTCGAGGTCGGCCGGCTCGTGCAGCATGCGCATGGTGACGGCGGTCGGCGGCCCGACGGTCTTGCGGCCGAGGTCGACATCGAGGTAGGCCACGACCCGTCCCGCCTGGATTCCGGCGGCCGCGAGCCCCGTGCCGAGCGTGGACTTCCCGGAATCGAGCGCGCCCACGAGCATCACGACCGACGCGGTGCCGGCCACGCGGTCGACGACCGACTGATATGGGTCCACGCCACTCCCGTCGCCGAGGCGCGGCCCGTGAGCTGCGGGCGAGCCTCGACTAGCCGGGGGTTGGGTCCCTGTCCTCCTCGGACTGGTGTCGGATCCTGGCCATCAACGACCTCGCCTGCCTCATCGTGGATCGAGCCTCACGGGTACCGCGCTGCCCTTCGGTGTGTCGGGCCGATTCTACTCACGGGAACCGGGAGGCCACGGCCTGGAAGCACGGCCAGTAGTCCTCTGGCAGCACGTTGTCGTCCATCACGACGACGATCTCCGTCCGGCCCCTCCGCTTGGCGACCACGAGCGCCGGGTCGTTCACGTCCGCGATCGAGATCGTCTCGACGCCCGCCTGGATCGCCGCGCCGGCGAATCCGTGGTCGGCGATCACGAGGTCGGGCCGGACCTCCTGGAGCAGCAGCTCCATCGGGCCCGGGGCATGGGTGTGCACGGTGGA
>VAYJ01000163.1 GCA_005888465.1 Actinomycetota bacterium
CGATCGCGGGCGCCGACTCCGCCGACCCCACGGCGAGCGAGCGCCCCTACCGCTACGAGGTGGCCGAGCGCCGGGGATTTCGCTTCGGCGTGATTCCGGACGTTACCGACGGCTGCGAGGAGGCGGTCGTCGCGAACTTCCGCCGCTCCCTCGAGGAGCTCGCGAAGATCGGGACGGTGGAGGAGGTGCCGCTGCCCGATCTGCCCTACGAGCAGATCACGCGCACCATTCTCCAGGTCGAGGCCGTCAGCGCCTTCGAGGACCTGATCGAGAGCGGCGGCATCGCGGAGCTGACCGCTCCCGAAGATCGCTTCACCCCCTACGCGCGCGAGGCCATCCTCGCCCACGACTACCTCAAGGCCGTGCGGCTGCGCGGGGTGATGGCGCGCGAGATCGACCGCGTGATCAGTCGGTACGACGCGCTGGTAGCCCCGGGCCGGATCAACGAGGCGCCCCGGCTGGGTCAGGAGTTCAGGAGCGCGATCCGCGCCACCGCGAAGGACGTCATGGGCGCCGTCGGCAATGGGGCGGGTCTGCCCGCGGTCTGCGTTCCGAACGGGGTGGGTGCGCGCGGTCTACCGACGAGCCTTCAGTTCATGGGACGCGCGTGGGAGGAAAACCGCGTGCTCGACGCCGCCCGCGCGTACCAGTCGCTCACCGACTGGCACACGCGGCATCCGAAGCTCGACTAGCGAGGCGGCTGCGGCGGAGCGCTCGGGGGCGGTCCCGACGGCGGGGCGGGTGGATTGGGCACCCACACCCACTTGTAAGGCGTGCTCACGCCGTCGCCCTGGAGGATGTAGCGCCCCTCTGCGAAGACGACCTCGCGCTCGACCTGCGGCGCCTGCGGCTGCGTGTAGGTGGGAGCGGGCGCGGGAGAGCTGTAGACAACCGCCGGCGAGGGATAGTAGGAGGGGTAGTAGTAGGGGTAGTAGTACGGCCAGGGATAGAATCCGCAGCAGCCCAAGCCGACCCCTACAAACACTCGTCCGCCACGATGGAAGCCGTGGTGCCGGCCGCCCGCTTCCGCGGCCATCGGGACGAGGGCCGTCAGCATTGTCAGCAATCCCAGAATCGCCAGAGCCTTTTTCATGGCCGCTTCTCCTTCGCGCTAGGCTCGCTTCAGTGCGTCGGTCTGGATCGGAAGCTGCCTGATGCGCTTGCCCGTTGCCGCGAAGATCGCGTTGCACACGGCGGGGGCGACGGTCGGTACGCCGGGCTCGCCGAGTCCGCCCGGCGCCTCCCCCGAA
>VAYJ01000164.1 GCA_005888465.1 Actinomycetota bacterium
CCAGAAGCCGAGGGGGATCCCGTAGTCCTTCTCCACCCACTCCACCCGCACGTTCGGAATATCGTAGGGCATGTTGCGGGCGCCTTCCATCGCGGCCGCGTCAATGGTTCCTGCCTGCACGCGGCCCTTTTGAACCAGGATGCCGGGGCCGACCACGCGATTCCACCACGCCACCGGCTGGCCTTTGTCGTCGAGGGCGGCCTTGAAGATGTTGTAGGTCGCGGGACGGTAGAAGCTGTGCTGGAGATCGTCCTCGCGCGTCCAGATCACCTTGACGGGCACGCCGACAGCCTTGGATGTCTCCAGGGCGTCCACGATGAAGTCCTGCTCACCCCGTCGGCCGAAGCCGCCGCCGAGGAAGGTGGTGTTGACGACGACCTTCTCCACGGGCACACCCGAGATGCGCGCGCCCGTCATCTGGGTGCCGCCCGGATTCTGCGTGGGCGCCCAGATCTCGCACGAATCGGCCTTGACGTGGGCGGTGGCGTTCATCGGTTCCAGGCATGCGTGCTCGAGGAAGGGCACCTCGTAGATCGCCTCTATGGTCTTGCCGCCCGCCGCGAGACCCTTGTTCGCGTCGCCATCATTGCGCGCAACCTGCCCAGACTGCCCCGCCGCGGCCTGATAGCCCTGGCTGATGCTGGCGCTGCTGACGGAGGCTACCGGACCTTCATCCCAGACCACCTTGAGCGCCTTGCGCCCGCGCGTCACCGTCCAGAACGAATCGCCCACCACCGCGACGCCGTTCGAGACCTGCACCACGTGCTTGACGCCCCGGATCCGCTTGGCCGCGGTGCCGTCGAAGTTCTTGACCTTGCCGCCGAAAACGGGGCAGCGCTCGATCGAGGCGATGAGCATGCCCGGCACCTGGACGTCCATGCCGTAGATGGCCGCGCCATTGACCTTGAGCGGCGTGTCGCGACGGGGCATGGCCTTGCCGATGTAGCGGAACTGATCCGGCGTCTTGAGCTTTGGGTTCTGCGGCACGGGCAGCTTGGCCGCCTTGTCGACGAGCGCGCTGTAGGGCAGCCGCCGGCCCGTCGACTTGTGAACGACCGCGTCCGGCTCCGTGGTCACGTCGTCCAGCGGCACGCCCCACTCGTTGGCGCCCGCCTGCATGAGCATCTCGCGCGCCGCCGCTCCCGCTTTGCGCAGCATGGTGATGTGATCGCGCACGCCGCGGCTGCCGCCATAGGACTGGCTGTTCGTTATCGGATTCGCGTACAGCTTGGGATTGGCCGGCGCCTGCTCGACGCGGACCTTGCCCAGATCCGTGTCCAGCTCGTCGGCCACGATGGCCGGCATGGTCGTCAGCGATCCCTGACCCATCTCGGGGACGGAATTGACGATCGTGACGAGGCCGTCGCGATCGATCTTGATCCACTGGTTGGGCGCGAAGACGCCGGTCGCTTGCGCCAGCGCTGTGCCCCGCCCCGTCACAGGCAGGCGGAAGCCCACCACGAGACCCGTTCCCACCGCGAGGCCGCCCTTGATGAGCGCGCGTCGGCTGATCCCGGCCTGGGCCGTCCGCAGGGTGGCCATCATGCGCCTCCCTTCTTGATCTGCGCGGCGCGGTGGATGCCCGCGCGGATCCGCTGGTACGTCCCGCAGCGGCAGATGTTACCCGCCATGGCATCGTCGATATCCGTGTCCGTCGGCGTGGCCTTCTGGGCAAGCAGCGCCGCCGCCGAGAGGATCTGCCCCGACTGGCAATAGCCGCACTGGGGCACGTCGAGCTCGATCCACGCCTTCTGGACAGGATGATCGTTCTTGGCGGAGAGCCCCTCGATGGTGGTGATCTTCTTGCCCGCCACCGCGCCCGTCGTGGTGACGCAGGAGCGCACGGGCAAGCCGTCCACGAGCACGGTACAGGCGCCGCAGACGGCAACACCGCAGCCGAACTTCGTCCCGGTGAGATTGAGCTTTTCTCGGATGGCCCAGAGGAGGGGCATGTCGGGTGGGGCGTCGACCTGCCGTCTCTTCCCGTTCACGGTGAGCGTGATCATGGGTCCCCCCTATTTCTTGACTCCCGAGTCCTTGAGGCCGGGCATGGTGAAGCCGGCCCCGTCCAGCTCCTTGACCAGCGACGCCCGTTGCTCGGGCGTGAGGGCAACCAGCGGCGGCCGCACCGTTGCCCATGATGCATCGCCGCCATGGTGCGCGATGGTGGCCTTGAGGGCCGGGATCATCGGATAGCGCGAGACGATGCCGCGGATCTGGTCGAGCTTGGCCTGCTGCTGATCGGCATCCGCCTCTTTCCAGGTGGCGAAGAGCCTGGCGATGGGGCCGGGATTGATGTTGGCCGTCGCGCTGATACACCCGGCTCCGCCGTTGCGCATATTCTGCAGCAAGAAGGTCTCGCTCCCCGCGAAGACGTCGAAGCCCTGGCTGGCGAAGTTAACCAGATAGGCCTTCGTGTTGTTCCAGTCGCCCGAGCTATCCTTGGCCCCCGCCACGATGCCGGGATAGGCCTTGAGCAGCCGCTCGATGAGCCCGACCGTGATGGGCACCTGAGATACAGGCGGGATGTGATAGAGGTAGATCCGCAGCCGCCGGTCACCCACGCGCTCGATCACTTCCGCGAAGCTCTTGAAGAGCCCATCGTCGCTCACGCCCTTGTAGTAGAAGGGCGGCAGCATCAGGACCCCGCCGCAGCCGAGCTTCATGGCATGCGCCGAGAGGCGCACCGAGTCGGGCAGCGCGCA
>VAYJ01000165.1 GCA_005888465.1 Actinomycetota bacterium
CTGGCCTACCCCGATGCCCAACCGGTGCCAGACGTCGCGGATCGCCGCGCCCAACCGCCCGTGTGTCCGTTCGACGAACCGCGTCGCGTGCGTCGGAGACCCGGGCCCATACCGGTTGACCAGCAGCACGATCCCCAACCCCACGACCACGGCAACACCCACCGCCACGGCTGCCCTCACCCATGTTCGCCACTCGCGCGCGTTCGGACGTGGTCGCCGCGCGAGCGTCCACCACAGGCCCGCCGCGGCGAACATCGTGATCGACGCGCCGACGTCGGCGAGCAGGTGCGGGAACCCCGCGACCAGCCCGACGCCGAACAGGACCGCGACCGCGCTCGTCCTCTCCAGTGGCCACGCGACGAACACCGAACTCGCGACGAGCGTCGGGATGAACGCGTTCCCCAGCCCGTAGTACCGGACGCCGTCGAACATGATCCCGCCGAAGAGCGGCGCCCGAAACGCGTGAGCTCCGAAGGCCGCGTCCACGACGATGAATGCGAGCCCGACCATGCCGAGGATCGACAGTGCCCGCACCGGATCGTCCTCGCCGATTCGCCGTGCCTCGAGCGCAAGGAGGAGGGTCAACCCCAGGACGAACGGCACCACGACCAGATACGTTCGTCGCGGTAGGAGCCCGCCCGCGATGAGCGATATGGGTAACGCCACGCAGCAGAGCACCAGGAAGCGAATCCCACCCGAGAAGGGCTCTGGAAGACTCCGCCGCCGCGCGAGCACAATGAGCGCGACGGTCGCCACCATCGCGGCCGCGGCGAGGAACAGCACCACCGCGAGCTGGATCGGCAGACGGATCCGCCGCTGCTCGCGCTCGAGCCGGTACAGCGCGAACGGCGCCGGGTCATCGGTCGTTCGGATGACCGACCCATCCATCGCGCTCGGGATCGGGATCCCGAAGAAGTCGAGGATCGTGGGCGCGACATCGACGTTTGCCACGAGGCCGTCCTGTCGCGTCGTGTCGGATGTGAGGCCGTGCAGGGAACCCGCTGATGGGACGAGCTGATCGAATGGCCCTTGTGCCATCACGATCGGCGTCACCTCATCGCCAGCCCGGTTCATGTCATGGGACGGCGATGGCGAAAGCACCATGATGAGGGTGCGGCCCGAGCCAGTGTCTGGGCCGGCCAGCCCAGCGCCCGACTGCGCGAGGAGCGCGCGCCTTCGGTCCTCCACAGCCGCTGGCTTCATGTGCGGCGATCCCTCGTCCAGCTCGAGGAGCTGCGTGTCGATGCCGATGAGCAGGGCCGACGAAGTCCCCAGAAGTCCAAGGCAGTTGTTGGCGGCGGGGAGGCTCAGCAACAGTGCGGGGCTCGTGGGGTCTGGCAGGTCGCTTGTCGCAGTGTCGAGCGCACAGACTCCGATCCCGTAGCGACGAAGCGTCAAGCCCAGGAGCTGTGCCGTGGCATTCCTGGGCGCCGCGCCCGAGCCGAGCGCGAGGTACACATCGTGCATGTCGTCCCGATACGACTGGTTCGTCGCCATGAGTCCGCCGCCGCCCGCTCGCGCAAGCGCTCGAAACTCGGGCACCGCCATCAGCTCGTCGAACGACGCGCGATCCTCGATCAGGATGAGAGCCAGCCCCGGTCGCTGAGGTGCCGGGGCGGCTGCGGTCGCTTGGTCCGGAAGGGCAAAGGTCAGCGAACCCAGGGCCAAGAGGGCGGCGAGCCCGCCGCTCAGCGCTCGGCGGGCCATGGGGACGGCTCGCGGCGGACCTCAGCGCCCAGCGAGGTGAGCCTCCCCTCCAGGTCCTCGTACCCACGGTCGACGTGGTGGATGTCGGCGATGTCGGTCGTGCCGTCGGCCGCGAGCGCCGCGATGACCATCGCCGCGCCCGCACGGATGTCCAGTGCGCGGACCGGCGCCGCCGACAGGCGATCGACGCCTCGGATCACCGCGTGGTGCCCCTCCGTGCGGATGTCCGCCCCCATCCGGTTCAGCTCGTCGACGAACATGAACCGGCTCTCGAAGACGTTTTCCGTGACGATGCTCGTCCCCCGCGCGGCCGCGAGGAGCGCCATCATCTGCGGCTGCAGGTCGGTGGGAAACCCGGGGAAGGGCAGGGTGACCAGGTCGATCTGACGTGGCCGTTCCGACATCTCGACGCGTACGGAACGATCCTTTGCCTCGACGGTAGCACCGGCCTCGCCCAGCTTGTCCAGGACCAGGTCCAGGTGCTCGGCCCGGCCCTCCTCGATCGTGACCGATCCCCCGGTCGCGCATACCGCGATGGCAAAGGTTCCGGCCTCGATGCGATCGGGGATGACGCGGTGGCGCACGGCCGTGAAGCCGTCGACGCCGTGGATCTCCATCGTGGTCGAACCGGCGCCATCGATCTTCGCGCCCATCTGCACGAGCATTGCCGCGAGGTCCTGGATCTCGGGCTCGCGCGCGGCGTTCTCGATCACAGTCGTGCCTGTCGCGCCGACGGCGGCCATCAGGATGTTCTCCGTGGCGCCGACGCTCGGGAAGTCGAGCGAGATCATGGCGCCGCGGAGCGACGGCGCGGTCGCGTTCAGGAAGCCGTGATCGTAGGAGAAACGGGCGCCCATGCGCTCGAAGCCCTTCAGGTGCAAGTCGATCTTGCGCGAGCCGATGTTGCAGCCCCCGGGCATCGCGACCCGGGCGCGACCCTGCCGGGCGAGGAGCGGCCCGAGCACGACGATCGAGGCGCGCATCTGGCTCACGAGCTCATAGGGCGTCTCGACCTCAAGGGCGCCGCTCGCATCGATGCGAAGAGACGACCCTTCCCATGAGGCACCGGCGCCGAGCCGGTCGAGCACCTCCGCCATCGTGAGGCAGTCGGCGATGTGAGGGACGTTCTCGATGACGGTCTCGCCCTCGGCGAGGAGCGAGGCGGCCATGAGCTTGAGGGCCGAGTTCTTCGCACCGGAGATGCGAACGGAGCCGTGCAGACGGGTACCACCCGTAACGACGAGGCGATCCATCCGCCCGATTCTAGGGGGCCGCCGTCAGTCCCGGTTGATCTTCACGGCGTGGGCCCCGGCCAACCCGTCCCACGCCACGACGCGATCGCGACCTTCGGCCTTCGCGCGGTAGAGCGCGTCGTCCGCGGCACGGAGCACGGATTCCGCCGAACGGCCGTGGATGGGGAACGCGGCGACACCCATGGATGCGGTCACGACGCCGAGTGACTGCCCCCGGAGGGTCACGCGCAACTCCTTGACCTCCTGGCGGAGGGCCTCGGCCCGCGCGATCGCCACGTCGAACGGCGCCTCGGGCAGGATCAGCGTGAACTCCTCGCCTCCGTAACGGCACGCGATGTCCTCGGCACGGACCCGCTGCCGCAGCAGCTCACCGAACGCCTGCAGCAGGGCGTCGCCCGCCTGATGGCCGAACGTGTTGTTGAACTGGTTGAAGTGGTCGAGGTCGATCATGACGACGCCGATCGTGTGGCCCTTGCGCTCCGCCCTCGGCAGCTCGCGATCGAGCGACTCCTCCATGTACCGGCGGTTGAAGAGCCCCGTGAGCGGGTCGCGGATCGACTGGGTGCGAAGCGTCTCGCGGAGCTTCACGTTCGCAAGCACCTGGGCGATGTGCTCGGCGACGTTCACTGCGAGCCGCTCGCTCGCCGCAACCGATTCGCGGGTGCCGCTCGCGTCGAACCCGTCGTCCCCGCCCTGCAGGTGCAGGATCCCCATCCACTCTCCCTGCGCGATCATCGGGACGCAAAGCGCCTGGCCCTTCAGTGGCTCCGTGAGGTGGGCGCACACCATGGGCGAGCGCGGATCCTCGACGACGTGCGGTCCACCCGAGGCTCGATAGGCCCAGCAGTCGTCCGGCCTGAACGTGTGCTCGCCGAGCGTCGGGTTGCCCCACGTGGCGACCGCGTCGACGAGGTTCCGCGATGCGCTGATCACGAACACGGCGCCGGCACGGCCGGGGAAGAGCTTGGCCGCCCAGTGCTCGACCACCAGGTACGCGCGTTCGGCTGTCGGGCAGCTCTGGAGGTACTTGCCCATCTCCTTGACCAGGTCCATCTCGTGGTTGCGGCGCTCGAGCACGGCCACCGACTGGGTGAGCTGCTGCGTCGCCTGCTTCGCCGCCCATTCGGCCTGCTTGCGCTGGGTGATGTCGTACAGGACGCCCTCGTAGAACTCGACGTTGCCCTTCCTGTCGCGGATGGCCCGGGCGCTGTCCCGGACCCATATGACCGACTGGTCCGCGCGCCGCAGTGCCATCTCGAACTCGCGGATCTCGCCCTCGGTCGCGATCATCTCTTTCCACCGCTCGCGGTCGGCCGGATCCACGTAGTAGTCCACGGCCGTGGACCGAAGGAGCGCCTCCCGGTTGGTGTGGCCGAGGATCTGCGCAAGCGCCGCGTTCCCCTCCAGGAGCTTCCCGTCGGGGGTGGTTCGATAC
>VAYJ01000161.1 GCA_005888465.1 Actinomycetota bacterium
CTTCGACGCTGCGATCCGTCTACGCTGCAATGGTCGGCCGGGTTCCCCCCAACGTTCTGCTCGTGATGAAAGACAGCTCTTCGGTGCCGATAGTCTGTCGCTGGAGTGACGCGATGCGACGCCCACTGAACGAGCTTCGCCTGCTCGCCATGGTCGTCACCGGTTTGACGATGCTGGCAGCGTGCGGGCGCGCAATCGCTCCCCGCCCGACGATCCGCGAAGCTCGCCCCGAGCTCCGTGGCTACATCGAGGACGTCACGCATGCCACCGCGAGCAGGTATGGGCTCGTCGACGATCGGGGCCACGAGATGGACACGGTGAAGGTCATCGCCCTTCCGGAGTCCGGCGGTTTCGGCGGTCTGTATCACAGCTACCGAGCCGACACCGGGCAGTATGCCGTCCACCTGGCGACCTCGGCCGACCTCATGAACTGGACGTGGCGACGCATCCTTGCCGAGGACGCTTCCATGCCGACCATCAAACCCGCGTCCGACGTCGGCTACGTGGTCGCATGGGAGCAGGAGCCGCCGAACCACATCAGGCTTACACCTTCGACGCACCACTCCGGCTGTCCTCGTGCGCGGAAGGCACGCCCAACCTCTACGCTGCGAGCAGCACCTCGGTCGATGTCGGCTTCCACTTCTACCGTGGCTGCCAGGTCGATCGCCAGGCGCGGGGCACGACCGATTGGCTTACTTGGACCTCCGCCGCTCGTCCGACGCTCGATGCCGCGCTGGAAGCGCGTGGCGTCATGGGCGGCATCGGCGACCGTGACGTCATCCGGTTCCGAGGGTTCGACCTGACCCTCATCGAAGGACAGTTCGTGAACGAAGACCCGCGCACATGGCGCGTGTTCCTCTACGACGACCAGACGGGAGAGGCAGAACCCCTTGCCTTCCGGACCGCGGCGGGCAGCATTGCCTTCTCAAATCCAACGATCGCGGCCATCGAGATCGACGGACAGAGGGCCATCCTGGTCACGCTCTTCATCCCCGGCGAGGGGGCCCGCGGCGAAGAGGCCGGCGAGCTTATCTACTACCAGATTTACGGACCCGCTCGGACGACGCGATAGAGCGGGATCGGGTCGGGGAATCCCTGGAGCCGCGCGTCCTGGATCCGTTCGAACCCGAAGATCACTTTGCCGGCTGCCTCGACGACCGCTTCGCTCGCGAGGACCTCGCCGGGCCCCGCCACGTCCGCGATGCGCGACGCCAGGTTCACCGTCTGCCCGAAGACGTCGAGATCGCGTTCGATCACGGGACCGGAGTGGACGCCGGCATGCGGCGAGGGTGCGCCCTCACTGCTCATCGTCGACACGAGATCGAACGCAGCTTCGACGCCAACGGCGGCATCGGCGAGTCGAAGCATCGCCCCGTCGCCGAGGAGCTTCACGAGGCGCCCGCCGAGGCGGGTAGCGACCGCGTCGGCGTGACGCTGGAGCGACGTCGCCGCGACGACCGCGGACTCGTCGCCACGCTCGCGCGTGAGCCGCGTGAATCCCGAGAGATCAACGAAGACGATCGCAGGCGGACTCGGCGGCTCGGGGATCGGCGCGAGCCCACGGGTGGCGAGGTACCGCTCGAAGCCCTCGACGATCCCGCTGACGCTGCGCTGTTCCAGGTATCGAGCGCTCAACCACAGGAACATGTCCGGCGCCAGCCGCGTCACCTTGGTGAACCCGACGCGCACGTCGTCGGGGAATTCCTCTAGCTCGCCTCGGAGCAAGCGCTCACGTGCCGGTTCCGCGACCTGCTCGTCCTGGAGGTCCATCCACCCGCCCGTCGCGGCGCGGGTTCCAGCGGCCATCAGCCGAGCCGCTCGGATCAACGCGTCCTCGTCGGGCGCCATTGCCCACGCCTCGAGGAAGCGTTCGAACAAAGCCTCCTCGTCAGCGTGGATGGGCGCGTTGGGGTCGGGCTTGGGCAGCCCGAGCACCTCGAAGATGGCGGGTAGGAGCCGGGCCCGCGGACCCGCGCTTGCTTGGAACTCGGCGAAGGTCCGGCTCGACAGCGGACCGGGCTGGTACGGGAGGTACTCGTCGGTCCGCTGGAACTTCAGGAGACCTTCGGCAGCCGCTCGTTCGATCGACTCAGCCGGGACACTCGTCGCGAGCAGCGCGATCGCCATCTTGACGGAGAGCACTGCGCCGAATGTGAACCGGCCGTTCTCGTCGGGTGTGAGCAACCCGATGGACGTCATCCAGTGGACGCGTTCCTCCGGACACGTAGCCTCGTCGGCGACCTCCGCTGCGGTATAGGTCCTCGCCAAGGGCCCATCGTAGCCGCAAAGGTCGGGGCCTATTCTTGCCGCGGGGTGTCCTCGTGGGGCGATCCCGTTCGTCAGCAGGGTGAGAGCGGGAACGGCCCGCGCCGATGGGAGGAGTCCACCATGGGTCAGTACCTGTTGTCCACCTACGCCGTGGAGGGTCAGGGCGCCGGAGCGCCCCCAACCCCCGAGGACATGAAGACCTTCATGGACCGGGTCGTGGCCTTGGAAGACGAGATGGAGGCGACCGGCACGTTCGTCTTCGGCGGCGCGCTCTATGGTCCGGACGCCGCGACCGTCCTGCGAGCGAGCGATAGCGGTCCGGTCATGACCGACGGACCGTTCGTCGAGGCGAAAGAGCACATCGCCGGGTTCTACATCATCAACGCGGACGACCTGGATGCGGCGCTGGTGTGGGCCCGGAAGGTCGTGGATGCCATCAGCCATCCGATCGAGGTCCGCCCGTTCCGAGCGACCGGGCGTCTCCGCGCGTGACCGCCCCCGTCGCCGCGACTGGCGATGCGATCGGTGTCGACCGCGTCTTCCGCGAGGCGTATGGACAAGCCGTCGCGACGCTGATCCGGATCTTCGGCGACATCACGCTCGCCGAAGACGCGGTCCAAGAGGCATTCGTCGTGGCCAGCGACCGCTGGCCGAGGAGCGGCATCCCACCCAACCCGGCGGGATGGATCGTGACCACCGCTCGGAACCGGGCCATCGACGACCTTCGCCGGTCGGCCCGGGGCAGGCAGCTGCACGAAGAGCTCGGTGCGGTGGTGGACCCGTCTCGCGAGGCCCGCATCGAGCGTCGGGAAGTCGAGGGACCCGTGAAGGACGACCAGCTCCGCCTGATCTTCACCTGCTGTCACCCGGCGTTGCGGACCGAGCACAACGTGGCGCTCACGCTCCGGCTGCTCGGCGGCCTCAGCGTCGACGAGGTGGCCCGCTCCTTCCTGGTGAGCGAACCGGCGATGGCGAAGCGGCTGGTCAGGGCCAAATACAAGATCAAGGCCGCCGGGATCCCGTACCGCGTGCCCGAGGATGCGGACCTTCCGGAGCGACTCCGGTCGGTCCTCTCGGTGCTGTATCTCATCTACAACACCGGGCTCGAGGGTCCGGAGCGAGCCTCGCTACGGACCGAGGCGATCCGGCTTGCTCGCGCGCTCGTCGAGTTGATGCCCGACGAGCCTGAGGCGGCGGGATTGCTGGCGTTGATGCTGCTGAGCGAGTCGCGGGCAACCGCCCGCACGAGCGATGGCAGCCTGGTCCTGCTGCGTGATCAGGACCGGACGCGGTGGAACCGCACGATGATCCAAGAAGGGCACGCGATCGTCCGCGCCTGCATCCGTCGCGGCCGGCCGGGTCCCTTCCAACTCCAGGCGGCGATCCAAGCGGTGCACTGCTCAGCAGATTCGCTCGAGGCAACCGACTGGGCCCAGATCGTCGCACTCTACGACCATCTCTTCTCGGTCATGCCGACGCCGGTGGTGGCGCTCAACCGGGCCATCGCCGCCGCCGAGATCGAGGGTCCCGGCGCCGCACTCACCGCGATCGATGCCATCGCCGCGGAGCTCGACAACTATCACCCGATGCACGCGGCCCGCGGCACGATGTTGCGTCGGCTCGGGAGAGGAGACGCGGCGCGCGCCGCCTACGAGCGCGCCGCGTCACTCGCGGTGACGGAGGCGGATCAGCAGTTCCTCGCGCACCTGCTCGATGCATTGGACGAAGGCGGAACCGAGAGCTGAGGTCGCATCACACGACCTCGGTCACGCGAATGACGGACTTGCCGGTCCCGTGTCCTCGCTCCAGCTCCCGTAGGGCATCGGGGGCCTCGACCAGGGAATACGTCTTCCCGACGATCGGCGTGACGGTGCCGGCCTCGATCAGCTCGGCCAGAGCCAGGAGGTCCTCCCGTGTCGTCTTCGTATTGGCGCCCGGAGCAACCCTCGGAAGAACCCTCCGGTCCAGCGTCCCCCGCCGTCCCCGCCGACGATCACCAGCGTCCCCTTCGCCGTCAGGGCTCGGCGCAGCATCGACAACGGGCGGCGTCCCGCGGTGTCGATGACAACGTCCCAACGCCGCGATCCGTCGGCGAAGTCCTGCCGCGTGTAGTCGATCACGTCATCCGCACCGATGGACCGAACGAGATCCACCTTCGACGTACTGCACACGCCGGTCACCGTCGCCCCCAGCGCCTTCGCGATCTGGACGGTGAACGTTCCCACACCCCCGCCCGCGCCGATGACGAGCACGGTCTGCCCGGCTCGCAACTTCCCCTTGTCGCGAAGAGCCTGCAGCGCGGTCACCCCGGAGATGGGAGCGGCCGCGGCCTGCTCGAAGCTGAGGCCGGCCGGCTTCGCGACCAACTTGTCGGGTCGGGCGAGCGTGAGCTCGGCGAAGGAGCCCCGGCCCAGCCCCATCACCTGGTCGCCTGGCCGGAATCCCTCGACCGAGGAGCCGACCGCCTCGACGGTCCCCGCGACGTCCCAGCCGGGGACCCGTCCCTTCGGCTTGCGGAGCCCGATCATGGGCCGTGCCATGTACGGCATCCCGGTCATGAGATGCCACACATCTGGCCCGCAGCCGGCCGCGTGCACGCGTACGAGCACGCCGTTCTCGCCGACCACCGGGGCGTCGATGTCGCTGAACTCCAGAACGTCCGCGGTGCCGTATCGGTCCTGCACGATCGCCTTCATCTCGTCCCCCCACGGTCTCCGGCGCCACCCTGTTGGTGTACGCTGTACACTCCGAGACGCACCATACGGTGTACGGCGTACACCTGTCAACTTCGGAACTCGCTGGGAGAAGAGGAATGGCGACGGAGCTGCAAGCGAGACCGATGGCGCGCGAGCCGCTCAGCAAGGACCGCGTGCTCCGCGCCGCCGTCGCCCTCGCCGACGGCGGGAGCATCGAATCGCTCAGCATGCGCAAGCTCGCTCACGAGCTCGGCGTCGTGCCGATGGCGATCTACAAGCACATGGCCAACAAGGACGAGCTGCTCGACGGCATGGTCGATGTGGTGATCGGCGAGATCGATCCCCCGCTCACCGGGAGCGACTGGAAGAGCGCGGTCCGGCACCGGATCCTCTCGGCACGGCGTGCGCTCCTTCGACACCCCTGGGCGTCCGGGGTGATCGAGTCACGGAGGACCCCAACCCCAGTCGTGGTCGAGTACATGGACTCGATGCTCGGGATGTTCCGCTCGGGTGGGTTCTCGGTCGACCTCACGCATCACGTGATGCACACCATGGGGAGCCGCGTGTTCGGGTTCACCCAGGAGCTGTTCAACGACCCACCGGACGGCGATCCAAAGACGCAGGCGACCATGGTTCGCGAAATGGCGGCGACCTACCCCCACATTACGGAACTGCTCCTGGCGATCTCGCACGATCGGGGATCGGTCGTGGGCCCGGGCTGCGACGATCAGTTCGAGTTCGAGTTCGCGCTGGATCTTCTGTTGGACGGGATCGAACGACTGCGTCAGCAGGGAGGCGTGCAGGCATAGGAGCATCGACTCCGGCTACGATCGCCCTCCCGTGGTGGAGTACTCGCGCCAAGAGCTGGTCTGGAGGGCGGGGGTCGACCGCGACTACGTCGACCGGTTGGTCGAGCTCGGGATCCTCACGCCGAGGCCGGGAGACTCGTTCTCCCAGGGTGACGTTCGCCGGGCGCGATGGGTACAGAGCTTCGAGCGAGCCGGCGTGCCACTCGAAGGCATGGCCGACGCTATCCGCGATGGAGCTCTCTCCTTCTCCTACCTGGACGCGACGGCGTTCGATCGGTTCGCGGGATTGAGCAACACGACGTTCCGCGAACTGAGCGAGCGTAGAGGCGTAGCCCCGGAGTTGTTGAACGTGGTCCGCGAGGCCTTCGGCTTCGCCGAGCCGCTGCCCGAAGACCACGTCCGCGAGGACGAGATGGCAGTCATCCCCCTCATCGACGCGCTGCTTTCGTGTGGGGTCCGGCCGGTCATGATCGAGCGGTTGCTGCGGATCTACGGCGACAGCCTGCGAAGGATCGTCGAGACCGAAACGGACTGGTACAGAACCGAGGTCGAGCTGCCCCTCCTCGAAGGAGGCATGACGGAGGTCGAGATGCTGGAGGCTCAGGCCGACCTGGGTTCGCGCATCACGCCCCTCATGGAGCCAGCGCTCCTCGCGATCTACCGCGGGCTGCAGGAACACTCCTGGAGCAAGAGCGCCGTGGAGGATGTGGAGTCCGTACTGGAGAAGGCCGGTCTGTACCGTGCGGTGCACCGTCCGCCAGCGGTGTCCTTCCTCGATATCACCGGGTACACACGCCTGACCGAAGAGCAGGGAGACGAGGCCGCCGCAGACTTGGCGGCGAAGCTCGCCGCCTTGGTCCGGCGATCCGCGCAGGACCATGGGGGGCAGCCGGTGAAATGGCTTGGGGATGGCGTGATGTTCTACTTCCCCGACCCCGGCCGATGCGTCGTGGCGGCCCTGGACATGGTGAAGGGTGTCGCCGCCAATGGCCTTCCGCCCGCCCGCGTCGGGATCCACGCCGGGCCGGTGGTCTTCCAGGAGGGCGACTACTTCGGCCGGACGGTGAACATTGCGGCCAGGATCGTGGAGAACGCCAGACCCGGCGAGGTGCTCGTGAGCCGGGATGTCGTGGAGGCGGCCCGCGACACGCCGGTCGCGTTCACCGAGATCGGGCCCGTGGAGTTGAAGGGCGTTTCAGGCAGCCTCCGCCTTTTCGCGGCCAACCAGGGCATATGAGGGATGATCGAGCCGATGCTCCCATTGGAGATGACATGACGACAACGCACATGCTGGAAACCGCCGACGCCGACATCGCCTACGACGTGCGGGGCCCGTTGCCTACCGCAGACGGCCGCCCCCCGCTGTTCATGATCGCCCAGCCGATGGACGCCAGTGGCTTCGACACCTTGGCATCCCATTTCCCCGACCGAACTGTGGTCACCTACGACCCGCGCGGCCTCGGGCGCAGCACCCGCAAAGACGGCAGGGTCGACCAGACGCCCTCGGTCCAAGCGGGTGACGTGCACGCGGTCATTGAGGTGCTGGGCGTCGGTCCCGTCGAGATGTTCGCCAGCAGTGGCGGCGCGGTGACCGCGCTCGCGCTCGTCGCGGCCCACCCCAACGACGTGACCACCCTGGTCGCCCACGAACCGCCCATCATCTCGGTGCTCCCCGACGCCCCTGCTGCCGCGCGGGCACAGGCCGGCGTTCGAGACGTGTACGAGGCCAAGGGGTCGAACGCCGGCATGGCCGCGTTCATCGCGATGACGTCCTGGCGAGGCGAATTCACCGACGACTACTTCAATCAGCCCGCACCCGAACCGGGCATGTTCGGGATGCCGAGCGACGACGACGGCTCCCGTGACGACCCGCTGCTGTCCAATCGATCCTGGGCGATCACGAGCTATCGCCCCGATGTCGAAGCGCTCGGCGCCGCGGCGACACGCATCGTGATCGCTGTGGGAGAGGAATCACTGGATACCATCACCGGCCGTGCGGCGGTTGCCACCGCAGCACTGCTGGGTCAGGAGGCGACCGTGTTCCCCAGCCACCACGGCGGGTTCATGGGTGGCGAGTCCGGATACCCCGGCAAACCCGAGGCCTTCGCCCGCAAGCTTCGCGACGTCCTCGACAACGATCACTGAGGCCCGGGATCCGTTTCGTCGAGCACACGCACCGCGTCGCCGACGACACAGGCGGACACCCAGGCGGCCGTGGCTACGACGTCGCGGCGTCGAGCTCTTGCAGCAGGCGGTAGGCGGCTCGCTCAACCTCTTTGTGTCGCCACTCGGCTGCTCGGTAAATGCAAGCGATCAAGCCGCTTCGATGAAGACGGCGGAGATCACCATAGACGAACGCGTATCGCGCCTTGGCCTCTTCGGGGGCGCCTTCGGTCAGCCCAAGGAACCAACCCGAGTAATCGTGCCACGAGTGCTCCTTGAGGAAGGCGTTCTCGGATTCTGCCTTGGGCTGAACGTCACCCCAGTTGCTGTTCAGGACGTATTGCTTCGCCTTGATGAGCTTTCGAGCCTGGGCCACTCCGCGTCTGTTCACGGTGTAGGAAGCCATACCTGATTCATACCCCTTTCGAAGGCCAGGAGCTCTCGTTCGTCGTCCGGGTACTTCGTCAAGCGGCATGATTCGATATGGATCGCATAAGGACGCATCGTGTGCGAGCACGCTCGATGGCCAGCTTGTCGGCCTTCTTCTGATCGGCTGCCAGGGT
>VAYJ01000172.1 GCA_005888465.1 Actinomycetota bacterium
GCCCACGACGCCTGCGGCCGGGCCCAGAGCTCGATGAACCCCCGGACGGTGGAGGCGCTCGTGAAGGTGACCGCGTCGACGGCGTCCGCCGCCAGCGCTCCGCGAGCCGGCTCGGGCAGCCGGGCCGGCACGACCGTCCGATAGGCGTCGACCCGCTCGACCGACCATCCCTTTCGCCGAAGCGCTCCCTCGAGCCCGGCCGGGGCGACGTCGGCGCGAAGGCAGAGGACCCGGCCGGTCCCCGACGGCATCGCCCGGCCCAGCGACGCGGTCGTGAAGGTCGCCGGGACCAGGTCCGGGTCGCGGCCCGCCCACGTCCGAAGGGCCTCGGCCGTGCCCTCCCCCACGGCCGCCACCTGGGCCCGGACCGACCTCGGCGGGATCCGGCCGGCGAGCATCTCAACGGTCGCGCGGCTGGTGATCGTCACCCAGTCGAACGCCCCCGCCGCCAGCTGGTCGAGCGCCTCGCCCAGGCCTCGCGTGCGGGCGGGGACGATGCGGATGGCGGGCGCGAGCAGGACCCGAGCGCCGCGTTCGCGGAGCAGATCCGCGAGTGGCCCCGCCTGGGCGCGCGGCCGGGTGACGACGATGGTCCTTCCCACGAGCGACCGGCTCATCGGAGTGAGGACAGGATCCGCTCGGCACCGGCCGAGCGCAGGGCCTGGACGACGTGGCCGGCAGCCTCCGTCGGGTCGGCCGCGCGCGCGTGCGCGCGAATGACCTCCGTGCCGCCCGGCGTCGCGACCACCGCGATGAGGCGAACACCGTCCACCCCGGCCGTCGCGTAGGCGCCGAGCGGCAGCGCGCAACCGCCGCCCAAGGCGGCCATGACCGCCCGCTCGGCCTCGAACGCGAGCCGACTTGGCGGGTCGTCCAGGCGCTCCAGCACCCCCCGGGTCGCGGCGTCATCGCCTCGCGCTTGCAAGGCGAGCGCGCCCTGCCCGGGCGCGGGAACCATCACGTCCGTCGCCAGGGTGAAGGCGTGGGGCGGCGACACCCCCAGTCGTGCGAGCCCGGCGGCGGCGAGCACGAGCGCGTCGACGTCGCCCGCCTCGAGCTTGGCGAGCCGCGTGTCGACGTTCCCTCGGAGCTCGACGATCCGAAGGGCGGGACGCCACCTGGCGAGCTGCGCCCGGCGCCGAAGGCTCGAGGTGCCGATCGATGCGCCGTCGGCGAGCGCCCCCGGCTCGCGGGTCACCACCACGTCGAAGGGATCGGCGCGGGGCGGAACCGCTCCCACGATCACGCCCTCGGGGTCCTCTGCGGGCAGATCCTTCGCCGAGTGCACGGCGAGGTCAACGTCCCCGCGCACCAGCGCCTGCACGATCTCGGCGACGAAGAGCCCCTTGACACCCGCGTCGGATGCCGTCGCCGGCGCGCCGCGATCTCCCGCCGTGGACAAGGGAACGAGCTCCGTCTCGATCCCCAACCCGGCGAGGCGCTCCGCGACCTCTCCGGCCTGCGCGAGGGCGAGCCGGCTCCGCCGGGTCCCGATCCTGAGCTTCACGCGCCGGGTCGAAAGGGGATGTCGAAGAGCTCCGCCAGGGCCCGGGCGAGCGCGTCGCCCTCGCCGGGCCCGGAGACCTGCTTGAGCCGCGCGATCGGGCGGTGCAGGAGTTTCGCCACGACGCCCTCCACCAGAGCTTCCACCGCCGCGCGTTCCTCGGCGTCCAGTCCCGAGAGCCTCCCGGCGAGGCGAGCGTGCTCGGCGTCGCGAGCCTCGACGCCACGGGCACGGAGGGCCTCGATCAGCGGCGCCAGGCGCGCCGCCCGGCGCCACGCGGTGAACCGGCGGACCTCCTCGCCGACGATCCCGCGGGCCGCGTCGATCTCGGTTCGCGCCGCGCCCGGCCCCGGCTCCACGGCCCGCTTCAGGTCGTCGATGTCGGCCAGGTCCACGCCGGGGAGCGAGGCAACTGCGGGGTCGACGTCGCGCGGCACAGCGAGGTCGAGGAGGAACACGCGCGCGGCATCGGGCTTCGCGCGAAGCGCGCGGCGCACGTCGGCCTCGGAGACCACGAGCCCTGCCGCGCCCGTCGAGGACACAACGACGTCGGCGCGGGCGATCGCGGCCGCCAGGACGTCCAGGCCGCCGGGCTCGCCGCCCGTCCTGGCGGCGAGGCGCCGCGCGGGTTCGACGCTCCGATTGAGGATCCGAAGGTGGCCGACGCTCCGTTCCCGGAGGCGGCGGGCGGCGAGGTCTGCCATGCCCCCCGCGCCGACCACCAGGGCCGAGCGTCCGGCGAGCCCGCCGAGCGACCGTTCGGCCAAGTCGACCCCGGCCCGCACCATGGTGTCCGGCGCCGCACCAATGGCCGTCTCCGACCGGGCCCGCTTGCCCGTTCGGATCGCGCCTCGAAAGAGCGCCGACACGAGCGGCCCGACGGTCCCCTCGGCCTCGGCCGCGCGGAAGGCCTCCCGGACCTGGCTCAGGATCTGCGGCTCGCCGAGGACCATGGAATCCAGCCCCGCCGCGACCTCGAACAGGTGCTCCGCCGCGTCGTCCTCGTAGTGGGAGTAGAGCGGCTCCGCGAGCTCCTCCGGCGCGACCTCGCGGGACTCGGTGAGGACCCGCTTCAGCGCGAGGAACCCCGCGTGATACGAGCCGACCCCCGCGTAGACCTCGACGCGGTTGCAGGTCGAGAGGATGACGGCCTCGTTGATCTCGGCCTCGTCCACGAGCGCGCGATAGGCCTTGGGGAGATCGTCGGCGACGAAGGACAGGCGCTCCAGGAGCTCCACCCGGGCTCGCCGGTACGACACGCCGAGCGCGAGGATCGGCATCAGTGCCCCACGGCGAGGTCGGCCAGCACGGCCTTGCGCTGCTCGTAGTAGCCGAGGATCTGCAGCTCGATCGCCAGGTCCACCTTTCGGACCGAGACGTGCTCGGGTACCACGATGACCGCGGGCGCGAAGTTCAGGATCGAGCGGATCCCGGCCGCCACCATGCGCTCGGCGACGCTCTGCGCCGACCCGGCAGGCGTGCAGATCACCCCGATCGCCACCTCTTCGCGCCGGACGATCCGTTCCATCGCCTCGACCGGCTCGATCCGCAAGCGTCCCACCCGCGTGCCGACCTTCGCGGGATCGTTGTCCACGAGCGCGACGATGCCGAACCCACGCTCGGAGAATCCCTTGTAGTTCGCCAGGGCGTGCCCGAGGTTGCCGGCGCCCGCGATCAGGACAGGCCAGTGCTGCGTGAGCCCGAGCTCTCGCCGGACCTGATGGATCAGGTAGGCCACGTCGTAGCCGACGCCGCGCGTCCCGTACGAGCCCAGATAAGAAAGGTCCTTGCGCACCTTCGCCGAGTTGACCCCCGCGGCGAGCGCCAGCTCACCTGAGGAGGTGGTACCGACGCTGGCCTCGGCCATCTCGACCAGCGCTCGAAGATAGACGGGAAGGCGCGCGACGGTCGCCTCGGGGATCGCGCGGTCGGTCATGGGCCAGGGCATTCTAGCGAAACCCCGCGCACAAAGGCACAAGCTCAACCGATGAGCGACCGGAGCAGGGCGGCGTCGACGACGTATTCGAAGGCCTCGACGCCGTTGACCTCGACGACCGGGACACGAAGGCCATGGCGGTGTTCGAGCTCGTCGTCGCCGTCGATCAACACCTCCTCGAACCGGAAACGCACGCGCCGGCGCTCTGCGAGGATGGTCGCGCGAGCCGCGTCGCACAAGCCGCAGGACTTCCGCGAGTAGAGCACGACCGACGCTGCTTCAGGCACCGGGCCATCGTATCGATGACCATCTCATAGACAGGGCACGCAGTGGACAAGCACCGCCAGGGGGACGAGCGCGATCTGGAGCTGCAGCGCCGGATGACGTTGGGCGATCGCGACGCGTTCGAGGAGCTGTACGCCCGCTACTCGGCGGCGGCCTATGGGCTCGCCTTCCGGGTGATCGGGCAGGAGTCGCTGGCGCAGGATGTCGTCCACGACTCGTTCCTCGCGATGTGGAAGGCGCCCGGCGCCTTCGACCCGGCCCGCGGCAGCTTCCGGACCTTCTTCCTCTCCCTGGTCCATCACCGGGCGGTCGACACGGTCCGGCGCGAGGAACGGCTTCGCCAAAGGACGGCTCGAATGAACCCCGGACCCGCGCAGGACGAAGATGTAGCGGAGGACATCGTGGAGGAGGCCTGGCTCGCCCGGCGCCGGGCCATGGTGGTAACGGCGTTGGATGGGCTTCCTCCCGAGCAACGGAAGGTCCTGGAGCTCGCCTACTTCGGTGGGTACACCCAGGCCCAGATCGCCGAGCAGCTGGGCGTGCCGCTGGGGACGGTCAAGACCCGAACCCTGGCGGCCATGCGCAAGCTGCAGCGAGCGCTGAAGGAGCGAGACGAGTGAGCGACGAGCACGAGATCATCCAGGAGCTCCTGTCGGGCTACGCGCTCCACGCGCTGGACGAC
>VAYJ01000173.1 GCA_005888465.1 Actinomycetota bacterium
TTCCCCGCGACCGTGGTCCCGTTCGCGTCCGCGAGTCTGGAGCCGCGCCTCGATCGCATCCTCGCCGAGGAGACCGCGCTCGCCGACCAGGCGAACGCCGCGCGCGAGCACCAGCGTGTGGTCGACAACCGCCGGTCGCTCTTTCGCCGCCTGCTCACGCTCTGGGCGATCGGTCTGGCGATCTTCGCGGCGGTCGTGATCGTCATCGCGCGGCGATACGACCGCATCCCCGGTCTTCCTCGCGAGCTGGACGCCCCGCCGGAGCCGAGCCTGCATCCGGCGAAGCTCGCGATGCGATGGGCCTGGATGCGTCGCCGCTCCGGTGTGAGCAACGCGTTCCGTGCAGAGTTGCTCCATCTCGCGCGCACGAAGGTCGTCGACGTCGTGCCGACCGGCACGGTGACAGAGTCCAAGGACTATCTGCTCACGCTGAAGTCCGTTCCCACCGACCCCATCGACGAACATTTCGCGAACTTCCTGTTTACCGACGACAAGCCCATCGACCTCGACCGCCTCAAGCCCACCGCGGACCAGCGCGCGGAGCTTCGCCAGTGGCGCGACGATCTCCAGGAGGACCTAGGTAAGGCGCTCCCCGGGAACGGCTCGCGCCCGGAGACCCGGATCTTCGGCTGGACGGTCTTCCTCTCGATCGTCGCCCTGATCGTGTTGTCGATCTTCGGCTACCCGGGGGCGCTTCTCGTGACGCTCATGCCGATCGAGGCGATCGTGCTATGGATCGTCGTGCGAAGGGCGATCCCTCGATGGGTGGACGGCCCCGAGCGCGAGGCGATGGCGCAGTGGGCGGCCTTCCGCCGGCACCTCAAGCACTTCTCCTCGCTCCGCGACGCGCCCGCGGCGGCGGTGATCATCTGGGAGCAGTACCTCGCGTTCGCGACGGCGCTCGGCGTCGCCGACCGAGTCCGCAAGCAGGTCCGGTCGATCGTCCCTGCCGAGGATCTGCCCGCGCCGTGGCCCGGCGCGCCGCCGGGACTCAGTGGGCTGCAGGCGCTCTCGACCGTCTCCTCGGTCTCCGCGGCGAGCCCGATCGGCTGGCTCTCGACGATCTCGTCCTCGATCGGCTCGAGCTCGTCGTGGTCCTCGGGCGGCGGGGTAGGCGGCGGGTTCAGCAGCGGGGGCGGCGGCGGGGGCGGCGGGACCGGCGGCAGCGCGGGGTAGGCGATGTCCTTCGACGTGAAGGCCCAGACCGGCGGCGCGACGTCACCCCTCGTCGCCCTCGCGATCATCGCGCTCTTCGCGGTCGACTACCTCGCGGTGCGGACTGCCACGGGCCACTGGCAGACGAACGTCCTGAAGCTTGCCGTTCGCGACCCCTCGATCATCCCGATCCAGATCACGATGGCGGCCGGATTCGTGATCGCGCTCTTCGCGCCGAGGTTCGCGCCGGCGCTCGACCTGAGAGGACCGACATGGATCTCGGCGACGATCGGGATGATCCTGGTCGCGGTGGGGATCGCGCTCCGGGCGTGGGCGATCCTCACGCTCGGCGCGTCGTTCAGCCGCGCGGTGCGCGTCGAGCCGGATCAGGTGGTCGTCACGAACGGGCCATACCGGTTCGGCCGCCACCCGTCCTACACGGGCCTGCTGCTCGCGTTCACCGGTATCGGTGTGATCGTGTGGAACGGCCTGTCCATCGCCGCCCTCGCGCTGGTGCCCGCGATCGGGCTGGTGATCAGAATTCTGGTCGAGGAACGAGCCCTGCGGTCCATGCTTGGCTCGCGATACGAGGATTACTCGCGCGGGCGACCCCGACTGATTCCCGGGATCTGGTAGCTACTGGTCGAGCCGCATCGTCAGGTCGTCGATCTCGGTTCCTTCGAAGTCGGCCTTCGACTCCTCGACGACGACGAAGCCGGACTTCTCCAGGACGCGGCGCGAGGCGACGTTGTGTTTCGCGACGTGGGCGACGAGCGGCCGCGCCGTCACGATCCGAAGGAACGCCGGAAGCGCCCGGCTGGCGATCCCCCGGCCCCAGTGCGCGCGGTCGATCCAGTAGCCGACGGGCCGCTCGCCCTCCTGCTCCCAGCTCGCCCAGTGCGCGTCGAAGGCCTCGCGGTCCCGGGCCGGGAAGGCCGCCATGGCGTTTGATTCGGGATCCCGTTGATGCTCGAAGAAGATGGGCAGGTCCTCGTCGATCACCTCACGCAGTTCGATGTGCCCGTCCATGGTCACGCCCGGATCCCCAGCGCGAACCGAAGCGCGCGGTCGAGCTCCACGAGCTTCCCCAGCGACAGGCGGCCGATCGGCATCTCGTCCAGGACGGCCTTTCGGATGGTTGCCAGATTGTCGCAGCTCACGACCGACTCCGCGGGCAGGCCCTCGCGACGTCCGACACGAACCTCGGAGGCGATGTCGCGGATGGTTCGCGTGACGAGCACCACGGTGACTCGTGACAGCACGGGGATCGCTCCGCTCCTCGAAAGGACGACGACGGGCCTCCGGCCGGCGGAGGAATTCACATCGGCCCAGTAGACCTCGCCGCGTCTCACCAGGGTGGCAGGTCCGCCGCCAAGCGCATCAGCACGTGGTCGAGCTGCGGGTCGGTGTCGTCGGGGATCCGACGGTAGGCCTCGATCATGCGGCGCTCCTTGCCGGCTTCGTCGGATGCGCGTAGGTAGAGATCGGCGGCCCGCCGCAAGACCTCGCTGCGGCTGATGTGGCTGGCCTTCGCCTCGCGATCAAGGCGACCGAGCAACCGGTCGTCGAGCTGGACGATCACCTGTCTTCGCGCCATCGGCGCGACCATACCATATGACGAATCCAATGGCTCTCCTCGTGCCTTTGGAGTATGTCGTTGGGCACCGACATCGACTGGCGCACCCACTACCATGTCCCGTGCTCGGAATGGCTTCGTCCGGGCGGGGAGCACCGTGGACGCGCTCACGAACACCCAGACCTTCTCCGCGCTCGCCCCGCAGACCCGCAGGGCCATCGGCGCTGTGGTCGGCCGCCCGCTGGAGCTCGCCGCCATCCAAGAGGAACTGGCCTCGGCGGCGCAGGGCCGGCTGGCCGGGATCACGGTCGAGGGCGAGCCGGGGATCGGGAAGACGCGGCTCATCGCGGCTGCGTCCGAGATGGCCGCGTCACAGGGATTCATCACGGTCGCCGTCGCCGCCGACGAGGAGATCCGCGGGCCGCTGCTGCTCGCGCGCTCGATCCTGGGCGCACCAGAGGGCGTCGCGGCGGCCAAGGAAACGTCGGCGGCCGAGGCGATCCAGCGGAGCCTGAACGCGCTCGTCGGCAACGACGACCCGGGCCTCGCGAGCCTCGCTCCCGACCAGAAGCTCATGCGAACGCTCGATCTCGCCGCGCTCGCGATCCGCTCGCTCGCGGAGATCCGCCCCGTCGCGCTCTTCCTTGACGACCTCCAGTGGGCGGACGACGACAGCCTGCGGCTCCTGCGCTACATCGTGCGCGCCGACGCGGGGAGCCCCATCTTCCTCATGGCCGCGCTCCGTCCCGACGAGTTCGCGTTCGTGACCGAGGCGGTGAACCTCATCGCCGACATGGAGCGCCTCGGCATGGTCCGGCGCCTCACCGTCAAGCGCTTCACTCCGATCGAGAGCGGGGAGCTCCTCAAGCAGCTGCTCGGCGGCAAGGTCGACCCGGCCGGCGCGACCGCGATGCACGCCCAGGCCGAGGGCGTGCCGTTCATCGTCGAGGAGCTGGTTCGCGCGTATCGCGAAGCCGGCATGGTCCAGCAGATCGACGGGACGTGGAAGCTCGCACCGAACGCCGACCGCCTGCTCCCTTCGGCCGTGCGAACCCTGATCTCCCGCCGCGCCGCGCACGTGCCCGACGAGACGAAGACGGCGCTCTCCGAGGCCGCGATCCTCGGACGGCACTTCAGCCTCAAGGACCTCCAGGCCATCCGCGTGCAGCTGGGCGACCCGGAGCCGAGGCTCGACGAGCTGGAAGCCGCAATGGCGCCGGCGGTGACCGCGGGATTGCTCCTGCAGCACAAGCACGACTCGCCCGCCGACTACAGCTTCGCGCACGAGCAGGTGCGCGAATACGCCGCCGCCGGCCTCGCGGCCGCCCGTCGCCGCGCGATCCACGGGGCGATCGTGCAGCTCCTCATGGTTGGCGAGCCGGCGCCGGAGAGCCTCCCGCTACTCGCGCACCACGCCCGCGCCGCCGGCGACGCGGAGCTCTGCGTACGGTTCTCCATTCGGGCCACGCGCAACGCCCTGAATGCGCACGCGCCCGAGGAGGTCCTTCGCGTGGTGGACCTCTCGCTCCCGACCGCCTCGACACCCCAGGATCGCCTCGCGCTCCTGCAGGCCCGGGACGAAGCCCTCGACATGCTGCGCCGGCCGAACGACCGGCTCGAGGGGCTCGCGGAGCTCGCCGCGCTCGCCGAGGCCCTCGGCGATGCCCACATGGAGATGGACGTGCAGCTCCGTCGCGCCGCAGCCCTTCGGCGCTCGCAGGAGTTCCAGCAGGCCGCCACGCTGGCCCGGCGGATCCGCGCGCGCGCGAGCGAACAGGGCGACGGCCCGGCCGAGCTCGCCGCGTGCCTCGAGCTCGGGCAGGACCTCCTGCAGAACGACCTGGGCGAGGCATACTCGCTGCCGAACGACATCGACGCCCCGGGCGCAGAGGAGGCGTACCTCCGCGCCGTCGAGCTCGCCGATCAGCTCGACGATCAGTCGAGCCTCGCGGCCGCGCATCGCGAACTCGGAGTGATCGAGCTCCACCGCGCTCGCGAGTGGTTCGTCGAGATCGTGTCCTCGGGCCAGCAGTTCCCCTACATGCATCGCGTCGCGAGCGGCGAGCCCCTCAACGAAGTCCTCGCGAGCACGCCGGCCGCGCCGTTCTTCAACGGCGCGCGGGAGCGGTTCGAGCAGGCGCTCGCGATCTACGAGCGGATCGGGGACCAGCGCGGCACGATGTCGGCCATCATCGCGATGGCGTACGCGAGCTGGGCCGCCGACATCCATCTCGGGTCCGGCGCGGGCCGCCACATCGAGGAGATCCGCCGGCTCGCGTCGCGCATGGACACCATGACGAACGAGAGCGAACGCGAGCTCGCCGAGGCGCAGATGCTCTACGGCGCGCACGTGTTCTCGCGCGCGAAGGTCGTCCCCGATGTCGCGCTCAGCCGCGGCGAAGAGGCATACCGCCAGGCGAAGGTGCTCGGCGATCGCGGGCTCGAGTTCCTGGCCGCGGGCGGCACGGCGCTCGCGTGCCTGGACCTCGGTGACGTCGACAAGGCTCGCTCGTGGGTGGACCGCGCGGCCGCCGTCGCCAGCGACGCCCCGACGCCATACCGGGGCCGCCAGCTCGAGCTCTGGCGCGGACAGCTCGAGGGCGCCGCCGGCAACGCCGATGCAATGCGGTCACACCTCGAGCGCGCCCTGCAGCTCGTGACAGAGCACGGGCTCCTCGCCGCACGGGCCGAGACGCTCGCGGTACTCGCCATGGAAGCCGCGCGCCTTGGCTCGCAGACCAAGGACGCCGAACTTCTCGCCGTCGCCCGGAAGGCAGCCGCCGACACGAAGACCGCCATGGAGCAGCTCCCCGGCCACGCGCCGTGGGGGGCCCAGGCAGACGCGGCGCTTGCCCGCGTCGCGCTCGCCGAGGGGAACACCGACGAAGCGCTCACCGCCGCCCGCACCGCCGTCGCGGCCATGATGGCCGCGCGACACGAGGACTCGCACCTCGAGGTCCTCGTGCCCGTCGTCGAGGCGCTCGCGACCGGGGGCCAACCCGAGGAGCTCGGCATGGCTCGCGGTTTCCTCCAGATCCTCCTCGCGCTCACGGCGCAACGCACGTTCGACGAGGCCGTCCGCGTGCGCTGGTTCCGAAGCCCGCTGGGCCGCGAGACCGTCCAAGCCGCGGGAGCGCTCGACGGCATGTCGATGCAGCCGGCCGCAGCCGAAGACGCGCCAAAGGGCATGAACGAGGACCAGACCGCGCTGCTGAAGCTCCTGACCGAAGGCCTCACCAACCAGGAGATCGCCGAGCGACTCGGCATCTCGCCCGAGCAGGTGACGAGTCAACTGATCGACACGTTCGCGCGCATCGGGGCCAACTCCCGCGCCGAAGCGACCGCCTTCGCCTTCCGCGAGCGAGTTGTCTGACGCGATGCTCAAAGCACGCGTCGACCGCCACCGCTGCATCGGGGCCGGCAACTGCATCACTATGGCCCCGACCGCCTTCGACTGGGAGGAGACGGACTACGCGAAGGCCGCCGTCCTCGAGGTCGAATCGGTCGAAGAGGAGCTCCTCAGAGCAGTGGCTCTCTCGTGCCCGACGCAGGCGATCGTGATCGAGGAGGTCGACGAGTTCCTCCCCTGGCAGCTCCGTGGCAGTGCGGCGCCGCGACGCGTGCAGAAGACGTTCATGTTCACCGACATCGTGAAGTCGACGAATCTCGTCGAGGCCCTG
>VAYJ01000174.1 GCA_005888465.1 Actinomycetota bacterium
TCGGCACGCCCGAGCAACACGCCAAGGCGAAGGAGCGCGTGGAGGCTGCCTATGTCGCCGCGCTCGCGAAGATCCCGGAAGGCCGCGCGAGGCAGGACGGGATCGCGGCGGGTCAGGCGGCGGCCTCCGCCATGCTCACGCTTCGGAAAGCCGACGGCGCCACCGCGCAGGTGGCATATACGCCGGGCACCCAGCCGGGGCAATGGCGCCCGCACCCGAACCCCGTGCCCGCCAACCCGCCCATCGCCGACGCGAATCTGGCTGCGGGGAACCAGCCCTCCATGCTCCCGCAGTGGGGACACATGACGCCGTTCATCATGCGCGCGCCCTGGCAATTCCGGCTGCGGCCGCCTCCGGCCCTCACGAGCGAGATCTACACGAGGGATTACAACGAGGTGAAGCGGCTCGGGGGCAAGCAGAGCCCCGCCCGCACGGCCGCCCAGACCGAGATCGCGCGGTTCTGGTACGAGGGCTCGGTGCAGGGGTGGAACCGCATCGCTCGCCTGGTCGCGGCCCAGCGCAGCCTCGATCGCTGGGAGCATGCCCGCCTCTTCGCCCTCCTGAACGCCGCGATGGCCGACGGGTACATCGCGGGCGCCGACACCCGGTATCTCTACAACTTCTGGCGACCGGTGACGGCCATCCGGGCGGGCGACGCCGACGGCAACGACGCCACCGCGGGAGATCCCACCTGGGAGACCTTCATGAACACGCCGTCGCTTCCCGACTATCCCTCCACGCACAGCGTGCTCGGTGGGGCGGCCGCGGTGGTGATGTCTCGCTTCTTCGGCACCGACCAGCTGAGCTTCACCATGACGAGCGGGCCGCCCTTCGCGGGGATCACTCGCTCCTTCAAGAGCTTGAGTGAGGCCCAGGAGGAGAACGGGGACTCGCGCGTGTACTCCGGGATCCACTTCCGCAACTCCACGGTGGCAGGCATCCTCCAGGGTGAGCAGATCGGTCGCCAGGCCTTCGCCCAGTACCTGCAACCGTACCGACCGTAGGAGTCCGCGATGAGCAACATCCGGATGAGCAAGGTCAGGTTGATCTGGTTGGGCATCTGCGTGCTCGTGTGCGCGATGGCCATCGGCGCCGCCGCTCAGGATTCTCAGCGGGGCGCCGTCGAGCACTTCATCGGGACGATGGTCCGCCAGACGGCCACCGCGTGCCCGCTCACCAGTCCTGCCGACCAGGCGGCTCTGGATCTCTGCCGCGCGGCGCTCTTCGGGGATTCATCCTTCCGCAGGGGACTGGCCCCCGTCGTGCTCTGGGGAAGGCCGAGCCCGGACGGCCGGCGCCTGAGGGATACGAACCTGACGCAGTTCGCGCCCGACGTGCTGTCGGGCCTGTACATGCCGATGTTCATGTTCACGGGAGAGTACGAGATCGGCTTCGATCCGACAGAGCGGCTCTACCGCGCTCGCGTGCCCGCCCTGTTCCGCAACGCGCTGGATCCCGGCCAGTATCCGTACCCGTTCTGGCACGACACCAAGAAATGGGCGGACTATCAGGCGGCCAACGAGCTGACGTTCTGGATCGATCCCGCCAAGGTCAAGGTGGTGATCATGCAGTTCTCCGCCAAGGGCAAGCCGGACCCCAAGCTGACGAGCGCGCCGTACGCCCAGCCGGCCTTCGACGGCAAGTGGATGTGGACGGATGCCAAGGGGCAGATCCAGCCCCAACCGACGCTCTTCGTGGGCCTCATGCGCAGCACCAACCCGTACCTCGGCCAGCTCGACAGCACGTTCAGAGAGCTCGCCGGCGAGCTGCGCAAGGGTAGTTGCCACGAATGTCACTCGCCCGACAACTATACGGGGATGAAGCGGCTCGTCCTGATGCAGACGCCCGCGCATGCGGCGGGCGAGATCAAGCGCATCATGCGCGCGGTGCGCGAGGACAAGATGCCGCTCGACGACACGGGGATCTACAAGGAGATGGATCCCGCCGTCAAGGCGGCCCTGCTCAAGTACGGCGCGGCGTTCGAGTCGACGGTCGACGCCGCCCGCGACTGGGAGGCTAAGAATCCATGATTGCCGTGCACGACTTGTGGCAAAGGGAGGATCGATCATGAAACGAAACGCTCGAGTCCTCGGTATCGCCGTCGCGACCCTCGGAGCGGTTGCGTGTCTGTTGGGCATCGCCCTTGCTCAACCCGCTGCCAATGAGGTCCTGCAGTGGAACGAGACCACGATGAAGGCCATCGAGGCGAATGGACAGAGCGCCGTCCAGTCGACCCGCACGCTTGCCATGGTGCAGGGGGCGGTGCACGACGCTCTGAACGCGATCAACCGGCGCTACGATGCCTACTACTTCGAAGGGCCGGCTGACGCCGCTGCCTCGCCGGACGCCGCGGTGGCCGCAGCGGCTCACACGGTGCTGGTCGGCGTGGTGAGCAGCTTCGGGTCGCCCGCTCAGAAGGGCGCGGCGCTTGCCCTGGTGGAGCAGGCGTATGCCACGTCGCTCTCACGCGTCACCGACGCTCCCGCCCGAAACAAGGGGGTGGCCGTCGGCCGGGCGGCGGGGGCGGCGATGCTGACCCTCCGCAGGGATGACGGCGCGACGAAGGATGCGCCCTACACGCCCGGCATGGGCCCCGGCAGGTGGCGACCGCACCCGAACCCCGTGCCGCCCAACCCGCCCATTGCCAATCCAGACGCGGCTCGCGGTTACGCGCCGTCGAATGTTCCGGGCTGGGGCAATGTCACACCCTTCACCTTGCTCTCTGCCTCGCAGTTCTGGCTTCCGGGCCCCCCGGCTTTGACGAGCCCGACCTACGCGCGGGACTTCAACGAGGTCAAGAACGTGGGCGGGAAAGTGAGCACGGTCCGCACGGCCGATCAGACGGAGATCGCGCGGTTCTGGTTCGAGGGTCCCGGAGCCTGGAATACGATCGCGCGGACAGTGGCGGTCTCACGCAGCCTCGATGCCCGGGACAGCGCTCGCCTCCTGGCCCTCATGAACATGGCCATGGCTGATGCCTACATCGCAGGCTTCAGGATCCGCTACGTGTACGATTCCTGGCGCCCCATCACGGCCATCCGCGAGGGAGACAACGACGGAAACGATGCCACCGCGGGCGATCCGACCTGGGACAGCCACCAGAACACCCCCGCGGTCTCGGACTATCCCTCGACGCAAAGCGTCTTCAGCGGCGCCGCCTCCGTCGTCCTCGCGAGCGTCCTGGGCGGCGACCAGGCCAAATTCACAGTCACGAGCGGGAAGCCGTTCGAGGGGATCAAGCGGTCGTTCACGAGCTTCTCCCAGACGGCGCGGGAGAGCGCCGATTCCCGCGTCTATGCGGGCATTCACTTCCGCAGCGCCTGCGAGGACGGACTCGTGCTCGGGCGGAAGGTGGGACAGCGGGCTGTCGCGCTGTACCTCCAGCCCGTGAAGAAGTAGACACCGCGCGTCGGGCGACTCCCCCACGCGGAGTCGCCCGGCCATACGCCCGGGAGGAATCTCAAACTTTGATTCGGAGGCCGTCATGAAGTCAGAGACACCGTGTTCGTTCTCTCGCGATGGACGTGCATCAAGGCAGGACCTCCGGAGAATATCTGCCAGGGCGAGCAGCCGCCGGTGGCTATCGCTCCTGCTCGCCACGCTCGCGATGGCCCTGACGGCCGGCCACGCCGGCGCCGACACCGTCACCGAGTGGAACCAGACGTCCATCGACGTCCTGAAGGCGGGGAACGTCGCCGGCAATCCGTGGTCGCGCTGCATGGCCATGGTGCATGTGGCCATCGCCGACGCGGTCAACACCATCCAGGGCCGCTACACGCGCTATGCGGTGACGAGCCCCGCCGCGCCCAGCGCCTCGGCCGATGCGGCCGTGGCCGCGGCCGCGCGCACCATCCTCATCCAGGTCATTCCGGGCCAGAAGGCCAAGGTCGAAGAGGCCTACGCGGCCTCGCTCAAGCAGATTCCCGACGGGCCCGCGAAGACTGAGGGCATCGCGGTGGGCGAGCAGGCGGCCGCGGTCATCCTCGCGGACCGCGCCAACGACGCCACCGGCGTGCCCGACACCTACCGTCCCGTCACCGCGCCCGGCGTCTGGATCCCGACGGCCGCGCCTCTCTTCCCCGAGTACGCCCGGGCCAAAGGGTGGGTGATCACGAGCGCCGACCAGTTCCGGCCCAGCCCGCCGCCCGCGTTGACGAGCGCGCTCTATGCGCGCG
>VAYJ01000169.1 GCA_005888465.1 Actinomycetota bacterium
TCGCCGAGAAGCCGCGCGAGGAAGTGGATTGCCACGAAGCCGTAGGCGACGTAGACGGCCATGTGCAGTCGCTTCCAGCCCGGCGCGCCCCAGGCGTGGAGGAAGTAGTCCCAGGAGGTCAGGGCCATGACGGTCAGGATCAGCAGGGCGGCCACCCCGAAGAGCGTGAAGGGGACACCCAGGAGCTTCTGGCCGGGCAGGACCTCGAGGAGGTTGGCAGGCTTCCAGCTATTGCCGTAGTGCATGACGCAGGCCGCGTGAAAGACGGCCAGCCCCCACGTGGTCACGCCGAGGTGGCGGCGGTTGTAGATGAAGTGCGTGGCCGGCCGCCAGAGCCGCGCGAGCGGGCCAAGGCTGATGGCCGCCGAGAGGAAGAGAAAAGTCAGGATGGCGCTCCCCTTAACGAGAAAGACGTCGATGTCGAGGTGCCGGAACAGCAGACGACCTACACCGAACCAGACCCCAATGATGACGGCAAGGACGAGGTCGAATCTCCACTTCGGCGTGAAGGTCATGGCTGCATCCAGACCAGGAAGGCCGCCGCCACGCCGACAATGAGGATCCAGGCGATCCAGATGTGACGGTGCAGCCGCCGGAGCTCACCGATCATGCTGCTCTCCTAGGAATGCGACCCGAGGGGGCGCGACCCGAGCCGCGGCGGGTGATACGCGAGCTTAGGCCAAGGTCCAACCCATACCATGTCAGGCCACAACCGAGCCTAGCCCTCTATAGCTGCCGTCGATACCGTTGTGCACCAGGTTATCTTGACACCGGCTTGAGCGACAGGGTAACCTCCTGTTCGATGATTCGCTCCCACCGCTTGCTGTCGATTCCTTTGCGGCTCGTACCGATGCTAGTCTTACTCCTTGTGTTGGGCCACACCTGTGACCTCCCTGCTTACGTCGACCTTGTATCGCATGCCGACGAGGACGCCCGCCCCTCCGCGCATGACCATGCGGACGAGAATCTGATTTCGTGTGATGGAGTTGCTGTTCCGTCAAACACAGGTTACCTCCAGGAGGGTCCGGGCCTCGAAGTCGCGCAGGCGCCTCCAGTTGCCACTCTCGTTCCCGTTCGGCCGGTCACTTCGTCACTAGACGATCCGAAAAGACTGCCAAGTCGACCATCGTTGTTCCTGCTGTACGCGTCCCTCCTGATCTAGTCGCTCCCTTTCCTTAGTCGCGATTTACGCCCTGGTCTCGGAGTCTGGCTCCGGGCGTAACGCGTCCGAGCATACTCCGTCACTTAAGAGGAGGGGCCTGTTGACTCGTACCCGACCGTTCGTCGTCATCGCCATCGTCGGTCTGGTGGTTTCCGCCGCCTGGCTTGCAGAACTCACACTCCCCGACGCGCAGGCGGAGCAGCCGCCGACGGGGCCGCCCAAAGCCGCAGATCGTGGCCACGCCCATGGCGACCATGAGCATCCGTCGGTCCCCCCCGCGTATGCCAAGGCCCACATTCCGAGCCAAGTGTGGACGGACCCGAAGATGATCGCCAAGGGCAAGGAGATCTTCGTCGCCAAGTGCGCGCTCTGCCACGGCGAGAAGGGGGACGGGAAGGGGCCCGGCTCGGCGAATCTTCCGCTGAAGCCTGCAGACCTTACCGACGGGAAGATGGTGGCGGAGATGGCGGACAACTTCTGGATCTGGCGCGTCAGCGAGGGTGGCCTTGTGGAGCCGTTCAAGTCGAAGGGGTCCGCGATGCCGGCCTGGAAGGGCGAGATGTCGATGAACGACCGCTGGGCCGTGATCGCCTATGCCCACACGCTGTCTGGCCACCGCGGGCCGCACGTCGCCGGCGAGCATCCGGAGCTGAAGCCGAAGCCCAAGTTCGTCACCGGAGAGGGAACCGTCATCTCTTTGCGTCCGGAGAAGCAGCAAATCGTCCTGGAACATGGGGAGATCAAGGGATTCATGGAGGCCATGACGATGGGCTACAAGATCAATCCCGTTTCCCTGCTGAACACAGTCAAGTCGGGGGATAAGGTTCGCTTCACCATCGATACGCACGCGCGCGCCATTACCAAGATCGACAAGCTCAACGATTGACGGAAACGAGGATGATTCACATGGAATCTTGGCGGGGCCGTGCCGTACTGGTTGTCACGTCGCTGCTGTGGGCGGGATGTGCGGGCTACCGACTGGAGCCACTGGCCACCAGCCACCCGGCGCATCCGGAGGCGATCGCCGCACCTCAGCCGCCTCCTTCCCAGACGCTCGCCTACACGCGGTCGGACATCCCGTCCGCCCAGCCGGTGTCGCCCGTGGCGGCTACCCAGGATGAAGAACATCAGGGACGTCAGACTGAAGAGCGAGCCTCACAGACGATCGTCGGCGAGGGAGAGGTTATCGCCACCGTACCAAAGGCGAGCCAGATCGTCGTCGAGCATGGAGAGATCAAGGGCTTCATGGAAGCGATGACGATGGGCTATCGAATCGATCCACCCTCTCTTCTTTCGGGCCTGAAGCCCGGAGACAAGGTTCGTTTCACCATCGACGTTCAGAAAAGGGCGATCACGGAGATCGAGAAGCTGAGATAGGGGGTTGAGGATGGAGGTACAGAGGATCGGTCTGGTGGGTCTTCTGCTCTTTGGCCTCACCGGCTGTGCGTCGGTGGACCTCAGGGCCGGGTTTCCCGAAGTCAGCGCTGCCGTTGCGGAGCGCTCCACGACGAAGATCGTGTGGAACAACGGAACCGACCTGGACAGAGAGGCAGAGGAGAAGCTGCGCGCCTTGCGGCAAAAAAAGTTGACTGCTGATGACGCGGTACAGATCGCCATGCTCAGCAATCGAGATCTCCAGGCAATCTACACCGAGCTGGGAGTGGCACAGGCCGATCTGGTCCAGGCGGGACTCTTTAGGAATCCGATCCTCGACGCCGCCGTGTTGTTTCCGCTCTCGGGGGTCCGTCCGGATATCCAGCTCAGCGTGGTCGTCGGCTTCCTGGACGTTCTATACGTTCCGCTCCGGAAGCGGGTGGCCGCCGCCCTCTTCGAAGAGGCGAAACTTCGGGTCACGGGGATCGTGCTCGACTTCGCGATGCAGGTTCGGACAGCCTTCTATGGGCATCAAGCGAACGAGCAAATGCTAGAGCTCCGCCAGTCGATCGTGAAGGCGCTCACCGCGTCGTTGGAGGTGAGCCGGCGGCTGCATGAAGCAGGCAACATTACGGACCTCGATCTGGCTCGGGACCGCGCACTGGCGGAAGCCTCGAAATTGGCGCTCAGATCTGCCGAGGTCGCCGCACGCCAGAGCCGAGAGCAGCTGAATAGCTTGATGGGAGCCTGGGGCGGAGAGACGGAGTGGGAGATCGCCGGGCGTTTGCCCGACGTTCCAGAGGAATCTCTGACGGCGAGCGGCATCGAGCGAACCGCGCTGACCCGGAGCATCGATCTCTCGCATGCCCGGCAACGCATCATCGCCGCGGGCCAGCAGTTGGGGTACGACCGGGCAACAGCCTTGATCCCGTCAATGGACTTTGGGGCGTCCGCCGAGAGGGAGCCGGTGGAGGGTTGGCGAGTGGGGCCGGTGCTGTCTGTTCCCATCCCACTATTCGATCAAGGGCAAGCGCGGGTCGGCCGAGCGGTGGCAGAGCTATCGCGCGCTCAGCACGAATACTACGCGTTGGCCGTGCGAATTCGCGCGACCGCCCGGGCGGTCCAGGAGCGAATGCGAGGGGCACGAGATCGGGCGTTGTATTACCGCGACATTCTGCTGCCTTTGAGGGAGCGGATCGTCAACGAAGCTCAACTGCAATACAACGCGATGCAGATCGGTATCTTTCAACTGCTGCGCGAGCGCGAGCAGCAGATCGAAACCGGCGTCGCCTACGTCGAAGCGCTTCGCGAGTACTGGTTGGCGCGAGCGGACCTGGAGCAGATCTCGAGCGGCCGCCTACCAATCTCCAATGGATTCCGGGTGGACGGGGCGGGTGCAAAGACGAGGATGAAGGAGGGTCGGAATGGCGACTAGGTTCTCTCGGCGGCAGATATTGGGCATTGGCGCGGCCTCGCTCGCTGGTGGTGTCACATGGTCAAAGGAAGGCCATCCCACTAGCCATACCAGCGCGGCGCGATATCAACCAGCAGCGGCCCAGCCGAAATCTCAAGGCGGCCGGCCATATTGGCAAAAGACCTACAGCGGGGGCCCTATCAATGTTGCGCCGCTGCCGCCGGGGTTGCCCGGAGAGCACTACAAGCCGGTGGTGGTGCCGAACGGCGCTGCTCTGCCATTCAAGGTCGTCGGCGGGGTCAAGGTCTTTCATCTGATCGCCGAGGAAGTCGAGCACGCCTTTGACTCAGGCCTGCGCGCCAAGTGCTGGGGATACAACGGTCGCGTGAACAGCACCGTGATCGAGGCGGTGGAGGGCGAGCGCATACGGATCTACGTGACGAACCGATTGCCGATCCCGACCTCGGTCCACTGGCATGGCATCTATCTCCCCAATGGGATGGACGGGGTGGCGGGCCTGACGCAGCCGTACATCAAGGCCGGGGAGACGGCCAAGTACGAATGGACGCTGCGCCAACACGGAAGCTTCATGTTTCACTCCCATCACGACGAGATGACGCAGATGGGGATGGGGTTGATTGGCATGTTCGTCGTCCACCCGAGAAATCCGTCACCCGACTATCGCGTGGACCGTGACTTCTCGCTCATGGTGAGTGAATGGTCGGTGAAAGCGGGGACGGCCCGCCCGAACACCCTGGAAATGATGGACTTCAACGTGTTGACGATCAACGGCAAGGTGTTTCCCTCGACGGCACCGCTGGTGTGCAAGACCGGCGATCGGGTCAGGCTTCGCCTAGGCAATCTGGGCGCCATGGATCACCACCCGATGCACATTCACGGGCATCACTTCCGCGTCACCGCCACCGACGGGGAAGATATCCCGCTTTCGGCCCAATGGTCGGAGACTACCGCCCTGGTCGCGGTGGGGCAAACGCGTAACGTCGAGCTCATCACCGATGCGCCCGGTGACTGGGCCTTTCACTGCCATATGACCCACCACGTCATGAACCAGATGGGACATGAGTTTCCGAACATGGTGGGAATGAACCCCGAGGGTCTCGAAAAAACGATTCGGCCTCTGCTACCGGCCTACATGACCATGGGTCAGACCGGGATGGACATGGGAAAGATGGCCGAAGTCATGCCCTATCCCCGGAACACCATCTCGATGAAAGGGGCCACGGGTCCGTTTGGGGACTATATCTCGATGGGTGGCCTCTTCACGATCGTCAAGGTTCGGGATCGCTTGAAGAGCTACGACGAGGATCCCGGCTGGTATCAGCATGCTCCGGGTACGGTGGCGCTCAAGGCAAGCGATGCCGAGCTTGCGCGAGACGGGATCAACGTGAATGAACCGAGCGCGAGTGGTGCTCAGAGCGCCCCGGGATCCGCAACGAAGGAGCCAGTCGACGTTAAGCCCACTCCACGCCCAATGGATCCCCACAAGCGCCATTGACAAGGATCGGCGCGCTGACGTGCACACTAGCGACCTGACCCCGGCCAAGCAGATGCCAGAGAGGCCTGCGTTCACCTGTCCCATGCATCCGGAGGTTCGCCAAGACGGACCAGGATCCTGCCCTGTGTGCGGCATGGCGTTGGAGACGGTGATTCCGAGGGGGGGCACGCCCAAGACGGAGTACACCTGCCCGATGCATCCCGAGATCGTGCGCAGCGCTCCCGGCTCGTGCCCGATCTGCGGCATGGCGCTGGAGCCGCGAACCGTCACGCTCGAAGGAGAGGAAAACCTCGAGCTTCGGAACATGTCGCGGCGGTTCTGGGTAAGCGTGGCCCTGGCCGCGCCTGTGTTGCTCCTCGCGATGGCGGACATGATTCCCGGCCGACTCGTCGGGCACCTCGTCTCGGCGCACGCCGTGACCTGGCTCGAGTTTCTTCTGGCGACCCCGGTAGTGCTGTGGGGAGGCTGGCCGTTCTTCGAGCGTGGGTGGCAATCCCTTGTCAACCGCAGCCCGAACATGTTCACCCTCATCGCCCTCGGTGTCGGGACGGCGTATGTCTACAGCGCCACGGCGACGCTCCTCCCAGGGCTCTTCCCGGACTCCTTCCGCGGACAGGCGGGCGAAGTCCCCGTCTATTTCGAAGCGGCCGCGATCATCACCGTGCTCGTCCTGCTGGGCCAGGTCCTCGAGCTTCGGGCACGAAGCCAGACCAGCGGCGCCATCAAGGCGCTGCTCGGGCTCGCCCCGAAGACGGCGCGTATGGTCGGGGATGACGGTCGCGAGAGCGATGTCCCGCTCGACCAGGTCAAGCTAGGAGACCGGCTGCGCGTCCGTCCGGGTGAGAAGATTCCAGTCGACGGGGTCGTCCTGGAAGGCCACAGCTCCGTCGACGAGTCGATGGTGACTGGCGAGCCCATCCCCGTCGAGAAGGAGCCCGGCAGCCGTGTCACGGGCGGTACCGTCAACGGCACGGGGAGCTTTGTCATGCGGGCGGAGCGCGTCGGCAGCGATACCCTGCTGGCCCAGATCGTCCGGGTGGTGAGCGAAGCCCAGCGGAGCCGAGCGCCCATCCAGCGCCTGGCCGACCAGGTCTCGGCCTATTTCGTCCCCGCTGTGGTGGTGGCCGCGATCGCCACGTTCGTGACCTGGGCCGTGGTAGGTCCCGAGCCGAGGATGGCTTATGCCCTGGTCAACGCGGTGGCGGTGCTGATCATCGCTTGTCCCTGCGCGCTGGGGCTGGCGACCCCGATGTCCATCATGGTCGGGACCGGACGCGGAGCCCTGGCGGGCGTCCTCATCAAGAATGCGGAAGCGCTCGAGGTGATGGAGAAGGTCGATACGCTGGTGGCGGATAAGACGGGCACTCTCACCGAAGGCAAGCCGCGCCTCGTGTCGATCGAGGCTCTGGCTGGTCACGAAGAGCGTGACGTGCTGCGGCTGGCCGCGAGCCTCGAGCAGGGAAGCGAGCATCCACTGGCAGGAGCCATCGTGGCGGCCGCTCAGCAGAGGGGACTGAGACTGGATGCCGTCGAGGGGTTCCGCTCGGTGACGGGGAAGGGCGTCGCGGGGCATGTGGAGGGGCGATCGGTAGCCCTCGGCAATCGAAGACTGTTCGAGGAGGTCGGCATCGACCCGGGTTCGTCAATCGAGCGGGCCGACGCGCTTCGCCGAGAGGGTCAGACCGTGATGTTCGTCGGGATTGACGCCCAGCCGGCCGGGCTCCTGGGCGTCGCCGACCCGATCAAGGAGTCGACGCCGGAGGCAATCGCGATGCTCCACCATGACAACGTGCGCATCGTCATGGTCACCGGGGACAGCCGCACGACCGCCGAGGCCGTGGCGCGCAAGCTTGGGCTCGACGACGTCGAAGCGGAAGTGTTGCCCGAGCAGAAGGTCGACGTGATCAAGCGACTGCAGGCGGAGGGTCGGATCGTCGCCATGGCGGGTGACGGAATCAACGATGCCCCGGCGCTGGCGCAGGCTCATGTGGGGATTGCTATGGGCACCGGAACCGACGTGGCCATGGAGAGCGCCGACGTGACCCTCGTGAAGGGCGATCTGCGCGGCATCGTCCGGGCCTGCCGCCTGAGCCGCGCCACGATGCGAAACATCCGCGAGAATCTGTTCTTCGCGTTCCTCTACAATGCGCTCGGCGTGCCGGTGGCCGCGGGCGTGCTCTATCCTATCTTCGGCTTGCTGCTGAGCCCGATCATCGCCAGTGCCGCCATGACGTTCAGCTCTGTGTCCGTGATCGGCAACGCCCTTCGCCTGCGCAAGGTTGCCTTGTGAGTGGGCGCCTCGAGGCGGCCGCGACAGCATCGGCGGGGCAGATGCAATCTCGACCAGAGCTCGGTCGAGATCTCGAACTTTTCGATGGATGAGATCAAGAACGTGCGGACAGGGGCCCGGCCCGATCGCTCGATCTGAACGATTTAGTCATCGCACAGCCGGGCCTGTCCTGACAAACTAGGGACCGGGGGGGGACTCGTCCATGCGATTCTTCATAGCCTGGGTGGTGGCCCTGTCGACGGTGGCGCCAGTGGCGGCGGAAGATACTCTTATTTCGCCCTATCGTGACCAGACCACGAATGAGATTCGTGGGCTCTCCGAGAAGGAGATATCGGAGCTGCGCGAAGGGCGTGGGATGGGTCTAGCCCGCGCCGCCGAGATGAACGGATACCCGGGTCCCCGCCACGTGCTCGATGCGGTGCGAGAAGGCCGGCTCCACCTAAGTCCCGAACAGGCCCAGGCCGTGGAGCGGCTCTTTGACGACATGGGACTGAAGGCGAAGCGCCTGGGCGACATGATTCTCAAGGAAGAACGAGCGCTCGAGGAGGAATTCCGGAAGGGGACCATCAGCGAGGCCGCCCTTCAGCGCAGCGTGACACGGATCGCGGCGCTCCAGGGTCAGCTCCGGGCCGTTCATCTGAGAACACACCTCGAGATGCGCCCGGTTCTCTCCGAGCAACAGATTCAACACTACAATCAGCTTCGAGGTTACGGCGCCTCATCGTCGCAAGAGCACAAGCATTAAAGTCTTGACCTTGCCCTAGGGGGCAGGGTTTAGGCTCCAGGCATGGGGCGAGACGGCCTGTTGATCGGCGAAGTGGCCTCCCGCAGCGGCGTCAGCCGCAAGGCGCTTCGGCTCTACGAAAGGACCGGGATTCTCCCTGCCTCGCGGCGGACGGGAGCTGGCTACCGAGTATACGGGCCAGACATTCTCGCGACCCTTGCCTTCGTCGCTCAGGCGCGGCGACTCGGCTTCCATCTCGATGAGATCAAGCAAGTCGTCCAGATCAAGCGGTCGGGCCGCTGCCCATGCCCACACGTTCTCGAGCTGGTGCATCAGAAGGTCAAGGAGCTCGACCGAAT
>VAYJ01000015.1 GCA_005888465.1 Actinomycetota bacterium
CCACTCATCGATCGGAAGGCTGAAACCCATTTTCGCGCGGTCGAGAAAGCCCGGAGGGAACATGCTGCCAAATGTCGTTTTCACGATTCTCTTTCCGCCGCCGGCGCTGCGCTTCAACGCCAGCGGCAACGACAGCGCCAACTCGACCACCCTCGTATCCAGGAAAGGCGATCGCGCCTCCAGCCCAAAGGCCATGCTCATCCTGTCCACCTTGACCAGGAGATCTTCCGGCAGGTAGGTCACCAGGTCAGTGATCGACATTGTCCGAAGTAGATCCCCACCCCCACGGCCGTAGGCGTGTTCCAGATACTCGAGCCCCGCCTCGGCTGAGCGGCGGGCGAATTCCGGCTCATACAGAGCCACACGTTTCGTCTCTTCAAGTGTGCGCCGAAGGGCCGCAAAGCGCTCACCATCGTCACGGCCGAGCAGATCCAGGGCCTTCGCCAGCTTGCGCGGGAGCATGTCCCACAACCTAGATCGCCGGGCAGCCCACGACACCGCTCGCGCCGGCGTTCCTAACCACCTGGCCGCCGCGGCGAGCCGCAATCCGGTACCGTACCACTCATAGCCCCCAAACAGCTCGTCGCCACCGTCGCCCGTCAGCGCCACGGTGACGTGTTTCCGCGCCAGCTGCGCCACATACCAAACGGCGAGGGCCGAAGAATCTCCGAAGGGTTCCCCAAAGTGGCCGACCACATCAGGCAGCACTGCCGCCGCGTCCGGGGTCACGACGAACTCTTCGTGCTCCGTCTTGAACTGTCGCGCGACCACGCGTGCGTGCTCCAGCTCCGTGTATTCTTTCCGGTCGAATCCGATCGAGAACGTCCGGACAGGTTTCGCGGATACGCGGTTCATCAGCGCCACTACCACGCTCGAATCGACACCCCCGCTCAGAAAACAGCCAAGCGGAACGTCACTGATCATGCGCAGCCGGACCGCATCCTCCAAGGAACGGACCAGCTCCGCCGAAGCGTCTTCGGACGATGTCCTGCTCGCCTCCAATGAGGGTGCCCAGTATCGTTCGATGCTCAGCCTGCCCGCCTCCACCACCATACGATGCGCCGCCGGCAGCTTTCGCACGGTGGCCAGCACTGACGTCGGGCTCGGAATGTATGAATGGGTGAGATAGAGGTCGATCGCCGCGGGGTCGAGCGTCCACGGCAAATCGCCGAGCCGGTAGAGAGCCTGGATCTCCGATGCCAGGGAGAGCCGACCACCGTGCTCCGCGTCGTTCGTCCCAGATGAGTACGGCAAACATCCCACGGAGATCGCAGAAGCACTCGACACCGCGCTCCTCGTAGAGGTGCGCGATGACCTCCGTGTCCGATCGGGTCGTGAAGCGGTGGCCCTGCGCTTCGAGCCGGAGCCGCAAGCTCTGGAAATTGTAGATCTCTCCGTTGAGCACGACAGCGACGCTTCCGTCCTCGTTGTAGATCGGCTGCGCGCCGGTGACGAGATCGATGATGCTGAGGCGACGGTGACCCAGGGCGGCCAGCCCGCTCGGAGCACGGTACTCCCCGGCGCCATCGGGGCCGCGGTGGGCCAGTGCTTCCGTCATCGCGCGGACAGCTTTAAGATCGATGCCCCGACCGCGGCGAAGTGATACCTGGCCAACGATCCCACACATGGCTTACCGCCTCTCCCGACCCGCGCCACTGGAATACCCTGTCACTCCTGCAGCACCCGGCAGAGGTCCCCGACACAGAGCAAGATAGGCATTGATCGTGGACCTCAGATCGTAGCGCTGCTCAACAATCTTTCTTCCAGCCGCGCCCAGTTGCCCGGCGCGCACGGGATCACGTAAAAGTCCAATGACCGCCCTCGCAATTCCGTCTACGTCCCCAGGTGCCACTACGACTCCCGCACGGTCCCTATCCACCACACCGGAAACTCCTCCGACGTCAGTGACCACAACGGGCCTCGCACATGACATCGCCTCGAGCAGCGCCAAAGGAAGCCCCTCGCTCACTGATGACAGAACGAAGACGTCCAGGCCTGGCAAGAGTGCCGGCACGTCCAATCGTTCCCCGAGGAGGCGCACGCTCTCTCCCAGTGCTAGTCGCTTCACCTCCGCCTCAATCTGCGACTGCATCGGGCCGGCCCCGATGATCGCTAACATGGCGTCAGGGATCACCGTTACCACCACACGAAATGCCGCGATGAGTGCGCGATGATCCTTCGCAGGATCGAGGCGGCCCACCGTCCCGACTATTGGCCGTCCTCGTGGAATTCCCAGTGCCTCGCGCTCGTGGCCGACAGGTGGACAAAAGCGAGTCGTGTCCACGCCATTCCGAATGACGCCCACCTTCGACTGAGGCAACCCGACTTCATCCAGGAGGAAGCGCACGACCTCGTCCGTCACTCCTATGACGCGCTCGGCAAAGCGCCCGGCAAGGCGCAATAGTCGCTTAGCCCTCGCCGACGCTAGCGTGTAGTACTCGTGCTCGACATGGATTAGTCGCGCTCCGGCAAGCCGTGCCCCTATCGCGCTGTACAATAGCTGGCCGAGATGGTGAGTCAGCACGACGGTCACCTTTTCCCTCCTGAATAATTTGGCCAGCTCAAAGATGACAGCGGGCTGGATCCCGGGCCGGCGTCCGATCACGTGCGTGGTGACACCGGCGCTGCGCAACGACGCCTCGAGACTGCCGCCGCAATTCAGCGCGCAAATCGACATTCGAATCTGATCCCTCTGGCCGGCGCCGGCGATGGCGGCCGCCAGCTGCTCAGATCCCCCTACCGCCAACGAGTGAGTCACCTGCATTGCGTGCGGGGTCACGGTCCTTCGAGGTGGCGTGTTCCGCTCCATCAGGGTGTCTTTCCAGAGGAACCTGCCGTGTCTCCCGCCGCCTGCTCATCGATGCGGGGCGCCGATCCGGCGCCACGTGCCGACGCGAGACGTACCAGGACGACGGAAATTGCGACCAGTAGGTACAGAATGCTCGAGTACGCCTGCGACAGGCTGAAACTGCCAACGATAAACGCATACACCGACAATTCCACACTGCGTGCCAGCCACGCCTCCATGGCCAGCTCCCGCCGTTGTCGCGCAAGGCGAATGACGCGACGGCAATTCTTCACCGCCCGGTAAAGCAGGAAGCCGAATAGCGCAAGGCCGGGAATGCCCAGCTCGACACCGATCTGCAGAAACGCATTGTGGGCTGAAGACCACTTCCCGGCGCCCCCGTGCGATAGGCCTTCTCCGACCTCGAACACACCGGGGCCGACCCCAATTACGGGATGTGCCAGCATGAGCTGCAGCCCTGCCTGCCATACTGGCCAGCGTGCTCCCCATACACCGGAGGCATCGTACCCGTCAGAGACAGTGGTCCGAGGACCGCCACCTCCCCAGATCGTTGCCATGCGATCCCAGTACTCTGATGAGCCGAAAGCACCCAGGATGAGAACGCAGGCTAGGACGGCCACGGCTGCGCTCAGCCGCTGGCGTGATGACGCTCTCGCGAGAAAAAGGCCCATCACGACGCACAGGCCGACCAGACCACCCCGAGAGCGCGTCAGGAGAACTGCGACGACGGCGAGGGCTGAGATGAGACCCGCGATGTACCGGGCAAAACCCCGCCCACGCAAGAACCACATGGCCCCGAGCGGAAAGCCGCAGACCATGACGAACGCGATGTCGTTCGAGTCGTACGTCCCCGTGACATGCGGGCGGTCCCCCTTGCCCCAGAGCATCAGGCTGATTTCGAGGAACACCATGGCCGCCAGGACACTCCAGAAGAGCATTTGAACCGCGCGAGCCGACCTGACGCAATGAATGATCACAAGAAACAGGAACACCTGCGTGACATAGCCTCGCGTCACGAAGGTGAAGCTTCCCCCCGGCCAGAAGCTGAAGGGTATCGTCACGATCGCCAGGCCAAACAAGGCCAGCACCGCCCGAGTCTCGGGGAGCCTGAAGAGGCTTCCACCGCCACGATTCGCGCCGAACAGGGCAAGCGCTGCGGTGATCCCAGCGGTGACGAGGGCGAGGCGGAGGGAGGGAAACTCATCCGACACGCGGCTGATGGTCACGAATATATACATCGCGATTGCCGCCACCACAGCGGGGATACCGGCCCGTGCGGCGGACCGCGGGCGCCTCCTCATCCCTCTTGGCGCCGGCACGTTCTCCATTTCGCTATCCCGCCGAGCGCGTCCGGAAGCGGTGATCCCGATACAGTTCAGGGCTGTCATCCCGTCCGACGCATGCCGCCAGGATGATGTTGATCATCTCCCGGACGAAGTGGGTCCACGATCGACCGCTGGTTCGCCTCACCTTGATCAGCTCGCTGAAAAATGGTTCCATCAAGCCTAACCAGACCTCGTTTTCAATTTTGCTGGGGACATTCACATCTGGCACCAGAAGTGTTTCATGACCGATACAGATCCGAATGGTGACGATGACATGGGGGTAGGGAATTGTCAAAACCAGTCGATGAATCAGGCCTTGGCATCAAGTGTCGTGTAGCCGATCACCACATGCGCACGATGCCGCGAGAGTCTAGAACATCTCGTATCCGCTCGCGCATGCGGCGCATCCCATGGCATGTGGGGTGCTCTCCGGGAGCGCTCCCTCCCCACGGAGCCGCCGCTACTCAGATCTCGAATTCAACAGGGATCGGGACATCGCTACCGGGCCGATCGCTCATGGGAGGCCCACCCGTGTTCCTGGCTATTTCGCGCAGAAATGACTCAATGCGGGTAATATAGCCGGGCAGCCAGCAGCCAAACAGCATGCACAACCTCAGGCACCTGAATCGGGTCTCCACGGGGATCAGCTATCTTCTCCAGCGCGACCGCGTCTGGGGGCAACCGATCTTCTTCACCATCGAAACCATCAACTCCTGCAACTTTCGCTGCATCTACTCAGGAGCACCACTTCGTCAATGGGCGAGGGATTATGTCTCTCGAGGATTTCAAGAGTATCATCGCCAACCTCAGGTCGTGTTTCGACGTGCGCATTGTCTCCCTGCATCGCGATGGTGAGCCCCTCCTGAACAAACGCCTTGAAGCGTACATCGGCCACTTGAGAGATCTTGGGATCTATGTCACCGTTTCTTCCAATTGCTCCTTGGTCAGTGAACAGCGCGCCAAGAGCCTGGTTGACGCCGGCTTGCGCATGGTAGGTACGGACTTCTGTGCTGATCCCGCCCTGTATGAACAGCTCCGGGTGCGAGGCGTGTGGGCAGAAACCCTGGCGGGGATACAAAACCTGCTGAGGGCAGCCGTAGAAGCACGCTCCGACCTCCGGTTCGTCATCAAGGATATGGCTACCCACGGGCGTTCACTGGCGGACGGGAAGGCTTTGATGGAGCAAACACGGAAGCTGTTTGCCGAGTGGTCGGATCGGGTGACCGTGATGCCCGTTTACTTCCACAATGCGCTTGGTGAAAGCCTCGTGAATCTGAACGTACCAGCTGCGACGCCAAATGGCGCCCAGACCCCCTATACCCTCTGCCATCAGCCGTGGGTCAATTTTACGATCGACTTTGCAGGTCGGGTCGTCGGGTGCTGCCGGGATCTACGGAGCGAGTATATTCTTGGCAACCTGCTCGAGGAGTCGGCCGACGCGATCTGGAACGGCGAGCGAATGGTGAAGTTGCGCAGGGCACTGGTGGACAAGCGGCCCGAGGAAATCGATATCTGCAGAGCCTGCGACGTCCCTCGGCACGGTTCGTACTCGGGACGCACCCCCCTCGAGAAGGTACGCAACTTCTTTTTCGCTGGCGCCTGGCAGCGATAGCAGAGTCCCCGGTAAGCGGGGTCGTTGTGCGCTTGATGCAGTAGATTGCCCCTTGCAACGCCGCGCCCAAGCACCTACCATGAGCACTCCCTCTCGGGGCTCACAATGGCGCAGTGGTGGAGAATGTTCAAACCAGCGTACGACGAGGTTGATGGCGAGGAAGTCCCTTCCAGCGTGGGCGGCAAGATCCGCGAGCGGCGGGCCACTGCATCCGTTCCAATGCCTGACAGCTACGATCTCCCAGCGCCCACCGGAAGAGGGCGCCCGGCACTTCGAGTAGGTCTGATAGTCCTCGTCATCCTGGGCCTGCTGGCCGGCCTCTATGGGGGGATACTCCGCAATCTAGCGTGGCAATGGTGGGACGACCCCAATTACACCCACGGGTTCCTGGTGCCGCTCTTCAGCGGATTCCTCATCTGGCAACGGCGCAAGCGGCTAGCGGCGCTGCCGGCCAATGGGAACTGGATCGGGCTGCCGGTGCTCCTCGCGGGGGTGGGGGCGCTGCTCCTGGGGGATTTCGCTGCAGAGAACTTCCTGACGCGGAGCTCGCTGATCGTCGTGCTCGCGGGTCTGATCCTTTTCCACCTTGGCCAGAAGGCCTTCCGGGTGCTCGCCTTCCCTCTGCTTTTTCTCTTCTTCATGGTGCCCTTGCCGGCGACGCTCTTCTACGCCATGGCTTTCCCCCTGCAGACCCTCGCGGCTCGCAATGCCGCCTGGACGCTCGATGTCCTGGGGGTACCGGTGCTCCTGGACGGCAATGTCATCCACCTGACCAGGCTCAGCCTGGGCGTCGCCGAAGCCTGTAGCGGCATCCGCTCCCTGATTTCGCTCTTCTCGGTGGCGGTAGGCTGGGCCGCTCTGAGCCTTCCGGGCATATGGGCGATGGCGGCCTTCGTGGCCGCTGTGGTGCCGATCACCATTCTTGCCAACGCCGGGCGCGTGGTAACAACTGGGCTGATCGCCGAGTGGTTCGGCATCGAGTATGGCCAGGGGTTCTTCCACACCTTCTCGAGCTGGCTCGTCTTCGTCTTCGCGTTTGTGTGCCTTCTGGGGATCCACCGCCTGATTCGGCTGGCCCTGGCCCACAGACCCAAGCAGACGTCATGACGCAGCCCTACCGGCTAGGGCTGTCGCTCTCGCTGCTGATCGGGGCCCTCCTCGTGTTGCAGCTCCGGACCTCCGGCGAGGCAGTGCCCATCCGGAAGAGCCTCGACAGCTTCCCGACCGCGGTCGGCAGTTGGCAGGCGCGCGAAGGCGCGCTCCTCGAACTGGACACCCTGAATGTCTTGAAGGCCAAAGACTACCTCATGCGTCGAGACCAGGATCCTTCGGGCAAGAGCCTGTGGCTCTTCATCGCCTACTGGGACAGCCAGCGGAAGGGCGCGCAACCTCACTCACCGAAAAATTGTCTCCCGGGAGGCGGGTGGGAGCCTCTCGAGGCGTCCCGGATGATTATTCCCCTGCCCCGGCCCTTGGCGTCAATCACCGTCAACAGGTATCTGATCCAGAAGGATCAGGACCAGCAGGTGGTGTTCTACTGGTACCAGTCCCAGGGGAAAGCGATTGCGGGCGAGGTGGCGGCTCGGGCGGAGATGATGAAGAATTCGATCGTGCGGCACCGCACGGATGGCGCGCTCGTGAGAGTCTCGAGCCCGGTGTCCGACGGGGTGCAGGAAACTTCTGACCGGCTGGTCAGATATATTCAAGCGGTGTATCCGATTCTGGGCGAGTATCTGCCCGACTGACACGGAGAGCCAGTTGACATCTCGTCGGACCCGCGAGTGGACGATCCTCCTGGTCGTTGGCCTGCTTGTTGCCGCGGGCTGCTCCCGGTCCCCGGAGGCTCAGAAGGCTCGCTATCTGGAGCGCGGCGACAAGTATGCCGCGCGTGAGCAATACCGCGAGGCAATCCTCGAGTACCGAAATGTACTCAAGTATGACTCTTCCAATGCCCGCGCCATCAGGCAACTCGGCCTCGCGCACTACCAGTTAGGCGAGCTGGGGCAAGCATACCAGTACCTCCTGAAGGCGCAGCAACTCACCTCCGACGACGGTGAAGTGCGGGTCAAGCTCGGAGGGATCTATCTCCTCAGCGGGAAGCGGCAGGAGGCCCGCGACGAGGCCGTCTTCGTGCTTGGCAAGGAGCCAAGCAACCTCGACGCGCTCGCCCTCTTGGCTGACACGTCCACCACCCCCGAGGAAGTGGACGCCACGGTCGAGCGCCTGGAGGCAGCACGCGCCACGCTGGGAGACCGGGCGAAGCTCCACCTGACCCTTGGCGTTCTTTATGCTCGGAAGCAGGACCTGCCGAGGGCGGAGCGCGCCTTCCAGGAGGCGGTGGCGCGCGAGCCGAAGTCGGTGGAGGCACATTCCCTCCTCGGATCCTTCTACCTCAGCAAGCGTGACAGCGCCCAGGCGGAGCGCGAGTTCAAGACAGCCGCGGGTCTCGCGCCGATCAGTTCCCCGGCCCGTCTGAAACTTGCCGATTTCTATCTTGCCGCTCAGAAGCCCGACGAGGCCAAGCGCATCCTGTCGGAGATCACCCAGAAGGCGCCGGATTTTCTGCCCGCCTGGCGTCAGCTTGCGCAGGTAGCGTACCAGGAGCGCAAATACGACGAAAGCCTCAAGGCGCTCCAGGTGATCCTCAAGAAGAACCCGTCGGATCTCGACGGGTTGTTTCTGCATGGGCGTGTGCGTCTGGCCAAGCGGGAGACCACCGAGGCGATCCAGGACTTCCAGAAGGTGCTGAAGCTCGAGCCCCGGCACGCACCGACCCACTACCAGCTCGGGCTGGCCCAGCTCATGGCCGGAAATCCGCAACAGGCCAAGGCCGAGCTGAAGGAGGCGACCTCGCTTGCCCCCAACTTCTCCGATGCCGTGCTGCTCCTGGCCCAGCTCAACCTTCGGACGGGCGCAGTGCAGCCTGCCATCGATGATCTCGAGCGCTTCGTAGCTGGGCAGCCGCGCGCGCTCAATGCCACCGCGCTCCTAGGCTCCGCGTATCTGGCCAAAGGTGACTCCGGCAAGGCCGCCGAGGCCTTTCGCAAGCTCGTGACGCTGGCCCCCAAGGATCCCCGGGGGCCCTATTTGCTGGGCGTCGCGCTGCGGGCCCAGGGGAAGCCCGCGGAGGCAAAGAAGGAATTCGAGGCCGCCCTCGCTCTGGCCCCGGCCTACATCGAGCCAATGAGCCAGCTCGTCGACATGGCTGTCGCCGAGAAACAGCCCGAGGCCGCGATCGCTCGCGTCACGAAGCAGATCGCGCTGGCGCCCAAGTCAGGAGGTCTCCAATGGCTGCTTGGTACGGTGTACCTGAATCGGCGCGAGCTGGCCCCGGCCGAAGCCGCCTTCGTAAAAGCGATCGAGCTAGAGCCCGCCCTCATTGACGCCTACGTCAAGCTCGCCCAGATCTACGGGACATCCCGCCGCTACGATCAAGCGCTGGCCAAGCTGAACGAAGCGCTCAAGGTGGATCCGCAGAGCGTGCCTGCCCAGATGCATCTCGGGATCATTTATGAGAGCAGAGGCGAGATTCCCAAGGCGCAGCAGGCCTATGAGAAGGTGCTGGCGCTGAACCCGCGCTTCGCGCCCGCAGCCAACAATCTGGCCGGTCTCTACTCGGAGCACGGGGGCAACCAGGAAAAGGCCCTCGAGCTGGCTCAGCGGGCCAAGGAAGTGGCGCCGGACGATCCTCACATCTCGGATACGCTGGGGTGGATCCTCTACAAGCGCGGCGTCTACCAACGGGCGACTGATCTGCTCAAGGAGAGCGCGGCCAAGCTTCCGGATTCGCCGATCATCCAGTACCATCTTGGCCTGGCGTCGCTGAAGAGCGGAGACAAGGACGGCGCCCGCAAGGCCTTGACTGCGGCGGCCAATTCGACAGCGAGCTTTCCTGGTAAAGATGAAGCAAGAAAAGCCCTCGCAGATCTCCAGTAGCTTGGCCCGCTGCCCGCCGTTGCGGCACTATCGGTCGCGGCACTGCGACGACGTCCCAGCCATGGACGCGGCCAGTCCGGCCGGCCTCGAACGCTTTGCAGTGTATGCAGTCCTTTGCAGAGCTTCTGGAAGCAAGCTGCATAGTTCTAGAAGGTGCTGAAAACGCAACTAACCGAAAGAATTCGCCTAATCACGTGGTCCTTACGTGGCATGAAGCGTGCTCTAGAAGGATGCCTGCGGGAGGATTCCAGACACTTGACCTGGAAGCACAGCGAACACAAAAAGGGAGAGTCGCGATGCGTAGGCTGCTGACGGCAAGGCTGGGCATGGTGGTACTCGCCGGGGTTTTTGTGCTTACCGGCATGGCATCGGCGGCTCACGCTGACCAGTACATCCTCAACATCGATCACTGCACAGGCACGTGCGGCACTCCTCCGTTCGGCACCATAGACGTGGTTCAGAACGGGGTCAATGACGTCAAGGTCACCGTGACCCTGAAGGCGGGCGAGGTCTTCGCGAATAGCGCGGGGGGTGGGGTGGGATTCAACCTCAGCGGCAACCCAACCATTTCTGCTAGCAACGTCACCACAGGGTTTGCGCTTGTCAGCACAACAAAAGGAGCGATCGGTTTCGACGGGCTCGGTAATTTCGAGTATGAGATCGCATGTACTGCGTGTTCGGGCGGCAATCCGGGGAATCCAGCGGGCCCCCTGAACTTCGACATAATCGCTACCGGTCTGACTCCGGCGGCCTTCAAGGAATTCTCTACCCATCCTCCCGGTGACACGGATTCGTATTTCGGAGTGGATATTCGTGGTACGAATACCAACACGGGCGTCGTCGGAACCAACACAGTAACCGTGGTGCCCGAGCCGGGTACCCTCGCCCTCGTAGGGACGGCGTTGATAGGTGTCGGGGCCTGGGCTCGTCGGCGCGTGCGCGGCCTCCTGCGAACCGCCTAGAAACCGCGTAAGAAGACCCCGGCAAAGAGGGCCAGGGCTCTCCCCCCTGGCCCTTTTGCTTTCCCCCTTCAGCACCTCGCGGCCCCCGTACGGGGGCAACTTCACCCGCCACAGTTGAGCCCCGCGGGCTATAGTTTGCCCGTTTCGCCGAGGCGAAAGAATCCAGACATGAGTCTTCCGATCAAAGGCTCTGGAAGAGCGCTCCCAGACTGGGTGCTGCTCTTCGCGTTTTTCTTCGTCTCGGGCGCCCTCGGACTCATGTACGAGGTCGTGTGGCTCCGGATGCTGGGTCTCGTCTTCGGTCATACGGTCTATGCGATCACCACGGTCTTGACCGCCTTCATGGCGGGACTCGCCGTGGGAAGCTTTCTCCTGGGCCGGCGGGCGCCCCAGATCCGGAACCTCATCCGTGCGTACGGATGGCTCGAGATCGGCATCGGCCTCTACTGCGCGCTGATCCCGCTGTTGCTGACCGCCGCGTCCTCTCTCTACCTTGCCATTTACCACTCCCTGGGGCTCTCCTCCAACGCCTTCAGCGTAGTGCAGTTCCTGATCATTTTCGCGCTCCTGCTGGTGCCGACGACGCTGATGGGTGGGACCCTGCCAATCCTGAGCCAGGCCCTTGCCAAGTCACATTTCGGACTGGGCCGAATGATCAGCGCCCTATACGCGGCGAACACCTTCGGAGCAGTGGCGGGCGTGGCCTTCGCAGGTTACGTTCTTCTTCCGGCATTGGGGAACCGAGCCACCACGACGGTGGCGGCGATCGCCAACGTAGTCGTGGGTGTGATGGCAATCGCGTATGGCAGCGGTCGGCCCACCCAGTCTTCGGGAGCGCGCCAGGCCTTGGTGGATCGTGCCGCTTCATCGAGCGCGCCCACCATTACCGCATGGCTCACGGTGGCCGCCCTCGGCGTCTCCGGGGCCGTGTCGATGATCTATGAGGTGGCCTGGACGCGAGCGCTGACCCTCGTGATCGGCAGCTCGACCTTCGCCTTCAGCGCCATGCTGGTCGCTTTCCTTGCTGGGATTGCTGGGGGCAGCGCGCTGTACTCCTGGCTATGGGGATCGCGGGCTTCCTCACCTGCCGTCTTCGCGGCGCTCCAGGCCGGGATCGGTATCTCGTCGTTGGGCATCCTTTTGATTTTCGATCGCATCCCCAGCCTCTTCTTGTTCACGCTTCGATGGTCGGACTCGCCGACCTTTGTCCAGGTCGCGCAGCTCGCGGTGAGCGCGAGCTGCCTCTTGCTCCCGACGCTGCTCATTGGAGCGACGTTCCCGTGCGCGGCGGCAGTCGCCGCCCGTAACATTCTGCGCGTCGGGGAGGAGGTGGGACACGTGTACGCGGTGAACACGTTGGGTGCGATTGCCGGAACGGTCCTCACCGGCTTCCTACTCATCCCCACAATCGGCATTCACAACTCGGTCAAGCTCGCGATCGCCTTCAACCTACTTCTGGGCGCCGTGCTGTTCACAGCTCCGCCTCGCCGCTCTGTAGCGTGGCCATGGGGCACCCTCGCCGCTACGCTCATCGCCGTCGCCGTCTTCTTCGTTCCGCCATGGGATCAGCGGGTGATGTCAAGCGGCACCGCCGTGTACGGCAAGAGGTATCTTCAAGACATTGGCGACGGGTCGCTGAGCGATGTGCTGCGGAAGGGGGGCGAGGTCCTCTTTTATCGCGATGGGATCAGCGGCACGGTATCTGTGCTCCGGCTCGGCCGGAACGTTTTCCTCAGGGTCAACGGGAAGACCGACGCCTCGACGACGAATGATATGCCAACCCAGCTCATGTTGGGCCATCTCCCGCTGTTGGTACACCCAGACCCTCGAGGGGTCCTCGTGATCGGCCTGGGAAGCGGGGTCACTGCCGGAGCGGTCGCCCGACACCCGATCGAGCGACTGGACGTCGTGGAGATCGAGCCGGCGGTCGTAGAGGCTACGCGCTTCTTTTCCGGCGAGCACGGGGACGTCCTCAAGGACTCCCGAGTGCGCACGATCATTGCGGACGGGCGTAACTATCTCCTCACCACGTCAACCCGATACGATGTGATTATTTCCGAGCCATCCAACCCCTGGATTGGCGGTCTCGCCTCGCTCTTCTCGGTGGAGTTCTTTCGCCTCGCCCGGCAGCATCTCGAGCCCGATGGGATCATGCTCCAGTGGGTGCAGGGTTACAGCCTCCTCCCTGACGACTTGAGAATGATCGTGAAGACCTTCCGGACCGTCTTTCCGAGGACGAGCATCTGGAATACGATTCGCGGGGATTTCCTGCTCCTCGGACGCACGGGGGTAACGCCGCTCGATCTCAGGCTCCTGGAGGAGCGGTTTCCTCGCGTCCGACCCGATCGGCTTGGGCTCGGGATCCAGGGGTGGCCGGGGGTACTTGGCTACTTCATGCTGGGCGAGGAGGACACGAAGCGGTTCTCCGAGACCGCCCGTGTCAACACTGACGACCGCCTCCCGTTGGAGTTTTCGGCCCCACGGGCACTGTATCTCGACACGGCCATGGACAACTGGCAGCTAGTGCGTAGCTTCAAGACCGCAGAGTTTCCCGACCTCACGCCCACCAGCAACGGCGCACTCGAGCGGTCAGACGTTAGATACTGGATCGGCGCCACCTACCTGAGCCGCGGCGCGCTCGAGGATGCCCTGTTCCAGTTTCAACAGGCGCTGCGGCTGGACCCAAAGCACACGCAATCATTGCTGGGAACCACCCGCGTGTATCTGGGCCTTCGCCGCCCAGCCGAGGCCCTCGCTCTCGCCCAGAAGGTCATTGCGCGCGAGCCGTTCAATGCGGAGGCCTTCTTCCTGGCCGGGCTCGCCTCAAGTGCGCTCAAGGCGCCCAGGGAAGCCGCCACGTTCTTCGAGCGGGCCGCCAACCTGCAACCTCAGAACATTGAGTTCCGGAGGGCGCTTGAGCGCGCCATCCAACGTTCAGCGTTGTCAGCTGGTCCATCGGCATGGTCAGACAGTGGAATCGACGCCCCGCCCGACCGTCACGGTCCGCTTGGACTGCCGGCCGGGAACGCGGTGCGCTGACTATGGCGGTCGGTTACTGGTCGATAGTCATCCAGACCGATGGCAATCCTGGCTGTGAGTCGGGGCCGGAACCGTGTCCCTCATGCCGATGCAGCGCCTGCCACTACGCAGACACAAAGTTTTCAACCTATGCAGAATCTTGCAGAGTGCGTGGCAGCGGCCTGCCTAGTTCGGAGACCGCAGTAGCTTGTAAGTAGGTGAAAAGATATGCGTGTCACGGCTCGATACGATGGCACGCGCCGTGCTCTAAACGGCCCGCGGACGAATGATAGTTACCTGCCGGGTGCTTGGTGCCGACAGGTATGACACACGGCGAGAACGCTACCAGGTGGCCGCTCTAACGACGGAGGGATGCCAAATGCAACGGAAGACCGGGGCTCTCGTATCGATCATGGCATTGGCGCTGGGTGTTTTACTGTTTGCGGTGCCATCCCCCAGTAGAGCGGACGTAATAATTACGGACATCAGTGTGACGAATCCCAACGTGACATATACCGGCGGTGCTGCGGGCAACACGTGGACCTTCACACCAATAACACTGGCTCCTGGCCAAAGCCTTGTCCTGACACAAAATCAAGCCGGCGCACCCAGCACCCTACCAAGCGGGCAGCCCGGCTTTAACTTCGACACAAGCGAGGGTGGTGGGGTAAAGGCAACCCAGTACACGGTCGCGGTAAACGGGACCAAATTCGTTGATAACAGTCCCCCCAATACCTCGGCGGGTGTTCTCGCCGATAGTGGCAACGATATACCAGCCTCGACGACGCAGAATGAGTCGGCCAATTGGGTGAAGATAGGTGGCGTGGCAAATTCCTACGACCTGTATGTGGGCTATGCTGATACGCTCCATTCCGCCGGGTGTCAGGACGGGGGAAATTGTCTTCCGTTCTTTGCAGGGAACTTGATCTGGGATGGGACCGGTGGAAGCACGGCGGCTACCCGTTTCATCGGACACGCCTCGAACCTACCCGGTTATCCGGCTTCCCCTCATTGCAACGTCAACCAGACCGTCGCTACCAGTTTCGACTGTTGGGACGCGGGCGCGCTCTTGATTGTCAGCCTCAGCGCAGTCCCCGAGCCCTCCACTGTATTTCTCGTCGGCACTTTGATCGTCGGCTTGACGGCGTGGGCGGTTCGCAACAGAAGGAAAATCGCGCAGACTCCTGCTGCCCTATAACAATAGGGGGCCTGCTGAGCACGTTGTAGGTCAGCAGCGAGGGGGGGATGAAGCTCTCGGTCGTCGTGTTGCTGCTGGTGTCCTTGGGGTGGGTGCCCGTAACGTACGCCTCGAGCCTCACCTTCGGGTATACGGATACCCAGCTCCAGGGCACCAGTCAGATCAAGTACACCCTCGCGCTGACCGGCGGAGGGTGCCCGCCGGATTGCACCATGACGGTGACGATCAACGTCTCGGGGACTCCAAGTCCCAACACGACGCCGGAATACCTCGGCACCCTCGTATTCAAGTTCGGAGGAAGCAGCCTGCTCGATCTGGACGGCGTTGGCGTGGAGACGCTGCCCACCGCAATTCCGAGCGGGTGGGCAGTGATCAAGGATGCGGACGTCGACAACACCTCCACGGCTGATCTCCACCACACGGCCAATGGGATCGTCCCGAACGGCGGGTTTGTAGGCTTCTACAACACCAACTTCACGGCGAATCTCATCAACCTGTCGAGCCCAGGCACTTACACCTTCACGTTTGACGCCCACGGCGTGAACACGAGCAGCAATCCCTCGCTCCACAACGAGTACTACACGCTCAACGGAAGCACGGTGAATTTCGACACCCTCCTGAGCGTGACCGCGTCACCGCTGGTGGCGACGCCTGAACCGGGCACGATGCTGCTCGTCGGCTCGGCCCTCACCGGACTTGGCGCACTGATGAGGAAGTGGCGCAACCAGTAGGATCTCGGGATGGTTCGGAGTGGATGCCGCCATCCGGGTGCGACGGCTTAATCCTAGCTTACCTTTCTGGTCGCGGTCTGTCCTCCGTCGTCGTACTCCCCGATCACGTTGACCCCCTGCCTTCCCAGCTTCCAAGCGGCCTATCGCGTATGCTCTCGCGAGCCCCCAAAACGGGTTGGATATCCCGCGTCTCGGTCTCGCAGCCAGGACACGTCGATGCTTTTACCACCAGCCCCCCACGAAGCCCTCGACGTATTTGATTGCAAATACGCCAAGATTCTTCGTAGCGTGCGCAACGAAGCACGGAAGCAACGACCGTTGCGGGTTCAGTCGAAAGAAACGCACGCTGTAGAACCAGAGCGACACCACGAAGACCATCGCCGTGCTGAACCAGGCCTTGGCGCCGAAATGCAGCGTGAGGGCTTGACCGTTCCATGTCCACAGGAAGGGATGCAGCAAGGCAAACAGCAACGAGACACCCACCACGCCGGCCCACAGCACCAGGCGGCCACGATTTTCGATGACAAGATACCCGCGGAAGACGACCTCTTCGATCACCGGCGCGGCGCAGATTGAGGAGAGAGCGAACAGTACGGTTATCTTTGACTGCTCCGCACTGACGCCGAGCGCGTGCTCCCCGCTCGTCTCTGCCGCCAGAATGAAGAGTGCCCCGACTGAGGCTAGGGCGACCGCGAGCTCCGAGACAGGAGTGGCCCCGGGGAAGGACGTGTCGTTCGGTCTGCCGGCCAGGGCGGCGCGATAGTCGCTCACCCACCCGTGGGCGACCCATACGGCCGCTCCGATGAGAAGGAGCGGGAACAAGTGGTCTATAGTCATTCCCGACATGGGGGCGACTGGGGAAACATGGCGCATCATACTGCGCCGAGCGCAGGAAGTCTCGTGGAAGGAGGGGCGTCACCCCAGCGCGTGTGGAAATGATTGCTGCCCTTAGAAACGGGCACAGGCTCAGCGAAGGCGAAAGGGCGGCGAGGGCTTGACCTCCGACGCCAGGCGCAGCGGTTCGGACTGCCTGGCGCATCGTGAACATCCTTTTGAGGGCACGGTAGATCCGCTCGACTGCAATGAGGCAAGATGCACTCGATGTCGGCTTCACTGGATGCTCTGGTTTGCCACCGGTTCCTTCGCAAATTAGGAGGTGAGTCTGACACGACGAGCGTTGTTCCGTCGCAGTGTGTCCAACCGGATCGTTTGGAAGATTTTCGGCGCAATCCTGCTCGTCAGTGCCCTCTTCGCCGTCGGTGTAGCGAGCGCGGCTCAACTCAGGCTGGACTGGGTAGACAACTCCGGCGGCACCGCCTACTTCACGATCGAGCGTAAGACGGAGACCACCGGCACGTATGCGCCGATCGCGACGACAGGCACCGGCATTTCCACGTATACGGACCCGGCGGGCGTCGCGGGCACCACGTATTGTTACCGTGTCAAGGCCTCGAACGTCCTCGGCGACTCGAGCTACTCAAACGAGGCGTGCGGCTCCCCGGCTGCCGGCTTCGCCTTCACGATCACCAAAACCGGCACTGGCTTCGGCACCGTCGTCAGTAGCCCGCCGGGGATCAACTGCGGTGACAATTGCGTCACGAGCTTCCCCGCAGGGAAGGTCATCACTCTGACAGCGACCCCGACCAGCGGCTCATTCTTCAGCGGCTGGAGTGGCGACGGCTGCTCGGGGACCACCCCCTGTGTCATGGCTGGAAACACCCCGACGACCGTAACCGCAACCTTCAATCAGGCCAACTCGGCTTCCACTCCCAGCGTCGGCCAGATCGTCCTGAGTCCGACGATGACTCTGGCCTACAACGGCCAGCTGCGAGACCGGGTGGGACAGGGGGAGACGGCGCTGGGGCCGGACGGGGCACAGGACGCGACGCTCACGGTGACGCTGCGCGGGAGCGGGGAGCAGACGGTGACCGGGCTCCAGCTGAACAGCAATTGGGCCCCCTGGCCCGGGACCTGGCGCACGAGTAGCCCAGGAACGGGGAACTGGGTGTTAGGGGTGGCGGCGACGATGGACGGCGCGATGCTGAACGCGCCGGGGAGCATGGCGGTGAACTTCCCAGTGGCCGACGGCGGGAGCTTCGTGGTGTTCGCCGCGGACTATCTGGGGGGCGAGTTTCTGCCGGGCAACACGCTCACCCTGACAGCCACGTTCTCGGATGGCTCGACCGCGACGGCCTCGAGCACAGTGCCCGAGGCGCGACGCTGACGGTGGACTACAACCGCCAGCTGCGAGATCGGATGCGCAACCAATACAGCCCGGGCCCCGGACGGGGCGCTGGACGGAACGCTGACAGCGACGCTGAGCGCCGCCGGGGGCCGGACCGTGATGGGCTTGCGCCTGGAGGCAGGGCAACTCCAGAGCCTGCACTCAGCCTCTGCCGCGGAGGCGCGAAAGTGCGGGCTCCCAACCCCCGGACCGCGACCGGAGCTGCGCGTTCTGGATATCCTCGGAAAGATCGGCAGCCTTCAGGAAGAAGTCATCGACGCGAAACTCGCCAGTGAAGCGCTCTTGGATCGCCCGTGCGGGACCTCGTCACGGCCGTGGCGCCAGATCGGTTCGAGGCCTATCAGCGCACCGAAATCAAGCGCGCCTGCGAGCGACTGCTCCAGGTCTCGATGGAAGCCGTCACCGACCATCTGCGCTCTGCTGGTGGTGGGGCTTCGGCTGGGGTGCCGGGTGAGGAGGACCTTGGGCCAGGTCCCGTCGGAGCATCAAGCGGAAAACCGTCGTAATGGCATCAGGCATGCGCTCGACCGCTTCCAAGTGTCACTCTGTCGGCCGTGTCAACGGACAGTGTCACACGGAGGACGGGGGTACAGGCGAGCAGATCAGCATGGTGAAGTTGCCGGAGTCCAAAGACGGACAAGACGATCAACGTGAAACGAGCGGGTTCAAGCATTTAGATTGACTGCCTCGCCCCGCCCGCTTCATAATTCGCGCATATGGCCAGCACCGGCGAGAAGGTGTCCGTATTCCGTCGCCTGGGTCAGATTCTCGTCGGTTCCCGCCTGATCACGCCCGAGGTCCTCCAGGAGGGGCTGGCCCGCGCCAAGAGCGAGCGGCGCCGGCTTGGCGAGGCCCTGACTACCATGAACGCCGTCTCGCAGGACGACGTGCTCCGGGCCCTGGCCACTCAGCAGGGCCTTCCCTTCCTGGCGGCGGATGACCTGCCCAGCACCCTCCCGCTCATCAAGAACCTCTCCCCGAAATACCTCCGCCAGTACACCGCGTGCCCGATCAAGGTCGACACCTCCACCATCACGGTGGCCACGGCCGATCCGACCAACCCGCTGCTCCTGGACGAGCTGCGTCAGATGCTCGGC
>VAYJ01000176.1 GCA_005888465.1 Actinomycetota bacterium
GAGGGTCTCCTCGGTGGTCATCGGCAGAGCCTACCCCGCTGCGTGCACGAGCGTCCCGATCGGCTCGCCGAGGAGCGCCCGCTTGATGTTGCCCTCGCGTCGGAAGTTGAACACCAGGATCGGGAGATGGTTCTCCATGCAGAGGGAGATTGCCGTGGCGTCCATGACGGTGAGCCCGCGGTTCAGCACATCGAGGTACTCGAGCGCGTCGAACTTCTGTGCGTTCGGGTTCAGGTTCGGGTCCGAGTCGTAGACGCCGTCGACCTTCGTTCCTTTGAGGATCGCCTCGGCCTTGATCTCGAGCGCGCGCTGGGCAGCCGTGGTGTCGGTGGAGAAGAAGGGCACGCCCATGCCGGCGGCGAAGATCACGACCCTTCCCTTCTCCAGGTGGCGGATCGCGCGGAGCGGGATGTACGGCTCTGCGATCTGTGCCATCTGGATCGAGGTCTGCACGCGCGTGTGGACGCCGACGCCCTCGAGGGCGTCCTGCAGCGCGAGGGCATTTATCACGGTGGCGAGCATGCCCATGTAGTCGGCGCGCGAGCGGTCCATGTGCGGGGCGGACCGGCCTCGCCAGATGTTGCCGCCGCCCACGACGACCGCCACCTCGACGCCCATCCCCACGACCTCCTGGAGCTGGACGGCGAGGAGCGCCGTCGCCTCGGGCGAGATGCCCGATTCCAACGCCGGCGGGGAGAACGCGTCACCCGAGAGCTTCAGCAGGACCCGGCGGTAGGTGAGCGCGTCCCGCATCCGCCGCTTAGAGCTCCTCGCCCAGCCGGAAGCGGGCGAACCGGCGGACGACGACGTTCTCGCCGACCTTCGCCGCCACCTCGGAGACGAGGTCGGCGACGGAGCGCGAGTCCTCGCGGATGTAGGGCTGATCCAGGAGCACGAACTCGGCGTAGAAAGACTCGAGCTTGCCCTCGACGATCTTGCCCAGGACGTTGTCGGGCTTGCCCGCCGCGCGGGCCTGCTCCTCGTAGATCTTCCGCTCGCCGGCGACCACGTCATCGGGGACGTCGGCGCGGCTCACCCAGCGTGGGTCCCGCGCGGCGACCTGCATCGCGATCTCGCGCGCGAGCGTACGAAACTCCGGCGTGCGGGCGACGAAGTCCGTCTCGGAGTTGACCTCGACGATGACCCCGATGCGGCCCTCCCCGTGGATGTAGGCCTCGATGACGCCTTCGGATGCCACGCGGCCCTGTCGCTTCTTCGCGGAGGCGAGGCCGCGCTCCCGCAGGATCTCCTGTGCCTTCGAGACGTCCCCACCTGACTCGACGAGGGCGCGCTTGCAGTCCATCATGCCGGCGCCGGTCATCTCGCGAAGCTGCCGAACGACCTCGGCGGGGACGTTGGCGGGCTCGGCCATCTAGGCCTCCTCCGCGGTGGGCTCGGCCGCCGGCTCCGCAGTCGGCTCGGCCGCCGGCTCGGGCTCCTCGGGGGAGATGGCGTCGACCTCGCGCTCCGCCTCGACCGCCGTTCCGAGGAACGCCGCTTCATCCTCGGAGAGCTGGATTGGTCGGCGGCCTCCTTCCTCGGCGGGCTCGTCGGCGGCCGGGGCGGCTTCGGGCTCGAACTCGGGCTCGCGGGTCGCGCGCGTCTGCATCCCTTGATACGCGAGGTACTGGCCCTCCTGGATGGCGTCGGCCATCACCTTGGTGATGAGCGAGCACGCGCGGATGGCGTCGTCGTTCCCCGGGATCACGTAGTCGACCTCGTCAGGGTCGCAGTTCGTGTCCACGATCGCGATGATCGGGATGCCGAGTTTCCGGGCCTCCTTGACCGCGATGTGCTCCCGCTTGGTGTCGATCACGAAGATCGCGTCGGGCCGGCGCTCCATGTCCTGAATACCGGTGAGGTTCCGCTCGAGCTTCTCCTTCTCGTGGCGGAGCCGCAGGACCTCCTTCTTCGGGAGGAAATCGAACGCGCCGGAGCGCTCCATCTCGCGCAGCTCGCGAAGTCGCTTGAGGCGTGTGTAGATGGTCTGGAAGTTCGTGAGCATCCCGCCGAGCCAGCGTGTGTTCACGTACGGCATGCCGACGCGACCCGCCTGCACGGCCACGGTCTCCTGGGCTTGCTTCTTGGTGCCGACGAACATGACCACGCCGTTTCGCCGGCCGATGTCGACCAGCATCTCGTAGGTCTCGTTCAGCCCGGAGAGCGTCTTCTCGAGGTCGATGATGTAGTTGCCGGACCGCTCACCAAAGATGAAGCGGCGCATCTTGGGGTTCCACCGCCGGGTCTGATGACCGAAGTGGACCCCAGCCTCGAGTAGTTCCCGTCTCGTGGCGACGGGCATGGAGCTGCCTCCTTCCGGTTTTCGCCTCCGCCCGATTCGACCTCGGCCCGGCTCCACGGCGCGAACTGGCGCCGTGGACACCTCCGAACCCGAGTCCTCGGACGTGTGTAATGGCCGAACCCGCAGGTCCGGCGAGGGGCGAGTCTAGCAGGAAGGATATGAGCGGCTTCAGTCGGTCTACCCTTCAGTCGGCGTCGGAGCCGTTCGGCGAGGGCCTCGCCGAACGCGTTCGCCGCCGGCGCACGACGCTCGGGGCAACCCCGCGGCGGGACCGTCGATCCTCGGCTGCCTCCGATTCGATCCGGATGACGTCCTCTCGGATCGCGAGCCACCGGTTCGCGAGCGTGGCCAGCACGATGACGTGCAGCACGTTCGCGATCAAGGCAAGCCCCCACTCGAGCGGCGAGAGGGTCACGTGGGCAAACCGGAGGCCCGGCGCCTCGAGGAGCACCGAAACGAACACGTAGGGGAGCAGGTACACCAAGAGGCCAGTGCCGTGCAGGCGCGCGGCACGTACCCCGAGCCGGAGCGTCGGCACGATCCCTTGTTCCTCGGTCACGGCCACGACCGGCGTGAACCCGAGGAAGAACATCTCCGCGGCGATCGCGCCCACCCCGCCGATCGGCCCCAGGATCTGGCTGAACGTGGACACGAACGAGCCGGCTGCGGCGAGGAAGATGAGCAGGCCGGCCATCGCGAGAAAGAGCTGGGGCCGGACTCGCGTCGCCCGCCGAACGCGCGCGCGCCATCCGCCGGCCACGTCTTCCGGCGCAGGCGGCAGCACGAGCCGGATGAGGACCACGGTCACCCAGGCCCGAACCAGCACCAGCCCCACGATCTGGCCGAGCGTGGTCCAGCCGTCGAACAGGCGGATGCTCGCGAGCACGAACTGCAGGTCGAGGACCGAGCTGAGCGGCGGGAGCGCGAGCATCGACGTGGTGGGACCGGCCGTCACGACGAGGAGCGCTCCAACGGAGGAATAGAGCAACCACAGCGCGAGCACGGCGATGCCGGTGAAGGCGATGACGGCCGGCGTGGAGAGCACGGCGGCGAGCCCGCCGGCGAGCGAGGAGCCCATGGGCGGACCGAACATGGGCCGGGCCCCACGAACGGGCCGTCGGCGAGCCGGCGCCCGGGTTGCGACGGATGCCGGGCGAGCGGGGCGGGCCGCGGGCGCTTCGCGAGCGGCGGGCGTCGTCGCGGCGCGGCGCGGCCGTGGCTTCCGGCGTTTGGTCATCGGGCCTCCGGCGGGGTCTCGTCCGTCGAACGTCGGCGGCCGGCGTATCGGTAGGCGACGGCCGCCAGCGCGAGGACGAGGAGGAACGCGCCCGCGAAGTTCGCGAGCGCGAGACCGAGCCGCAGGTGCGTGGGCGACGGCGCGTCCGAAAGCGGCGCCGAGGGATCGTGGCGAAGGCCGATCACACCGCCCTTGACGCCGATCGCGGGTGCCAGCAGCAGGTCGCCGTCCGGGGTCAGCGGGCCGATGGCGCCGATCGAGAACACCGTGCGCCAGACGAGATGCCCGGATGTCGCGCGGATCGCGGCCAACTCGCCGTCCTCGAGCCCGAGGTAGACGACCCCTCCCGCGACGAGCGGCGAGCCGTGGATCACGAGCGAGGCGAACTGGTAGTCCCACTGGCGGGCGCCCGTGCGTTCGTCGATCGCGTAGAGGTCTCCCTCGGCGTCCGCGATGAACACCGCGCCGTTCGCGATCGCGGGCGTCGACTCGGCGGAGAAGTTGCCCCGCACGGGCGCCGACCACATGAGCTTGCCGTCCGAGGAGCGGAGCGACGCGACGGTCTGGTCGCCAAGCCCGATGATGACCCGGCCGTCCGCGAACGAGGGGGCCGAGACGTGCGTCGCGAAATGACCGGGCG
>VAYJ01000175.1:0-4745 GCA_005888465.1 Actinomycetota bacterium
AGCACCGCGAGGTAGCGGGCGCGCGTGCCCGACACGACCAGCTGCCCGACCAGGATCGCGGCCAGGATGATGCTCGTGCCGATGTCCGGCTGCACGAAGACCAGGAACATGGGGATCACACCGATGACGGTCGCGCGCACGACGTGCGCCAGGCGTACGTCACCCTTGATCTGGGACAGGTACGCGGCGAGCATCACGATGAGCGCGAGCCGGCAGAACATCGACGGGCTGAACTGGAACCCGGCCACCTGGAACCAGCGCTGCGCGCCGAGGGCCGAACTGCCGAGAGGGGTTCGCACCAGGACGAGCAGCCCGAGGGCGAACGCGTAGAGGAACGGCGTGTAGGTCTTCACGATCCGGTAGTCGAGGAGCATCGCGGCCGCCATCGCGAGGACCCCGAGCACCAAGAAGACACCCTGGCGCTTCAGGTAATAGCCGGGGTCGTGCCCGAAGTCGGCGAGGCTCCGATGGGTCGCCGAATAGACCATGAACAGGCCGTAGATCGCAAGTGCGACCGCACCAGCCCCAAGGGGCAGGTCCACGTGGCGAAGCGGCGAGTCCTCGGCGGTCAGGCGCCGGCGCGGGAGGTCACCCGCGATGCCCATCCCCGCCATCAGGCCGCCATCCGCTAGTCCGCCACCTGGCCGGCGGAGAGGCCGCCGGTCGTGAGCCCGAACAGTCCCTCGAGGATCCGCCGCACGATGGGCGCGGCGGTCGTCGCACCGTGCCCGCCCTGCTCGACCATCGCGATGACCACGTAGCGGGGAGCGTTCGATGGCGCCATCGCCGCGAACCAGGACGTCGGCTGCTTCGGGATGATGTCGGCGGTGCCCGTCTTGCCGGCCACGGGGATCCGCCCGAGCGGGAACCCCGCGAAGGCCGTCGAGGCGGTCCCATAGAGCGTCACGCCGTTCAGGGCGTTGCGGATGAAGAGCACCTCGTTCTTCGGGATCGGGAACGTCCCCATGACCTCGGGCGCGATTGTCTTCACGACGGTCCCGTCCTGCGATTCGATCTTCCACCCGACATGGGGCGCGTACAGGGTCCCGCCGTTGGCGATGGCTGAGTACGCGGCCGCGAGCTGGAGCGGCGTCACCTGGATGAAGCCCTGGCCGATCGCGAGGTTGATGCTGTCGCCGGGGAGCCAACCGCGAAAGCGGCCGTTGAACAGGCCCGGGTTCCGCTGGAAGAGGTCCCACTCGTAGTTGTAGTCGGGGATGATGCCCGACTGCTCACCGGGAAGGTCGATCCCGGTTCGCTTGCCGAACCCCATGGCGCCGAGGTCGTGCTGGAAGGCCTCGTTCTTGCCGTTCGAGTGGTTGTACTTCAGCCAGTAGTCGTAGCCGAACTGGTAGAAGACCGTGTCGCAGGAGATCGCGAGCGCGGTCGGCAGCGAGATCGCCCCGAGCGAGAACGGCGACCAGTTGTTGAACGCGTGGTGGCTGGCGTCGTTCGGCGCGTAGTAAGCCGCCGGGCAGTCGTACTTGCCGTCCGTCTTCGCGATGCGCTCGGCGAGCGCCCCGGCCGCGACGAACGGCTTGAACGTCGAACCCGCCGGATACAGACCCTGCGTCGCGCGGTTCAGCAGGGGCTCGTTGCTGGACGGCGCGTTCAGCCTGTCGTACTCGGCCTGGGAGAGGCCGTCGAGGATCACCGACGGGTCGTAGGTCGGGTACGAGGCCATCGCGACCACCTGGCCGGTATTCGGGTCCATCACGACCACCGCCCCGCCGGTCGCCCGCAGGAACTTCCCCGAGGTCCGGTCGGCCGTGTGCCGCGCGAGCTGGATGCCCAGGTCCAGGCTGCTCTGCGCGAGGTCCTGGATGCGCTGGTCGATCGAGAGGACCACGTTGTCGCCCGACTTCGCGCCCTCGGTGCCGAAGTCGGGGTTCAGCACCTTGCCGGCGGCGTTGACCTGGATCTCCTGATAGCCGACGTGGCCTCGGAGGTATTGCTCGTAGGCCGCCTCCACGCCGGCGTCGCCCACGAGGTCGCCCGGTTGATAGTTCGCGAACGCGGGCTCGGCGAGTTGCGTGGAGGAGATCGGGAGCACGTAGCCCAGGACCTGGGCGGCGAGCGAGCCGTCGGGATACTCGCGGACCGGATCGACCTCGAAGCTCACGCCGGGGAAGTCCCGCGGATGCTCCTCGATGTAGAAGATCGTCTCCTTCGGGACGTCGCCGGCGATGGGGACCGGCTGGTACGGCAGGTACTTGAGGCTGTTCAGCTTCGACAGGATGTCGCTCACCTGCAGGTGCAGCAGCTGGGCCAGCCGATACAGGACGTCTTCCTCCTGGGACCCAAGCTCACGGCGATCGACCAGGACGACGGTGGTCGCGCGGTTGCCGACGAGGACGTTGCCGCGGCGATCGAGGATCTCGCCCCGCACCGGCTCGATCGGGACCAGGCGCACCTGGTTGTCCTTCGCGAGGTTCGCGAACTTCGGCGAGGCGAGCACCTGCAGGAACCACAGGCGCGTCGTGAGCCCGCTGAACATGAACACGACGAGGACGCCGAGGACCTTCAGGCGCGTGCGGGTACTCGTCTCGCTCATCGGCCGCTCACCAGCGGAAGACCTTCTTCGTGCGCGAGGACTCCGCGACGCGGCGGATGATCGGATAGAAGACCGGCGTCAGGATCGCGTTGTAGAGACCGGAGAGCAGGGCCGCGCGGGTCAGGTAACCGCCCCCGATCTCGACCCCCAAGAGGAACGCGACCGCGCCGTAGAACAGGACCCCGACCGCCGTCGCCCCCGCCACGACGAACACCGGCAGCAGCGGGCTGGGCGTGACGACGTACTGGCGGATCATGCCGACCGCGTAGCCGACGAGGGTCAGGGTGAGCGCGGTGATCCCCTTCGGCTGGTTCAGGAGAAAGTCCTGCGCCATTCCACCACCGAACCCCGCGACCGCGCCGGCCGACGGTCCCTCGAGGAGCGCGAGCACGATCGTCACCAGGTAGACGAGCTCCGGCTTCACGCCGATGAGCGTGATCTGGGCGAAGACCGTGGATTGCAGGACGAGCGCGGTGATGACCACCGCGCTCCACGAGAGCGCGCGCCGCACGCGGGCCAGTGTATCGGGCGCCCTCCATCAGGGGGAGGGCGTCGGCGAGGGGGGCGGCGTGCGGGTGGTCGGCGCGAGGTACCCCGTCACGACGAGGACGATCTCGAGCGCCGAGAAGTCGACCGCGGGGCGGATCGTGATGAGCTTGTTGAGCCCACCGTCCTGGATGTACACGTGCGACACCGACCCGATGGGGATCTCGGGGGGGTACAGGCCGGACTGGTAGCCCGACGTGACCACCTGCTCGCCGGGGAACACCTTCGTGTCCGGTGGCACCAGGCTCATCTGCAGGTCCTTGTTGCGCTCCCCCTGCACGCCCCCCGTGACGCCGGAGCTCGAGAGCCGGCCGTCCACGAACGAATCGGGGTCCAGGACCAGGAGCACGATGCTCGTGTTCGACGTCACGGAGACGACGTGGCCGACCAGGCCGTCGCCGGAGACCACCGGCATGTCCTGCTTGATGCCGTCGCCCGAGCCTCGGTTGATCGTCACCGACCACTGGAAGTTGTTCACGCTCTGGCCGATGACGGTCGCCGCGACCCCCTGCAGCCCGTAGGTCTGCTGCAGCTTGTAGAGCGAGTTGAACTCGTCGATCAGCCGTCGCAGCGAGGTGTCGTGCTGGGCCTTCTCCCGCAGGTCCTGGATCTCCTGCTGGAGGCGGTGGTTCTGGGCCTGCAGCGACCCGATGTGCACGAGCCCGCTGAAGAACGACCCGATCGGCTGCAGCACCCTCGAGACGCCCGACTGCAGCGTGCCGACGACCGTCTGCAGCGCGCGGCCCGCCACCTCGAAGGGACCCGACGTGCCGCCCCGGTAGTCGACCGTGATGACGAGCAGGCTCGCCATGACGAGGGAGATCACCAGGAGGCGAGTGCTCCGGACGCGCCGGCTGAGCGCCACGCCCGGCTTACCTCCGGTTGGAGGAGACCAGTACCCGCTTGAGGACCTCGAACTCCTCCAGGCACTTGCCCGAGCCGATCGCGACGCACGAGAGCGGCTGGTCCGCGATGTGGATGGGCATGCCGGTCTCGTGCTTCAGCCGCTCGTCCAGCCCCTTCAGGAGCGCCCCGCCGCCGGTCAGCACCACGCCCTTGTCCATGATGTCGGCGGAGAGCTCCGGCGGGCAGCGGTCCAGGGTGTTCTTGACGGCGTCGATGATCGCGTTCATCTCCTCGGACGTGACGTGGATCGTCTTCGGCAACCCGCTCACCAGGTCGCGTCCCTTGATCTCCGCGATCATCTCGTCGGCGGTCGGGAACGCCGAGCCGACCGCGAGCTTGATCGCCTCCGCCGTGCGCTCGCCGAGCGCGACGGAGAACTCCTTCTTCACGAACTGGATGATCGCCTCGTCAAGCTCGTCGCCGCCCACGCGCACCGACGTAGAGGTGACGACGCCCCCGAGCGAGATCACGGCGACCTCCGTCGTGCCGCCGCCGATGTCCACGACCATGTTGCCGCGAGGCTCGTGGATCGGCAGGCCCGCGCCGATCGCGGCCGCCATCGGCTCCTCGATGATGAACGCGGCGCGGGCGCCCGCCGAGATCGTCGCCTCTTCGACGGCGCGCTGCTCCACGCTCGTGATGCCGCTCGGCACGCACACGACGACGCGCGGCTTCGCGAGGAACCGGCGGTGGTGCACCTTCTGAATGAAATAGCGCAGCATCTTCTCGGTGATGTCGA
>VAYJ01000175.1:4761-8475 GCA_005888465.1 Actinomycetota bacterium
TGCGACGGGGTTCGGCCGATCATACGCTTGGCCTCGGCACCGACCGCGAGGATCGCGCCGGTCACGGTGTTCACGGCGACGACCGAGGGCTCGTTCAGGACGATGCCACGGCCGCGGACGTAGACGAGGGTGTTCGCCGTCCCCAGGTCCACGGCCATGTCCCGTCCGAGGAAGCCGGTGATCCCTTCGGGCTTGGGGGGGGACTTGGACGGCACGCCCTGGAGCCAGCCCTTGCGCATTGACCCTTTGTACAGGAGGCTCATGGCGAATGGCAACCCACCGTTTGGACTATCCTAGGCCGACTTGGGCCCGCATTTGCGCAGGCAGGCGCGGAGGAAGGACGAGATGACGGGCGTCGCGGTAGTGTTTCCCGGCCAGGGCTCGCAGTACCCGGGCATGGCCGACGCCTGGTCCGAGCACCCCGCGGGGAACGATCTCCTGAAGCGCGCTTCCGTCATCCTCGGCTGGGACGTCGTCGAGACGAGCCGCGACCCCGACGCGCTCTCGCGAACGGACATCGTGCAGCCGGCGGTGTTCGCGTGCGATCTTGCCGCGTTCGCCGTGCTGCGCGCGGAGGGCGTGCCGTGCGACGTCGCGGCGGGTCATTCGCTCGGCGAGTACGCGGCGCTCGTCGCCTCGGGCGCGGTGGAGCTCGAGCCCGGCCTGTCGGCGCTCGCCGCACGCGCGCAGGCGATGGCGCAGGCGTCGGATGCGAACCCCGGGACCATGACCGCGATCATGGGCCTCTCGCTCGACGAGGCGCGCGAGGTGTGTGAGGTCGCCGGCCGCGGCGACACGCTCGCGGTCGCGAACGAGAACGCGCCAAAGCAAACCGTGCTCTCGGGTTCCCTCGCCGCGATCACGCGCGCAGAGGAGCTCGCGCGAAGCCGCGGCGCGAAGGCGGTACGGCTGCAGGTCGCGGGCGCCTTCCATTCGCCGCTCATGGCGCCGGCCGTGCAGCCGGTGCGCGAGGCGCTCTCGCGCATCCATTTCGCGGTGCCGGAGTTCCCCGTCATCCCCAACGCGAGCGGCAAGCCGACGACGCAGCCGCTCGTCGTTCGCGACCTCTTGTCGCGCCACCTGGTGTCGGCGGTCCGGTGGGATCAGACGATGCGCGCGATGGCCGACATGGGCGTCGGCGTCGTGATCGAGGCGGGCCCGGGCGAGGTGCTCGGCAAGCTCGCGCGTCGGGCGCTCCCCGAGGCGATCGTGCGCTCGGTGGGTTCGCCAGCGCAGATGGCCGAGGTGGCTGCGCTCCTTCGCGACGGCGGCGAGGCGCGCCGGAGCGAGGGGGCATGAGCATGGCCGAGGGAGCCGCGCGACCGATCGCCGACGCATCCTCGCAGGCGGTCGGCGAGTCGGGCGGCCTCGCGTTCCGGCTGGTCGTCTCCCCCGCAGCCGGCCGGATGCGCCACCTCCCACCCGTGCGCTTCGAGGACGGCGTCGAATACGTGACGGCCGGACAGCCGGTCGCCGTGATCGAACAGGGGAGCTCCTCGGTCGAGGTGCGCGCGCCGGTCGACGCCCGGGTCTCGGGGATCCTCGTGCGCGACGGCGAGCCCGTCATGCCGGGCCAACCGCTCGTCTGGCTCGACGAGTTCCCCCGCCGGAGCTCCGGAGGCGAGCGATGAGCAACGAACGGTTCGCGCGCATCGCGTCCGTCGGGTCGGCCCTTCCCTACCGCGTCGTTCCCAACGAGTTCTTCGAGTCGCTCGTCGAAACCTCCGACGAGTGGATCATCGAACGCACCGGCATCCACACGAGGCGCTTCGCGGGGCCGGGCGAGACCACCTCGACACTCTCGGTGGATGCCGCGACGCGCGCGCTCGGCTCGGCGGACTGGGACCCGAGCGCCGTCGACCTGCTGATCGTCGCCACGTGCACGCCGGACCGGCCGCTCCCCTCGACCGCGGCGTTCGTGCAGGCGAAGCTCGGGATGAGCTGCGCCGCGTTCGACCTGAACGCTGCCTGCGCGGGATTCGTCTACGGCCTCTCGGTCGGCTCGGCCCAGATCCGCGCGGGCGCGGCCGACCGCGTGCTCGTGATCGGCGCCGAGGTGCTCTCGCGGGCGCTGAACCTCAGCGACCGCACGACGTGCGTGCTCTTCGGCGACGGCGCGGGAGCGGCCCTCCTGGAGCCCGCCCAGGAGCCGGGTGTGATCGACTCGCTCCTGGCCATGGACGGCACGCAGGCCGAGCTGCTGACGATCCCGGCCGGGGGGTCCGAGCAGCCCGCCACGGCTGAGACGGCGGCGACGCACGGGCACCAGATCCACATGCAGAACGGCCAGACCGTCTTCCACCAGGCCGTCGTCGGGATGGCGGCGGCCTGCGCGAGCGTGCTCGAAAAGGCGGGCCTCTCAGGGAACGACGTGACCATCGTGATCGCGCACCAGGCGAACGCGCGCATCATCGCCGCGGTCGGCAAGCGCCTGGGGATCGATCCCGCGCGCGTGGTGATCGACGTCGCCGAGGTGGGCAACACCTCCGCCGCGTCGATCCCGATCGCGATGGACCGCGCGTGGAAGGCGGGGCGCCTGCACCCCGGCGACCTGGTGCTCACCGCCGCGTTCGGCGCGGGCCTCGCCTGGGGCGCCAACCTGATCCGGTGGACGGCGCCCGCGCCGTCGGGAGCCGGCGCATGAGCGAGGGCGGCGCGGCGCTCGTGACGGGCGCATCCCGCGGGATCGGGCAGGCGACATCTCTCGCGCTCGCGCGCGCGGGCCTTGCGGTGGCGCTCGGGTATCGCTCCGACCGCGAGGGTGCCGAGGACGCTGCTGCGAAGGCGCGCGTCGAGGGCGCCGTCGCGATCGCGCTCCCCTTCGACGTTCGGGACGAGGCCTCGGTCGACGCGGGCTTCGCGGCCATCGAGGCGGAGATCGGGGCCGTGCGGGTCCTGGTGAACAACGCCGGCTACACGCGGGACGGGCTCGCGGTAAAGTACTCCAACGAGGCGTGGGATGCGACGATCGAGACGAACCTCAGGGGCGCGTTCCTCTGCATCCGTCGCGCCCTGCCGCGCATGATGCGCGCGCGATACGGGCGCATCGTGAACGTCGCCTCCGTCGCGGCGCTCCGCGGCAACCCCGGCCAGGCCGCCTATTCGGCGTCGAAGGCCGGCATGGTCGGGATGACGCGGTCGCTCGCCCGCGAGGTGGGAAGCCGCGGCATCACGGTGAACGCCGTGTGCCCGGGGTTCGTCGACACAAGGATGACCGAGGGCGCGAGCGAGGAGCTCCGGGCGAAGTACATCGAGATGACGCCGATTGGGCGGTTCGGGACACCCGAGGAGGTGGCGGCGGTCATCGCGTTCCTCGCGGGACCGGAGGCCTCCTACGTGAGCGGCGCAGTGATCGCCGTGGACGGCGGCCTCTCCGCCTGACCACCAGACGGGAACGACGGCACTCGGGACTCGAGGGAAAGGGGAGGATGGGTATGGACATGGGGGAACTCCAGGACAAGGTGTGCGCGATCCTCGCCGACAACCTGTCGGTCCCGGAGGACAAGGTGACGCCCCAGTCCCGGTTCCAGGAGGACCTGGACGCGGACTCGCTCGACCTCGTCGAGGCGGTGCTCGCCCTCGAGGAGGAGTTCGGCGTCACGATCCCCGAGGAGGAGATGGAGGGCGTGAAGACGGTGGGCCAGGCGATCCAGCTCGTTGCCACGAAGCTCGGGGTCGCGGCCTAGCGTGCCTCGCCGCATCGTCGTCACGGGC
>VAYJ01000178.1 GCA_005888465.1 Actinomycetota bacterium
CCCGGGGACGGGGCACTGGGTGCTAGCGGCGGCGCCGACGGTGGACGGGGCGGTGCTGAACGCGTCCGGGACGCTGGCGGTGAACTTCCCGGTGGCCGATGGGGGGAGCTTCGTGGTGTTCGCGGCAGACTACCTGGGCAGCGAGTTCTTGCCCGGCCGCACGCTGACACTGACCACAACCTTTTCCGACGGTTCGACGGCCACGGCTTCGACCACGCTGCCGTAGCACCGTTGCCGGGTTGCGCGCCGGTCCCGGATACTCGCTGTGCTCTGGTTCACTAGACTATATCGCTGCGGCTGATCGTGGACGTGAGCGCGGGGAGGTGCGGAGCCGGCCGAGAGGCGACCTATTGCGTCGTGAGATGCTATCTGGACAACTGACCGGTAAAATGAAGTCTGGAAGTTCACTCCGGGCCCGACCCGTAAGACTATGGGGAGACGCGCGAGACACAATGCTCGTGCAGCGTCCGGCGGACGTCGGCGGGTAGAGAGAGGGCATGGTACGGCCGGAGAAAGAACCGCAAGCGGGATCCGTACTGGCGCTTCTTCCGGGCGCGAAGTATCTGCACTCCTTTTCACAGCCACCATGCGAAAGCAGGTTCTGTTCGAGCAACACGCACAGCTAGAAGCAAGGCATCGATGTCTCGCCGATCCTTGAGCGGAGCATATACGTTCTGAGCCCAGACCTTATGAGGAGGAGTACACCGTGAGCGGGCGGGACCGTCGAAGAAACTAATGCCGCGCGCGACTCCAACGGTCTCTATCTGCATCCCTACCTTCAATGGGGCCCGCTACCTTGCTCGGTGTCTGGAGAGCGCCCTGGGCCAGACGCACGAAGACTTCGAGGTGCTGGTCGTCGACGATGCCTCCACCGACAAGACCGTCGCAGTGGCCGAGCGCTTCGTTGCACGCGACGGACGTGTGCGCGTGACCACGAATCCGAGAAACCTGGGACTCGCCGGAAACTGGCGCCGCTGTGTAGAGCTCGCGCGCGGCGCCTGGATCAAGTTTCTCTTCCAGGACGACTACCTCGCCCCCACGTGCTTGGCCACCATGCTCGCCCACGCGGGACCCGACACCCCGTTCGTGGTGACCGCCCGTCGTCTGGATGTCTCGGGAGAAGGAGACGTAGATATCCGCGGCTGGTACGAGACGCACGAGGCAAAGCATCTGATGGCCCGGCGCGCGGAGTGGCCGGCCATTGTCCCCGCGGAACAGTTCGCCGACTGCCTCATCGACTATCCAATGATCAACTTCATCGGCGAGCCGACGGCCACCCTGATCCATCGCTCGCTCTTCGAGCGTTTCGGCCCCTTCGTCTCGGACATGCGAGTGCTCGTCGATTGGGAATACTTCGCTCGCATCGGCGTCAACCGGGGCCTGGCCTTCATCAAAGAGCCGCTGGCCACCTTCCGGGTCCACGCGGATTCGACCACACAGAAGGAAGGCCGTCGATCGAGATTCACCAACGAGCTCGATGGTCTGGTCATGCTTGATCGCCTCGCCTATCATCCAGACTTCGCCCCGGCGCGGGCGGTCGCGGCGCAGCGTCGCCCGCCCGTCGATCTGGCCTACGCGCTGGCCAGGGCCGTGCGTAAAGCACAGCGCCAGGCAAAGGTCGGGGGCGACTTCGACGATCTGGCCCGCTCGAACTTCGAGGCCCTGCAGCGCCGGATCCCGCGCCTCTCCATCACGCCGCCGGGCTATGCCAAGCAGCGTCTCCGCGAGATGGGTTGGGCCGGGTGGGCTCGAATCAAGAGGCTTCTGGACAGAGGGCTCCGCCGAGGACAAGCGCCGCGCCCGGGGTGACCTCGCTCGGCGGAGCTAGGAGTGCTTGCCGAGCAGCCGCTTGACGCTCCAGCGGTACTGACTCAACCTGGAAGTGATCGACTCTCGCCGCGCTCGGCGTTTGTCGCCTCGAACCAGCTCGCGCTCCCAGGCGTGCAGGCCCTCCTTCCTCCGCTGATAGGAAGGCATGTGAGGGAGCTGTTCGCTCCTCGTGGTGATCTCGTCGAGGAAGGCACCCCGCTCGGCCTCCGTCTCGTAGGCGGCGACCCATGCACTCGCGGACGAGCCAATCGCCGAGCGCAGGGAGGCATCCTGAGCGAGGCGCGTCATCCAGGTCGCCGCGTCAGCGATGTCAGGGTCGGCCCATACTGCGCCCCGGCCGAGCAGGCGCTTCGAATACTCGCGATGGGTGGCCTTCACGGGTATCAGCCGATAGCCGACCAGACATGAATTGAGCGAGTTCATGAATGTCATGTTGCCCGACCATGCCGTGGCGATCACGGGTTTGCCGAGGGCCATGGCTTCGATGAGGCCCAGCCCGAACCCTTCAGAGCGGTGCAGCGAGACGAAGACATCGCAGGCCGCGTAGAGCGTGAGCACCTGCTCGTAGGAGTACTGCTCCTCGATGATTCTGATGCGGGGGTCGCGCGCGGATGCCTCACGAAGGCGCAGCATCATGGCGGGCTGATTGCTCTCGCCCATTGGATTGTTGACCTTGATCACGAGCATGGCGCGGACGTCAGCGGGAAACGCGCGACCAAAAGCCTCGACGGCGGCGAGGGGATTTTTTCGCTCGGGATCACTGCGGGGCTCGAGGCTGGTCACGAAGATGACGACGTCCGGGGGCAGGCCAAAGCGCTGCCGGGATGGCAGGACTTGCGGGATGCGGAGGGGGAAGAGGGCGGGAATGGTGAGGACACCGTCCAGGCGCGTGGCGAAGGCCGCCTGGACGAAGCTGGACCCGGCGACGATCATGTCCAGCCGCTGCAGGGTGGAAAGCCAGCGCCGAGGGATTATCGTGTGCTCCCACATCAGCACAGCCGACTGAATGCAATCGGGCCTCAGGAGAAGACAGCGCTGGGCGGGGCTCTCCGCGATGGCGCAGAGCGAGCCGGGCGAAAGGACGAAGAGATTGATCGGATGGGGCAGGGCCTCGGCCGACGAGACAAGATGCTCGTGAAAGCTGTGATCGTAGTCACCCCGCCCCGCCCCGGGATCAATGTCGAGCACGGCAAGCGGGAAGCCCTTGCTCAAGATGAGGGCGGCCACCTGGCGAGCGGTCACTCCCAGGCCTAGATTGCCGCTCACATGGCCAATGAGATTGAAGCCGATCGGCGGAGCTATGGAGTCCTCGCGATCTGCTCGTAGGGTGGATTGGCTCCCATGGCCTGGCGGGAAGTGGCAAGCATGAACCGAAGGTGGCCAAGAGTCGCGAGCCTGTCAAGTATAATGGGCCGTGATGATGACCGATAAGCGCCGCCCCACGGCCTGCACGGTTGCCATGTCGGGGGCCGTGCTCCTGGCCCTGTCGTTGATGTGGTCGCCTCAGATTGCCGCGCGGGAGATCGGACCCGAATCGAACCTCTGCGCTGAGATCAACGCGCTGCCCGCCGGGGAGGAGCTCGTGCTTGCTCCCGGTGACTATCAGGGGCCTTGCGCCATTCGCCGGGGCGGCGAACTGGGCATCCCGATCGTGATTCGGGCCGCCGATCCCACGCGGCGACCCCGGATCCTCTACAGCGGCAGCACCACTAATGTCTTCGAGGTGCGGGCCAGCCACGTTACCATCCGGGGCCTCGAGTTCGGGCCAACGCATCCTGACGCCGATGCCATCCGGATCTTCAACGCCAACGGGGTCACCATCGAGGACTGCCACTTCAGTCATCTCGGCTCCCTCGCGGTGGTGGCGAACCACGCGAGCGTGCGCGGGCTCGTCGTTCGGCGAAACGTGATTCGCAACTCCTTGGCCACTGCCCTCTACTTCGGATGCCACGATGGCAACGGGTGCAGCATCACGGGCCTCTTGATAGAGGGCAACTT
>VAYJ01000179.1 GCA_005888465.1 Actinomycetota bacterium
GCGTAGGTAGCTGGCAAGGAGCAGCCGCCCAACCAAGCACGCGACGAAAGCCGGCACACCCATGCCGATGAGTAATACACTTTGAGGCATCGGTTCTCTGAGGCCGAGCAGCAATCCAAGGGCGAGAGTCAGAAGGCCCGCCCAAACCGTCCATCCCTTGACTACGAAGTGAAGCACTGCCATCGCGTTCCTCCTGCACCCTCAAACTGCGCTAAGGATATCTAGCGCGCCGCCGTAGCGCACAATAGCTATCACGAGTCCCAACTCTATAACCGACTCAGTTTCAAGCTGCCATCCACTACAAGTTCGTCAGCGAGCGTAGCCGCGGGTCGAGCACGTCCCGGAGCGTGTCGCCCACGAGGTTGACGGCGACCACCGTGGTCATGATGGCGACGCCCGGGCCCGCAGAGATCCACCAGCCGCGGAGAAGATAGTTGCGGCCGTTGCTGAGGTCCACGCCCCACTCGGGAATGGGGGGGCGCGGGCCGAGGCCGAGGAAGCTCAGGGAGGCCCCGATGATGATCGACCAGGCGATGGCGATGGTGGCCAGGACGATCACGGGCGCGAGGATGTTCGGCAGGATGTGCTGGAGCGTGACGCGGCGTGGTCGGCCGCCGAGGGCACGCGCGGCCTCGATGTAGGCCTGCTCGCGGACGACGAGCACGTTGCCGCGGATCAGGCGCACGAAGGTCGGGATCAGCGACACGCCGACCGCGACCATGACGTTCGTGGAGCCGTGGCCGAGGACGGCGACGACGACAAGCGCGAGCAGCACGCTGGGGAACGCCATCATCACGTCGACGATTCGCATGATGAGGAGGTCTATCCAGCCCCCGGCGGCGCCGCTCACCAGGCCGAGGCCAAGGCCGCCCGCGAGAGCGATCACGACCGCGCCCAGGCCGGTGACCAGAGAGAGCCGCGCGCCGGTGATCACGCGGGTGAGGATGTCGCGGCCGTATTGGTCGGTGCCGAACGGATGGGAGCCGCTCGGGGGCGAGAGCGCCTTGAGCAGGTTCATCTTCAACGGGTCGGTGCGGGTGACGGCGGGGCCGGCGACGGCGAGTCCGACGACAAGCGCGAGGATGGCGCCGCCGAGCACGGCCGCCTTGCGCCGCCAGAGCAGGCGAACGGCTGCGGTCACGCCGCGCCGCCCCGGTGGCGGATGCGGGGATCGATGATGGAGTACGAGACGTCCACGAGCAGGTTGACGAGGACATAGCCGAGGGCACTGACGAGGACGACGCCCTGGATGAGCGGATAGTCCTTGTCGAGGACGGCGGTGACGGCGAGGCGGCCCATGCCCCGGCGCGAAAAGACCGTCTCGACGATGATGGTGCCCGCCAGGAGGTTGCCGAGCTGCACGCCGATGATGGTGACGACGGGGATGAGCGCGTTGCCGAGGGCGTGCTTGAGGACGACGGCCCGCTCGGCCAGCCCCTTCGCGCGCGCGGTGCCGATGTACGCGTTGCCGAGGACTTCGAGGAAGCTCGAGCGCACGAGGCGGGCGACGACGGCCGCGTAGCCCAGCCCGATCGTCGCCGCGGGAAGGATCAAGCGGCGCCAGCCACCCTGGCCCGTCGCCGGCAGCCAGCCGAGCTCGAGCGAGAAGGCAAAGATGAGGAGCAGGCCGAGCCAGAAGCTCGGCATCGAGATGCCGCCGAGCGCGACGAGCATCGACAGCCGGTCGAGCCAGGAGTTGGGTCGGAGCGCGGCCAGGATGCCGAGGACGAGGCCGACGGCGACTGCAATGGCGATCGCCGCCGCGGCCAGCTCCAGCGTGCTGGGGAGCTGGTCGGCGATCTCCTCGATGACGGGGCGCTTGCTGAAAATGGAGACTCCGAGGTCGCCCACGAGGGCGCGGCGCAGGAAGCGCGCGTACTGCACGGCGATGGGGTCCTCGAAGCGGAGCTGGGCGCGAAGCTCCGCCACCTGCTCCGGCGTGGCGTTGGCCCCGCTCAGCATGACCAGCACGGGGTCGCCGGGCAGCAGGTGCACGATCGCGAACACGACCACCGACACTCCGAAGACGACGGGGAGCGCCAGGGCGAGCCGCTGCTGCAGATAGACGAACATCAGCGGCGCGACGAGAGGCCGCGGTCGGCGCGCCGGTGACGCCGGATGGCTACTTCTCCAGCGACACGTCGTACAGGATCGGGAAGGTGACCACGTTGAACCGGTAGCCCTTGACTTCCTTGCGCACCCCCACGACCGTCACCTGATCGACCAGCGGGTAGGCGGCGGCCATCTCGAAGAGCGTGCGCTGGATCTTCCTGTACAGCTCCATGCGTTGGCCCTCCGCGGTCATGGCCGCCGCCTGGTCGAGCATCTGGTCGACCTCGGGGTTGGACAGCCGCGGGCGGTTGAAGCCGAAGAGGCTCTTGGTGTGGAAATTGGTGGTCATGATGGCGGGGTCGGGGAACCACCAGTTGACCTCGCCGATGTTGTGCTCGCTCTTGCGGTTCGCCTCCTCCATCTGGGCGCGCGGCTGCTCGCGCAGCTGGATGTCCATGCCCACCTCGCGGGCCATCGCCTGGATCAGCGGCGCCATCTCCTCGTAGCCGTTGTTCGAGCCGAAGATCCAGAGAAGCTCGAGCCGCTTGCCGTCCTTCACGCGGATGCCGTCGGCGCCGGGCTTCCAGCCGGCCTCGTCGAGGGTCTTCTTGGCCCTCGCCGGGTCGTAGGGCGAGAGCTCCTTGGCGAGCGGCGCGTAGCCCGGCGTGGTGGGCTGCAGGAGCGACCACGCGGGACGGCTCTCGCCGTGGAACACAACCCGCACGATCGCGTCCTTGTTGATGGCATAGCCGAGCGCCCGGCGCACGGCGAGCTCGGTCGTGGGGGCGCGCTGGACGTTCGGGTAAATGGTCCAGGGCGTGCCGGCCGGCACGCCGCGCAGGATTCGGATGTCGGCATTCTTCTCGAGGCCTGCCACGTCGGCGTACGAGAGGTCCTCGGCCACGTTGACTTCGCCCGTCTGGATGACGGCGGTCCGCGTCGGCGCCTCCAGGACGAACCGCCACACGATCTCGTCGAGGTACGCGGGGCCCTGGTGCTCGGCGAGCGCCGGCGCCCACTGGTAGGCGGGGTTGCGCACGAGGACGACCTGGTCCTTGGTGATCCACTCCTTCACAATGAACGGCCCGGTGCCGACGGGCTTCCGCGAGAACTGATCGCCCATCTTCTGGACGGCGGTCGGCGAGATGGGGCCGAGGGGCGACAGCGCGGCCATGCGGAGGAAGGGCGCATAGGGCTGCTTGAACTTCACGCGGAGCGTGTAGGGGTCGACCACCTCGGAGGCCTCGTACGGGCCGATGAACGAGCGCGCGACGCTGGGGGCCCCCAGCGGGGTCTGGATGCGGTCGAAGGTGAACTTCATGGCCGCCGCGTCGAATGGGGTGCCGTCGTGGAACTTCACGTTCCGCCGCAGGTGGAAGGTGTATGTCTTGCCGTCCGGCGAGGTCTCCCACTTCTCCGCGAGCCCCGGCTTCACGCTGCCGTCCTTCGGGTCGATGACCACGAGCGTGTCCATGAACTGGATGAGGATCTTGCGGGTGGCCGCGCGATTGGTGATGTGGGGGTCGAGGGTGTCGATGTCCTGCCGGGCGGCGTAGACGAGCCGGCCGCCGGCCTTCGCCGCGACGGTGGGGCGAGGCACCGCGACGCCACCGAGCAGGGTGACGAGAGCGAGCCACGGGGTGATGTGTCGCAGCAGGCGGCGGGCGGGCATGGATGCCTCCTTACTCGATCACGAACATCTCTTTGGTGGAGAACTTGGTCGAGAGCAGCTCGGGGCCTACGCGGCGGACCACTGCCATATCTTGAAGATGGAGAAAGCCGGGGCCGGGATTGAGCCCGTGCGGCTCGAGGGCGAGCACCATGCCCTCTTCCAGCGTGAGGTCGCGGCCGCGCGCGACGATCGGTTCCTGCTGGTGCCACCACGCCCCCACGCTGTGCCCGACCAGGATGGACGTGTACTGCCAGCCCAGCTTGGCGAACGTCTCGACGGCGAAGTCGTAGACGCCCCCGGCCGTCACGCCCGGACGGCAGGCGTCGATGATCTTGACGTACGCGTCGTGGTAGCGGGCGTAGTCCTCGCGGAGCGCGGCGCTCGGCTTGCCCAGGATGGCCACGCGCGACTGGTGCCCCGGATAGCCGTCGAGGTAGGCGACGTAGTCGGTGCGGACGACGTCGCCCCGGAGGAACAGCTCATCGCTCTCCCCCGCGTAGGGGATGATGTTGCGGTGGGAGTTCAGGATGCCGTGCGCCCAGTTCGCGCCCCGGCTTGATGGTCGGGAACACCTCGGCGTAGGCGTCGTCGAGCAGGTCGGCGCCCCTGCGCAGGAGCGCCAGCTCGGCGGGTGTCTTCACCCAGCGCACGGCATCCATCATGCGGTTGCAGTCGACCATCTCGACGCGCGGCAGCCCGCGCCGCACCTCCTCCCAGTGCTCGGCGCTCAGGTAGTTCTTCTCGAAGCCGATCCGCTCCCCTTCGAGCCCGGCCTCCTTGATCACCTGGCAGAGCCTGGCGTAGGGCGACTCGTTGTAGGCGTCGTAGACCGAGACCCGCTTCACCCACGAGTCGCGGACGGTCAGCTTTTCCGCGATGGCATTGAGCACGATGACGGGGTCGCCGTGGCGCGGCCACAGCAGTATCACCGCGCGCGTCGAGTCGGCGATGTCCACGTGGCGCGCGAGCGTACCCGGATACGCGAGGCCAGAGAGGTAGGTGAAGTTCTGCCCCGAGCGCGCCACGACAGCCGCGAGCCGCTCGCGGTCCATGAACTCGTGCAGGCGATCCACATTGACGGTGTCCCTGCTTCCACTACCGATCCCCATGAGGCCCTCCGGGTCGCTCGAGGCTTAGCTGCAGAGCTGGTAAGTGGCGTACGCCACCGCGCGCGCGGCCGTCACGAGATCGGCGAGCGGAACGCGCTCGTCCGGCGTCGGCCACTCCTTGTAGATGCGGATGTCGCCCGCGCCGTACTGCACGGTCGGGATGCCTGCCTCCTGAAGGATGTTGCCGTCGCCGACGTTTCCGAGGCGGCCCCAGCCGCCCACGACGGGCTCCGTGGCCGAGGCGCGGCGCTGGCCCTCCGCCAGCGCGGTCACCAGGGGATGGGTGCGCGGTACCTCCATCGGGTCCTGGCACCAGCCCTCCTCGGTGCCCGCGGCCGGCACGGTGAGCTCGTAGTCGAAGGCGGGGTACTCCTTCTTGATGCCGTCGAGAAGGCGGATCATGTCCGCCCGGACGCCGGCGACGGTCTGTCCGGGCACCGTGCGGATCTGAAAGAGCAGGTCGCATTCGCGGCTCGACATCCCGGTGTAGTTCTTCTGGTAGTAGTGCTCCTTGTGCATCGTATCGAAGGTGTGGGTCGGGAACCCGGGCAGATCCGGATGCGGCGTGAAGGTGAGCCAGCCGCCGGGCGGGATCGGGTCCAGGCTCGAGCCGATGCGCCGGATGATTTCCGCCTGCTGCTCGATGGGGTTCCAGTACGCCGCCTTCGCCTCGGCGCTGTAGCGGAAGAAGAGCTCGGGCGCGCGGGTCTTGACGTGGATCATCACCACGCCGACGCAGACGCTGGCGATCGTGTTCGCCGAGTGCTCCATGTTGATCGCGAGATCGGTCCGCACGCCGTGCTTCAGTAGCGCGCGCGTGCCGGCTCCGCCCAGCTTGTGCGCGACGACCGGGCACACGAGCACGTCGCCATTGAGCCGCGCGCCGGACTTGACGATCGCCTCGACGGCGCAGATGGCGGCGACGACACCGCCCTTGTCGTCGTGCGCGCCCATGCCCCACACCCACCCGTCCTCGAACTTCGCGCCGTAGGGATCGACCGTCCACCCGCTCATCTCCACCCCGGGGTCCATGTGCCCGTTCAGCATGAGACTCGGCCCGCCGCCGGTGCCGGCGAGGCGGCCGATCGGCTGCCGCGTCTTCTTGCCTGGCTTGGCGGGGTGGGTCACCTCGAGCATCTCGACCTTCAGGCCGATGTTCGACATGTAGTTGGCGAAGTGGTCCGCGATCCGCTGCTCCTCGAAGGTGGTGCTGGGAATGCGGATGGCCGCCTGCTCGAGAGCGAGGACCTGCTCGTCGGTCACCCGGCCCAGAATGCTGTCCGTCAGGTCTCGCGTCATCGGCATTTAGTGTCTCCGCGGCGGCTGGGCGTTGGTCCGTGTCCGGAGGCGCCGACGATAGCATCGGGGACGAAGACGGTCAAACGGCATCGCACGCAGTGATGATTCCGACGCGTGCCGCGCTTTCGCCGACTGTTACAGTGGCGGTTAGACGAGGTAGCGCGAGGAGGTGCCATGCAAGGGAAGACGATCGTCATCACCGGGGCGACCTCGGGGATCGGGCGGGTCGCGGCGGAGCGGCTGGCCAGCATGGGCGCGCGCCTGGTGCTGGTGGCCCGCGACAAGGTGCGTGGTCAGGCGATGCTGGCACGGCTGCGCGAGCACGCTCCCATCTCGCACAGCATCCACTATGCTGATCTCTCGCGGCTTGTCGAGATGAAGCGGGTGGCGGCCGAGATCGCCGCGGCAGAGACGCGCATCGACGTCCTCATCAACAATGCGGGGGCCTTGTTCGGCTCCCGTCAGGTGACCGAGGACGGCCTGGAACGGACTTTTGCTGTCAATCACATGGCGTATGTCGTGCTGACGCATGGCCTGCGCGATCGGCTGATTGCCTCGGCGCCAGCGCGAGTTGTCAACACTTCCTCGAACGCTCACACTCGCGCCCGGCTCGACTTCGACGACCTCCAGTCGGCTCAACGCTATCGCGGATTCAAGGTCTACGGTGGCCGGCACTGGGGTCACCGCCAACAGTCTCCATCCAGGATTCGTCGCCACTCGCTTTGGGGATGAGAGCGGCGGCCTGTTCTCCTACGTCGTTCGCATGGCAAAGACGTTCGCCATCTCGCCCGAGAAAGGGGCGGACACGATCGTCTACCTCGCCTCTTCGCCCGAGGTGGCGCGTGTCAGCGGCGCCTACTTCTACAAGTGCCGCCCCGCCACGCCCTCGAAGGAGGCGCAGGACGACGCCGCAGCCAGGCGCCTCTGGCTGGAGTCAGCCAGACTGGGCGGCCTCGAGAGCCCGTCTTCGTGAGCCACCTCACCGAGCCGTCTTACTCCAGGCAGACCGCTCGGACTCGGAGTACGCTATGCGTTAAAGCTGTGGCATCAGAGCACCCTCCAA
>VAYJ01000177.1 GCA_005888465.1 Actinomycetota bacterium
GACCGGCCTCACGAGACAATCTCCTTCGAGATCCGCTGCAGCGTGAGGATCCCCAGGTACCGCTGACCCTCGCGCGCGACGACCGCGACCTGCGTTCGGGACGTGACGATCGAGTCCAGCGCCTGGCGTAGCGAGCTGGCGGCGGTCACGTAGGCGCTGAACGGCCGCGGGGTGAGGTCCGCCACCCGAGCGTGCCCGTCGAGCGCGGCGAGGTCGATCCACCCCAGCAGCTCGCCCTGCTGCACGACGCTCGTCCAGTCGAACGGGAACGAGGCGATCACCCGCCGTGCCTCCTCCGCGGTCGCCTCGGGCGCGACGACGGGGCCCGGCTCGACCTCGATGTCGGCGACGCGGATGAGCGCCAGCCGCTTGAGGCCGCGCTCGGCGCCGACGAACTCCTTCACGAAGTCGTTGGCCGGCTCGCGAAGGATCTCTTCCGGCGACGCGAACTGCTCCACGACGCCCCCGCGGTTCAGGATCGCGATCCGATCGGCCATCTTGATGGCTTCGTCGATGTCGTGGGTGACGAAGACGATCGTCTTTCGGATTCGCTCCTGGATGTCGACGAACTGATCCTGCAGGCGCGCGCGCACGATCGGGTCGACGGCCGCGAACGGCTCGTCCATGAGCATGACCGGCGGGTCCACGGCGAGAGCGCGGGCGACCCCGACCCGCTGGCGCTGGCCGCCCGAGAGCTCCGCGGGGTAGCGCCCGAGCAGCTCGGGGTCGAGCTCGAGCAGGCCCGCCAGCTCCTGCACCCGACGATCCACCTTGGTGTCGTCCCAGCCGACGAGCCGCGGCACGGTCGCGATGTTCTGGGCGACGGTTCGGTGCGGCAGCAGGCCGATGCTCTGGATGACGTAGCCGATCCCGCGGCGAAGCTGGACCGGGTCCTGCTGCAGGACGTTGCGCCCGTCGAGCCAGATCTCGCCCGAGGTCGGCTCGATGAGGCGATTGATCATCCGCATCGTGGTCGTCTTGCCGCATCCCGACGGTCCGACCAACACCACCGTCTCCCCCTGCGCGATCTCGAGGGAGAGGTCGCCGACCGCAGGGGCGCGCGTCCCCGGGAACCGCTTCGACACGTGCCGGAGCGAGATCATCCGGCGGCGGTCTTCGGCTTGAACGCCTCGAACGGGTTGCGGCAGCTACGGCAAAAGTGGGTGGAGCGGCAGAGGGTGGGGCCGAACGCGCTCTCGAGCACGGTGTCGACGCTCGCGCAGAACGGGCACAGGACTGCCGCCGAGGGCCGCCGAAGGGCCTCGAGTGGGATCAGGACCGGGCCGCCGGCCGGCGGCGTGATCCCATGTCGCGCGAGGGCCGCGCGGCCGGCCGGGGTGATGCGGTCGCTCGTCCAGGGCGGCGCATGGACGAACCGGACCTGGACGCTCACGTCCGCGGCGACGAGGCGCACGGCCGCCTCGACGTCTTCACGGATCACATCCAGGGCCGGGCACCCGGCGAAGGTCGGCAGCAGGTCGACCTCGACCGTCCCGCCAGACACGGCGACCCGTTCGACGATCCCCAGGTCCACGATGGTGCAAGGCGGAATCTCGGGGTCGTGCACCGAGGCGAGCGCTTCCCGGACCCGGGCCTCGAGCGTCGTCGCGGGCGCGCTCACCACCGCGCCCCCGGATGCGCGCGATACAGGCTCGTCATCTCCTCCCAGAGCGGCTCGAAGTCATCCGAGTGCCGCCCACGGCGGCCACCCGCCCCGACGAACCCGCCGTCGTGCACCCACCGCCCCTCGCGGTGGCCGATCCCGGGAGGTGCGAGCGCGGTCTCGCCTTGCATCTCGCCCGACCCCGTCGGTACCAGCTCTCCCAGGCTCGCGTGCCGCTCCAACACGAAGTCGAGCGACGCTGCCTCCAGCTCGGCGCCGATCTCCGCGATCCACTGCGAGAGGAGGTCCTCGCTCGGCCGCGGCAGCACCCCCTCCTGTACGAGGGCTTCCTCACCCGCGATGGGCTCGAAGACGGCCATCGCCTCGCCCACCGCCGCCGTGAGCCCGGTTGCCAGTCGATCGCGCGCCGTCGCCGACGCGCCCCCGGCCATCCGCTGGAACCACGCCCTGGCGTGTTCGAGGTGATAGCGCTCCTCGAGCCGCATGAGGGCTACGACGTCGGCGAGCTCCTTCCAAGCAGAATGCACGAGCGCGGCGAGCCGCACGGCGTCGGCCGTGTCGGCGATTCGGCCGCTCGCAGAGCACGGCGTTGCGGTACTCCGCGGGCGCGCGGCCGAAGGCGAGCTCGTCCTCGCCCTGTCCCGTCATCGCCCCCACGAGCCCGTAGAGCAGCCGCGCGTGCGCGAGCTCGTCCTGCGCGATCGAGGAGAACGCCAGGTCCTCCTCGATGTGCGGCGCCCACCCCGTCCATTCCGCATGGCGGTGGCCGATGATGAGCTCGTCGTCGGCGAGCGCGAGGAGGAGCGCGAGCCTCGGGTCGGCGTCCTCAGTCATCCACGTCATCCCGAGACGAGCGTGTGGAGGGCGGCGTGGGGCCGCGCACGACCAGGCCGCGCGCCGCGAGCTCCCGGTGCACCCGTTTCATCTGTGCCCCCACCCCCACGTAACCCTCCTGCCGCCGGTAGGAGCGATCGGTGACGCCGCCCAGCTCGTTCGCCGGCCACGTGCCCTCGTGGATGTGTCCCTCGCCTCGCCGGCGGACCCCGTAGGACACGCCCTCCTTGTGGCGGAAGTGGGTCTCGCGCGCGAGCAGCAGCGCCATCTCGGCGTCCGGCGCCTTCACGCCGCCGACCACCGCGAGGGCGTCCCCTTCGGTTCGCCTCCCCAGGACCTCCCAGACCGGCATGGCGGACGCTTCCGCTCGAGGCCAGGCGCGCTCAGGCGGCCGGCTGCTCGGGGATGCCGGCGAACACCTCGCGCACCCACGCGTGGGTGTCCCAGACCGTCTTTCGCTGGGCGAGGCGGATGTGCGTCATCGGCCCGTCGCCCTTCACCACGCGCCAGAACTCGTCCCAGTCGGGCTGGGTCCAGTCCCACTCCCCGCGCTCCTCGTTCCACGCGAGCCCGGGGTCGGGCACGGTGATGCCCAGGTCCCAGAGCTTCGGCACGTAGGTGGTGAAGAACTCCTGGCGGAGGCTCTCGTTCGTCCGCGTCTTGATGCCCCAGTAGATGAGCATGTCCTTCTGCTTGGACGGCGGCCCGAAGAAGTGCATGGTCGGCTGCCACCACCGGTTCACGGCATCCTGGAAGAGCTTGCGTTGCGCGTCGCTCCCGGAGACGAGCTCGAGCACCAACTGCTCGCCGTGGCGAAGGTGCAGCGACTCCTCGGGACAGATCCGGCGCATCGCCCGCACGTAGGGCATGTACGAAGCATCGAGGAGCGCCTTCTGGTTCACGAGGGCCGCGCCGTCGATCAGGAAGCCGATGTACGCGACGTCGCCCCACGTCTCGGCCGGGTAATGGAAGACGTTGTGGAACTTCGTCCTGCCGTTCACCAGGTCGTCGAACATCTGCTCGCGCGTCTTGCCGATGTCCTCGGCGACCCGGTAGAGGATCTGACCGTGTCCGACCTCGTCCTGCACCTTCGCCGTGAGGGAAAGCTTGCGCTTGAGGGTCGGCGCGCGCGGGATCCAGGTGCCCTCGGGAAGCGCCCCCATGACCTCGGAGTTCGCGTGCATCTCGATAAACTTGAGCGCGGCCTGGCGGTACTCGTCCGGCATCCAATCGCCCGCCTCGACCTTGCGGCCGGCGTCGATCCCTGCCTTGAACTCGGCCACGCGCTCGTCGTAGGTCATCGATGAGCCTCCCTCAGGCTGTCATGTTACCTGCGGGCCGGGATGAGCCTCCGCGTCGTCCTTGATGAGCGCGAGGGCCTGCCGCCGGATCAGGCCGGACATGGGGCCGATCGCCGCCCAGTACAGGAGGAACTTGCGGCGGGACTCGTCGTCCGGCACCCGCACGCGCGTCTCGGTCGTGACGACCGACCGGGTCTCGTCGAGCGGGATCACGCGGAAGTTCCACGCGGCCTTGGCGTATCCCTTGCCGTCGAAGGCCTCGAAGTCCGTGGCGTCCAGGTGGAGCACGCGCGCCGACGGCCGCCAGAACGAGCCGGCCACCCCCAGCACCAGCTCGTGCGGAGGCTCCTGGGCGAGCCACACGAAGCCGTCCCGGACGAGGTCGTCGAGTGTCAGCGAGCGAAGCTTCGGCCGGGGCCGCCGCCGGATCGCGAGGGGGATGCCTCGCGCGGTGAAGAGGCCGCGGATCACCCTCGAGCGGCCCAGGTCGATGCGCCGTGCCGCCGTGTAGGCCCGATCGACCGGGGCATGGACCCGGGTGACGTGATGCTCGGACACGTCGAACTCGGGCAGGAACCGGTCGATCAGCACGGAGGCAATCGTAGCCCCGGCTACACTCACCGGGACTGTGGGGAGGGCCATGTTCGAAGCATTGATCGAGTCGTGGGAGGGCGAGGAAACCGTCGTTCACTACGACGCGCCGAGCGGCACGTGGATGTTCGTCTGCCTGCATTCGAGCGCCCTCGGGCCGGCGAGCGGCGGCACGCGCATGAAGGTGTACGACACAGCCTCGGACGGGCTCGCCGACGCGATGGACCTCTCGGCGGCGATGACCCGCAAGTTCGCCGTCGCGGGGCTGCCGATGGGAGGCGGCAAGGCGGTGCTCGCGGTGCGCGCCCTCCCCGACCCCGACGCGCGTCGCCGGGTCATCGAGCGCTACGCCGATATCGTGGCGTCGCTCCGCGGAGCGTACTGGACCGGGCCCGACACATGAACACGTCGGAGGCGGACATGGACCTGGTCCACGACCGCTGCCCCTACGCGTTCGGCCGCAGCCCCTCGCGCGGCGGCTCGGGCGACAGCGCCCCCGACACCGCGGTCGGGGTCTTCCACGGGATCCGGGCGAGCGTGGCGCACGCGTTCGGCTCACCCGAGCTTTCGGGGCGGACGGTCATGGTCCAGGGCGCGGGACGCGTGGGCAGCGAGCTCGTCGGACACCTCGTGGAGGCCGGCGCGAAGGTGCTCGTGAGCGACGTCGTCGAGGATCGCGCGCGCGCGCTCGCGGCGGGCACGGGTTCGATCCTGGTCCCCGCCGGCGAGGAATTCGCGGCCGAGTGCGACGTCTTCGCGCCGTGCGCGACGGGCGGGGTCCTCTCCGCCCGTTCGATCCCCGAGCTCCAATGCCGCGTGGTCGCCGGGTCGGCGAACAACCAGCTCGCCACGGCCGCCGACGCGCTCGCGCTCCGCGACCGCGGCATCATCTACGCGCCCGACTACGTCATCAACGCGGGCGGCGCCCTGCACCTGGTCGGCCAGGAGGCGCTCGGATGGAACCGCGACGAGCTGGACCGGCGCCTCGTGGGGATCGGCGAGGTGCTCGGCCAGATCTACCGCGGGGCCGACACCGAAGGCGTGAGCACCGAGGAGGCGGCCGAGCGCATCGCACGGGCGCGGCTCGCGGCCGCTCGCTTGAGCCCCGGCGCTACCATCTCGATCGACCCCGCTCGCAGGAGGCCACACACATGACGGAGATCCACCAGCTCGTGGTCGGCGCCGGGACGACCGACGCCGCCTCGGGCGAGACGTTCGACTCGATCGACCCCTCGACCGGCGAGGCGTTCACCCGCGTCGCGCGCGGCGGACCCGAGGATGCCAGGCGGGCCGCGGAGGCGGCGCGGGCGGCCTTCGACGAAGGCCCGTGGCCGCGGATGAAGGGCCGAGAGCGAGCCGCACACCTGCTCAAGGTGGCCGACCTCGTCAAGCAGCACGCCGGTGAGCTTGCGGAGCTGGAGGCGAGGGACGCGGGTCACACCATCAGGATGGCGAAGGGCGCCGACATCGGGATGGTGATCTCGACGTTTCGCGTGTTCGCGGACATCGCGGCCAAGGAGCAGGACGAGGAACCACAGCCGCGAAGCCCCGGCTCGATGAACTACCTCCGGCGCGAGCCGATCGGGGTGTGCGTCGGCATCACGCCGTGGAACTTCCCGGCGCAGATGGCCGCGTGGAAGATCGCGCCGGCGATCGCCGCGGGCAACACCGTCGTGATCAAGCCGGCGTCGTACACGCCCCTCACCACGCTCGCGATCGGCCGCTTCTGCCTGGAGGCCGGGCTCCCCGAGGGCGTCGTGAACGTGGTCTCCGGCCCGGGCGCCGCAGCCGGCGAGTCGCTCGTGGAGAGCCCGCTCGTCGACAAGGTCGCCTTCACGGGATCGACCGAGATCGGGCGCCGGATCATGCAGCTCGCTTCCGGGACCATCAAGAAGTGCACGCTCGAGCTCGGCGGGAAGTCCGCCTCGATCGTTCTCGACGACGTCGACATGGACTACGCGGTCGACGGGGCGCTCTGGGGCGTCTTCTTTCACAACGGGCAGGTGTGCTCCGCAGGCACCCGCCTGTTCGTCCAGCGTGGCATCCACGACGAGTTCGTCGCGGAGCTTGCCAAGCGCGCCG
>VAYJ01000016.1 GCA_005888465.1 Actinomycetota bacterium
GCTACGTGGGGGCCGCGCGCGCTCTCAAGGACGTGTGGCTCGCGGTCCAGGGGGCCCTGGACGATCTCCTCGAGCAGGTCACGCTCGCCGACGTCGTGTCGGCGTCGCTCCCGGAGGCGGTTCGCTCCCACCTGCTCGCAGGCCCGACCGCCCGGATCTGACGAAGGGCGTGCTAGCCTCGCCCGCGTGAGCGAGCGCCCCTCGGTCCTGGTCGCGATGAGCGGCGGCGTGGATTCCTCCGTCGCTGCGGCGCTGCTGCACGAGCAGGGGTATCGCGTCCGCGGGTCGCACCTGAAGCTCGTGCACCTCGACGGCGTCGACCACGGATGCTGTGGACCGCAGGCCGAGTCCGACGCTCGGGCCGTCGCCGAGCTAGTGGGATTCGAGTTCGAGGTCGTCGACATGAGCGAGCGGTTCTCCCGGACGGTGCTCGCCGACTTCTTCGCCGAGCATCGCGCGGGCCGCACGCCCAACCCCTGCGTGCGGTGCAACGAGCGGATCAAATTCGGCGCGTTCCTCGAGCGCGCCGACGAAGTGGGCTTCGACGTCGTGGCGACCGGCCACTACGTGCGGACGTGGCGCGACGTGCGGGGCCGGTGGCACCTCGGCCGCGGCGCCGACGTGTCCAAGGATCAGTCCTACGTGCTGCACATGCTCGGGCAGGAGCAGCTCGCTCGCGCGATGTTCCCCGTGGGCGGCCAGTCGAAGGCCGAGACGCGCGAGCACGCGCGACGGATGGGCCTGCCCGTCGCGGGCAAGCCGGACTCGCAGGAGGTGTGCTTCGTCCCCGGCGCCGACCACGGCGCCTTCCTCGCGGCGCACGCGCCCGACCTGGTCCGAACCGGCGGGCGGATCGAGGACGAGACGGGCCGTGTGCTGGGCGCGCACGACGGAACCTTCCGGTTCACGATCGGCCAGCGCCGGGGGCTCGGGGTCTCGACCGGCGAGCGCCGCTACGTGCTCGAGCTCGATCCCGCCGCCAACCGCGTCGTGGTCGGTCCAGGGGAGCTGCTCGCGCGGCCGGCCCTCACCGCCGAGCGCGTGTCGTGGGTGGCCGGCGAACCGCCGGAGGGCGGCCGCCCCTTCGAAGCGCAGGTCCGGATCCGCTACAACGGGGACGAGGTGCCGGCCGTGGTCGACCCGTCGCGCGGCCCCGACGCCGTGATCGTCGAGTTCCGCGTCCCCCAGCGCGCGATCGCCCCGGGCCAGAGCATCGTGTTCTACCTGGGAGAGGAGCTCCTGGGAGGCGGGCGCATCCGCGAGGCCTTGGCGAATCCCGTCGGCGGGAGCGTGTAGCCTACCCCGGACGATGCCACGCAGATCGAGGCGTGCGCCTCCCTACTTCGATGTCCCTGTGCACGACATGATGCTGCGCGTCACCGGCCCGCCCGAGCTGTACGAGGAAGCCCGCGCCGCCGGCATGCAGTTCTGGGAGCAGCTGCAGTCCTACGCCATCCGCAACCCGATGTTCCAGAGCAGCAAGCGCCCGATCTACGTGCCTCAGGACGCGCCGCGCATGGTCCAGCGGATGGCGGAGCTCTCGATGAGCGCCGGCGTCGGCCCGATCTTCACGTTCCGCGGCGCCCTCACCGAGTACGTCGGGCGGATCGTCGCTCGTTCGGTGCCCGAGCTCTTCGTCACGTGCGGACCCGATCACTTCGTCGTGGCGAAGCGGCGTGCGCGCCTCCCGGTGCACCGCGCCGCGGATCCGGGGGGCGGCGGGCTCGCCGTCGTCGTCAAGCCGGAGCTCGGCCCTCACGGGGTGCACTCGAGCATCGGGAGCGAACAGGGCGGCGACGGCTCGGACGACGGCGTGGTGGTCGTGGCCACCTCCTGCATCCTCGCCGATGCGGCGGCCGCGGGAGCCGGCGCCATCCTCGCGAAGGGAGGCCGGGGGTCGCTCCGCGCTGCCCTCTCCTACCTCCGTGGGCTGGAGGGCGTCCACGGAGGGATCGTGCTTCGTGGCGAGCGGATCGGCGTGGCCGGAGGGCTGGAGCTCGCGGCGTAGGTCGATGCCAGCGTCTCGACGACGTTCCCGCCCGAGTCCCGACGACGAACGGCACACGAACGAGGAGCGCCGGCTGTCGAACGCGCGCGCTCGTTCGGAGGAGCTGCGCGAGGCGATCAACCACCACTCGTACCGCTACCACGTGCGCGACGAGCCCGAGATCTCGGACTACGAGTACGACCAGCTCGTGCGGGAGCTCGAGGGGATCGAGACGGAGTTCCCGGAGCTGATCACGCCGGACAGCCCGACCCAGCGGGTCGGCGGCGCCCCGGCCCAGCTGTTCGCCCCGGTCGAGCACCGGGCGCGGATGCTCTCGCTCGACAACGCTTTCTCGTGGGAGGAGCTCGAGGCGTGGGGCAAGCGCGTCGAGCGGGCGATCGGAACCGACGTCCGGTTCGCCTGCGAGCTGAAGATCGACGGCCTCGCGGTGGTGGTGTCGTACGAGCGCGGCGTGCTCACGCGGGGAGCGACCCGTGGGGACGGGCAGACGGGCGAGGACATCACGGCGAACATCCGCACGGTGCGCACCGTCCCGGTGCGGCTTCGCGGTTCGGGTCACCCCGACGTGCTCGACGTTCGCGGCGAGGTGTACCTCCCCGTCAAGGGCTTCGAGCGCGTGAACGAGGAGCTTCGCGAACGCGAGGAGCGGACCTTCGCCAACCCGCGCAACGCCGCTGCGGGATCGCTCCGCCAGAAGGACCCCAAAGTGACGGCGTCGCGTCCGCTCGCGCTCTGGTGTCACGGGGTGCTGTTCGCGCGGGGCAAGCGGTTCGAGCGGCACTCGACGGCGCTCGCGTACCTCGGCGACGCGGGGCTGCCGGTGAACCCGGCGACCGAGGTGGTCGGAAGCCTCGCCGACGTGTTCGCGTACTGCGAGCGCTGGCAGCGCGACCGACACACGATCGACTACGAGATCGACGGCGTCGTCGTCAAAGTGGACTCGATCCACCAGCAGGAGGAGTTGGGCGCGACGAGCCATGCGCCGCGGTGGGCCATCGCGTACAAATTCCCGCCCGAGGAACGCACGACGCTCCTCAAGGCCATCGACGTCCACACCGGCCGCACGGGGATCGTGACGCCCTTCGCGGTGCTCGAGCCCGTGTTCGTGAGCGGGGTGACGGTCGGGACCGCGACGCTGCACAACCAGGATGAGGTCGCGCGCAAGGACGTGCGGCCCGGCGACACGGTGATCGTTCGCCGCGCCGGCGACGTCATCCCCGAGGTCGTGGGGCCGGTCCTTGAGAAGCGCAAGCGCGGCGCGCGACGCTGGAAGTTCCCGACGGTCTGCCCCTCGTGCGGCACCGCGCTCGTGCGCCGGGAGGGCGAGGCCTACTGGGTGTGCCCGAACCGGCGCGGCTGTCCCTCGCAGGGGATCGAGTGGCTGTTCCACTTCGCCTCGCGAGGGGCTATGGACATCGAGCACCTCGGCTACAAGACCGGCATCCTGCTGCTGGACCGCGACTGGGTCGAGGATCCGGCCGACGTCTACTTCCTCACCGACGAGCAGCTTGCGGGGCTCCCGGGCTTCAAGGAGAAGTCGGTGGCGAACCTTCGCGCTGCCATCGAGGGTTCGAAGGACCGACCGCTCTGGCGGCTGCTGGTCGCGATCAACATCCGGCACGTGGGCGGCACCGTCGCGCAGCTGCTCGCCCGTCGATTCCCGTCGATCGAGGCGCTCCGCGGCGCGAGCGTCGAGGACCTCTCCGCGATCGACGGCATCGGTCCCGAGATCGCGCAGAGCGTCGTCGACTGGTTCCAGGATCCCGAGAACCGCGCGCTCCTCGCGAAGCTCGACCGCGCCGGCGTGCGCACCCGCGACGAAGACGTCGCGCCCCCGCCCGAGGGGCCGCTCACCGGCGCCACTATCGTGATCACCGGTGGGCTGGAGTCGCTCTCGCGGTCCGAGGCCGAGCAGGCAGCGGCTGAAGCGGGCGCGCATGTGACCTCGGGCGTCTCGAAGAAGACCAGCTTCGTGGTCGTCGGCGAGGGCCCCGGCTCGAAATTCGACAAGGCGGTCCAGCTCGGGGTGGAGACGATCGACGAAGGCGAGTTCCTGAAGCGCCTCGGGCGATCGCGGTAGGCTCCGCCGATGGGATCGGACCGACGCCTGTCATCGATTCGTGGGTTCCTCGCTCGCCTCGCGCTCGTGGACGAGAAGCAGGCGGGGCTGCGCCGCGAGGTCGAGGCATCGCAGGCCCGCATCCTGCAAGAGGTGACGGCGCTCCGGGCCGAGCTCGCTCGCGTGCAGCGGGAGAACGCGGCGGTGCTTCGTCTCGTCGCCGGCCCGAAGGCGGCTGACATCGAAGGGAAGCCCGATCCGCACGCGGGGGAGTGGCCCGTCGTCATGACGCTCGCCGGCGCGACCGGAGTGAACCGCCGCACCCTCTTTGCCGAGCTGGAACGAGGCTCCCGAGACGACGTCATCGCGTCGCTCCAGGGCTACCTGCCGCTCTTCGGTGGGCGCGAGCCGATCGTGGATCTCGGATGCGGCCGCGGCGAGTTCCTCGAGCTCGCAGGACGCGGCGGCGTGCGGGCCTACGGCATCGATACCGACGAGGATGCGGTGGCCGCCTGCCGCGCGCTCGAGCTGGATGCGCGACTGGAGGACCTGTTCGATCATCTGGCCGGACTGCCCGAGGCGGACGTCGGCGGCGTCTTCTGCTCGCAGGTGGTCGAGCACCTGCCCGCGGACCTGCTCCCCACGCTCCTGGGCGAGGTCGCGCGCGTCATGCAGCCGGGCGGCGTTGCCGTGATCGAGACGCCGAACCCCGCCACGTTCGCGACCCACGTGCAGAGCTTCTGGCGCGACCCCTCGCACCTGCGCCCCGTGCCGGCCGTCGCGCTCGCGTTCGCCGCGCGGACGGCGGGGCTGGTGGTCCGCACGACCGTCTATCGCTCGCTCCCGCCCGACGAGGAGCGGTTGCGGTCTGTCGACGCCGAGCCGGCCGACCCGTCCGTCCGCTCCGTCGTGGAGGCGTTCAACGCGCTCACCGCGCAACTGAACGAGCTGCTCTACGGGTACCAGGACTACGCGCTGGTGCTCGAGAAGCCGGCCGCCTGACCTCAGGCGAGTGGCTTGCGCAACTCCGCGCAGAGGACCGCGCGCGCGGCCGGTACGCCGTCGCCGTAGGAGATGCCCGAGAGCGTTCGCCGATCTGCCGGCCGCCAGCCCCGGTCCTCCAGCACGTAGGCATCCTCGGCCTCCGGGCGAAGATCGCTCGAACGAAGGAGCGCCGACCACGCCGCCTCGTCGTACTGGCGAAACCACCCGTGGTCCTCGCGCCGTCCGAACGGCACCGTGAGGAGCGCGCGGCCACCGGGCGCGAGGACGCGTTCGATCTCGTGAAGCGTGGCCGCGTCGGCGGCCTCGCCCGGCCCATCGCCCGTGATTCCGTACCGCGTGTTGTCCATGCCGATGTGCTCGATCGTCGAGATGCAGATCGCCAGGTCGAACGAGCCGTCGCGATAGGGGAGGGCCCTCAGGTCGGCGCGCGTCCTCCGGAGCGATCCGACCGGTGCGCTTTCGTGGTCCACGCCGTGCACCTCCCGCGCGGGGAGCGCGGTCAGGGCGCTCAGGTAGACGCGCGGCGCGAATGCGTAGCCCAGGTCGAGGACCCGCCCGGCCCCGTCCCACCGTGAGATCGCCCACGGGATCTCCACGACCCGCTCGGTGGTGTCGGGGCCGAAGCCTCCATCCTCGCCGATCCGGAACGGACCCGGCTCCCGACGGAGCCGGGCGAGGGTACCCTCGATCAGCTCCAGCTCGCGGTATTCGCGGCTCGTCACGATCCACCGCGCGAGCTCGGCCCACGTGGTCTCGCCGGCCGCGAGGGCCCGGGTGGCGGACCGGAGAGCCTCCTCCCCGGGTTCGCGCCGAAGGAGCAGGCGGTAGAGCAGATCGACGTGCACGGCGCTCCCCGCGTGGGTCATCGGTCCCGCCTCGAGGCTCGCGAGCAGTGGCGCGAGGCTCTCGGGCGGCTGCGTCGCCGGTCCGCGCGCGGGCTCCCTGACCATGGTCACGGTTCGCGGGCTTCGGGCGACCGCCGCAGCGAACGCGACGTACTGTTCCGCGCATCGAGCCGGATCGAGGACCTCGGTCGCGTAGCGTTTCGCGCCCGCCCCCAACCGCGCGCGAAGCGCAGGCTCGCCGGCCAGGCGCACGAGGTGCTCGCCGAGCGACGCGGCCTGGTCCTCGTCGATCTCGACCTTGAGCGCCACGTCGTCGGGGAGCTCGGCGAAGGCCTGGAGGTTGTTCACGATCGTCGCACGTCCCTCGGCGAGGGCCCGCGCCACGACGGCGGAGGTCTCCCCGGCGCTCGGGTAGCGGAGGCTCACCATCACGTCGCAGGCGCGAAGGTAGCGGTAGAACTCCGGGAGCCCGACGAACCCGGCAACCCGCACCCGTCCCTCGAGGCGGTGCTGGGCGATCAGCCGGTCGAGTCCACCGCCTGTGTGGTCGGCGCCGACCATCATGAGCACCGCGTCGGGATGGGCCGCCGCGAGCCGTGCGAACCCTCCAACCACGGCAGCGGGTTGCTTGGGCCGCGTGATGAATCCGAAGTGCCCGACAACGAACGCATCGGGCGCGAGCCCGAGCGCGGCGCGGGCGGCCGCGCGCGTGAGCCCGGCGACCGACGCCGGTGGGCTACCGCCGTGCGCGGGGATGATCGCGATCGGCACGCCGGGCGCGAGCTCCGCCATGCGCGCCCGTGCGTCCTCGCTGTGCACGACGATCGCGCGGCTCGCTCGCGCCACGTGCCCGGAGAGCGGGAAGACGAACTTCTCGAACTCGGTCGCGACGCGCCGCTCACGCAGGCCGGCGATGCGCGTTCCCACGGCGCCGTATTCCGACTCCAGGATCCGCCGGTACTGCGGGGCGTCGCGGTGTTGCTCGATCGTCACCGCCGCGAGCAGGTGATGCATGACGAAGTCGTGGAACACCGTGATGCCGGGCTCGGCCATCGCCGCGCGGTAGACGAACTCGTGGTACGGGTTGTTGCCCAGGTGATACACGTTTGCGTCGGCGCCGTCCTGCTTCGCGAAGCGATCGGGCGTGACGACCGGCACGCCTAGCGGCGTTCGCACGGGCCGGAAGCGCCGAGGCCGCGGGCACACCGCGACCACGTCGGCCGAGGACGCGACGAGCGGCAACAGCTCGAAGGAGTAATCGGCGATCCCGGTCGCCATCGGGGGAAGCGGGCTGAACCAGGCCAGGCGCACGGATCAGCGAAGCGCGCTGGTCGACGAGGGGAGCGCCCCGACGTTCGCGCGCAGCGCCGCGACCTCGTCCCGGAGCTTCGCGAGCTCCTGGCCGTGCCGCGTGGACACGCCCTGGATCCTGCGGTCGAGCTCCTGTAGGATCAGGTCCATCCGATCGAGCACGTCCTTGACCATTCCCTCGTAGAACCCCTGACGCGCAGCCGCGAGCCGGCCCTCCAGCTCATCGGTGTCCAGTCGCGTCTGACGCTCGAGCAGCTCCTCGGAGAGCGAATGCAGGTAGTAGCGAAGCGCACGCCGCCGCCGGTACCACTGGATGAACCATTGCGGCAGGATCTTCTTCGCGAGCGCTCGCACGGTAGGCAAGCTTAGCGCACGGGAGTCCGGGGGTCGGCCTGTAGACTTGGGCGAAACCCATGGCGACCAGCACGTATCCACCCGAACGCGCCGCGCCTCACCCCGCCCCCGCGCCCATCGTTCGCACCTCCGAGCCGCCTCGATTCCATCTCGTGGGCCGGATCCGCGAGCTCGCCCGCACGCGCGAGATCCTCGGGAACCTCGTCCGCAAGGAAGTCAAGGTGAAGTACAAGTCCTCGGTGCTGGGCGTCGCCTGGTCGATGCTGAACCCGATCCTGTACCTCGCGGTGTTCACGCTCGTGTTCAGCGTGGTGCTCCCGGCGTCGGTCCCGAACTTTCCCGTCTACCTGCTCTCGGGCCTGCTCGCCTGGAACCTGTTCGCGACCTCGCTCTCGCTCGCGTCGCGCTCGATCGTGGACAACGCGAACTTGGTGACGAAGGTCTACTTCCCTCGCGAGATCCTCCCGCTTGCGTCGGAGGGTTCGGCGCTGGTCGACTTCGCGCTGCAGGGCGTAGTGCTCGCGGTCTTCATGGCCGCGCTTCGCTACTCGTTCGTCGGCGCGAACCTGTTGCTCCTGCCGCTCGCGATGTTCGCGCTGCTCGTGTTCACGGCGGCGCTCGCGTTCTGGGTCTCGGCGCTCAACGTCCGCTATCGGGATACGCAGCACCTGCTCGGGCTCGCGCTCCTCGCGTGGTTCTGGCTCACGCCGGTGGTCTACCCGGGGGGGCTCGTCTACAGGAAGCTCGCGCTCGGTCACCACCCGTGGCTCTTCAAGCTCTTTCTCCTCAACCCGATGGCCGACATCGTGTTCGGCTTCCAGCGGGCCCTGTACGCGCATGTCCAGCCGCGCGGCGCCGCCCAGGCTGTGCTCATCCCCGTGAGCGTCGGGTGGCTCGCGCTCGTCCTCGGCGCGGTGTCGGTGGGATCGCTCGTGCTCCTCTGGCTCGCGTGGCGAACGTTCTTCCACCTCTCCGGGGACTTCGCCGAGGAGCTCTGAGCCTTCGTGGCGGCCGCGATCTCGATCGAGGGCATCGGCAAGCGCTTCCGCCTGTACCACGAGCGCCCGGACTCGCTGAAGGAGCGCGTCATCCACTTCCGCGTGAAGGCCGAGGAGCTCTGGGCGCTGAAGCACGTCTCGGTCGACGTGGCCGAGGGCGAGACGCTCGGCCTGATCGGCCCGAACGGCTCCGGCAAGACCACGCTCCTCAAGATCGTCGCGGGAATCCTTCGGCCGACCGAGGGGCGGGTGACCACGCGCGGGCGGATCGCGGCGCTCCTCGCGCTCGCGGCGGGGTTCCACCCCGAGCTGACGGGCCGGGAGAACGTCTACCTGAACGCGTCGATCCTCGGCCTCTCTCGGCGCGAGATCGACCGGCGGTTCGACGACATCGTCGCGTTCGCGGAGCTCGAGGAGTTCGTCGACAACCAGGTCAAGTTCTACTCCTCGGGGATGTACGTGCGGCTCGGCTTCGCCGTCGCGGTGCACGTGGACCCTGCGATCCTGCTCGTTGACGAGGTGCTCGCCGTCGGCGACATCGCGTTCCAGGCCAAGTGCCTGGAGCGGATCCGCGCGTTCCAGCAGGAGGGGCGGACGATCGTGTTCGTGACCCACGCGCCCGACCTGGTCCTTCGCGTGTGCGATCGCGTCGTCCTGCTCGACCACGGCGCGATCGTGGACGAGGGCGAGCCGCGCCAGGTCGTGCGCGACTTCCGGCGGCTCATGAGCCGCCAGTCGGTCGCGTACGGTTGGGACGAGGGGACGAAGGAGATCGAGATCGTCTCCGCGGAGATCTTTGGGCCCGACGGGTCCGGCTCGGAGATCTTCGCGCCGGGCGACGAACTCGTGATCCAGATGGATCTGAAGGCCTCCACGGCGGTCGAGGACCCGATCATCTCGTTCGCTCTGCACGACGAGAACAACACGTTCGTGTTCGGGACGAACAGCGGGTGGCGGATCGGCCCGATCGCCTTCACTGAGGGCAAGTACCGGGCGCAGTTCGTCCTGCGAAGCCTTCCGTTCGTCGAGGGCCGCTACTACGTCACGCTCGGGGTGCATTCGCGGGACTCCAAACGCGTGTATCACCTGCAGGAGCAGCGCTACGCCTTCGACGTGATCAAGGGCGAGGAGAACCCCGGCGTGCTGTTCATCCCCGTCGAGTGCAAGGTGGAACGGCTCTGAGGATCCTGCTCGTCTCCTCGTACCCGCCGCGGCACTGCGGCGTCGGCTCCTACGCGCACGGGCAGGCCGGGCGCCTGCGGGAGGAGGGCCACGAGGTCACGGTGCTCTCGCCCCCCGACGGCGACGGGGACGTGCGCGTGCCGTTCGAGAACGGGAGGCCGTTCTTCCGTGCCGCGCGGATCGGCGGCCGGTTCGACCGCATCGTGGTCCAGTTCCAACCGAGCCTCTACTACCCACCTCGCCGGCCGGTCGCGAAGGTCCTCGCCTCGCTCGGGCTCTTGTGGCTCGCCGTCGAGCGAGGCCGGCGGCTCGAACTGGTCGTGCACGAGGCCGATCCCCCGAAGCGCTGGCGCCCCGACTATCTCCTCCTGGCGTGGGGGTTCGCGAAGGCCGGTCGCGTCTCGTTCCACACGCGCGCCGAGTGGCGGGCGCTGGAGCGCGACTACCGCATCCGGGTGCGAGGCGCCGTCATCGAGCATCGGATCGAATCCGGGCCCCGGACGGAACGGGACGTTGCGCGGCAGCGGCTCGGGATCGGACCGGGCGACGGTCCGGTCTTCGTCTGCGCCGGGTTCCTGCAACCGTCCAAGGGGTTCGACCGGGCGGTCGAGGCCATGGCGGCCAACGGATCCACAGGCGCGAGACTGTATATCGTTGGCTCCATCCGGGAGGACACGGCCGAGAACCGAGACTTCGTACGAGCGCTCCGCGAGCGAGCGGGCGAGGTCCCCGGCGTCACGGTCGAGGAGCGCTTCCTCCCGGGCGACGAGTTCGACCTGTGGGTGTCGGCGGCCGATTGGCTGGTGATCCCCTACCGTCGATCGTGGTCCTCCGGGATGCTGGCCCGCGCGCGCGCCTTGGGCGTTCCCGCGATCGTCACGGCGGTGGGAGGGCTCGCCGAGCAGGCGGGAGCGGGAGACACAGTGGTGAAGGACGACGAGGGCCTTCGGCGCGCCTTCCGCCAGGCGGGCCGCGAGGCTCTGCGGTGAGCGAGCGCCTCGCGACGAAAGGACGGACGTTGCTCTACGGGCTGATCATCATCTCGGTGCTCCTCGCGGCGACCGCGCAGATCCTGCTGAAGCACGGGATGACGCAGGTCACGGACCATGGCGCGATCCCGCTCGCGCTGAACCGGCCGGTCGCGACCCTCCGGCGCATCGCCGCGAACGCCTCGGTGTGGATCGGCCTGCTCACCTTCGTCGTCTCGGCGGCGGTGTGGATCGTTGTCCTCTCGAAGGTCTCGCTGTCGTTCGCCTACCCGTTCGTGTCGTTCACGTACATCGTGATCCTGCTCTTCGACGGGCTGGTCCTGCACGAGACGGTCTCGGGGTTGCGGTGGGCGGGCGTGGCGTTCATCGTGGCCGGCATCTTGCTCGTCTCCCGCACCCACCAGAGCGCATGAACGAGCTCGCCGTCGTCATCGTCAACATGGACAGCGGCGAGGACGCGCTCCGGTGCGTGCGCTCCGTCCTGGACTCGGCCGGGGACATCGGCCTTGAGGTCGTGGTCGTCGATAACGACTCGCACGACGGGAGCGAGGCGGCGGTCGTCCAGGCATACCCGCAGGTCCGGCTCATCAAGAACCGGTCGAACCGAGGGTTCCCCGCAGCCGCGAACCAAGGCATGCTCGCGACGAGCTCGGAGTTCGTCTTGCTCATCAACCCGGACGCAGAAGTGACGGCGGGGACGCTCGAGGGGTTCCTGAAGGTCGCCCACGACCATCCCGGCGCCGGCGCCGTCGGCGCGCTCACCCGCGATCCGGACGGGACCGTCTACCCCTCGGCCCGGATGGTGCCGACCATGGGGCAGGGTCTGGCCCACACGGTGCTCGCGCCGTTCTGGCCCGACAACCCGTGGTCGCGCGCGTATCGCCTCGCGTCCTGGGATCGAACCGGCGAGCGCCAGGTGGACTGGGTCTCGGGCTCCTCGATGGTCCTTCGCCGCGCGGCCCTCGACGCCGTCGGGATCTTCGACGAACGGTTCTTCATGTACGTGGAGGACATGGACCTCTGCACGCGCATGCGCGCGGCGGGCTGGGAGGTCTGGTTCTCGCCCGAGCTCGAGATCACGCATGTCGGCGGCACGGCAACTGCCGGCAAGCGCCGGATGACCTTCGAGCATTCGAAGAGCGCGTACGCGTACTTCGTGAAACACCACCCCTCCGGGCCGGCCAGGGCGCTCCGGCCGTTCGTGTGGACCGTCCTTCGCTCGCGCGCCGCGGTCGTGTCCCGGCTGCGGGGCGAACGCTAGCCGCGGGCCGTAGCCGGGGTGCCATGCGGGCGATCGTGCTCGTCGGCGGCGAGGGGACGCGCATGCGCCCGCTCACGCGAACGATCCCGAAGCCGCTCCTGCCGCTCGTCGACCGTCCCTTCCTGCAGCGGCTGCTCGAGCACCTCGGGCGGCACGGGGTCGAACACGTCACCCTGTCCTCGCCGTACCTGGAGGAGGCGTTCGCCTCGTTCCTTCGTGCGTGGTCGACCCGGCCGGAGATCGACTGGGTGACGGAGGCGGAGCCGCTCGGGACGGGGGGCGCGGTCGCGAACGCCGCGCGCGCGCTGGGGGAGACCTTCCTGGTCGGCAACGGCGACATCCTCACGGACCTGGACGTCACCGGGTTGGTCGGCGCGCACCGCGCGGCGGGGGCCGTCGCGACGATCGCGCTCACCCCGGTCCAGGACGCGCGGCCCTTCGGGCTGGTCGAGCTGGATAACGAGCGGCGCGTCCTCGCGTTTCGCGAGAAGCCCGCCGAGCTCGTCCCGGGACTGGTGAACGCCGGCACGTACGTGCTGGAGCCCGAGGCGATGCGGGGCGTGGTTCCCGGTCGGGCGACGTCGATCGAGCGCGAGGTCTTTCCCGCGCTCATCGCGACCCACCGCACGGTGCTCGGATACCCGTCGGACGTCTACTGGATCGACGTGGGGACGCCGGAGAAGTACCTGCAGGCCACGTTCGACGTTCTGCGGGGAAGGATCGAAGGGCTCTCGTACGCCCGGCCGCACGTCGACCCGTCGGCCGAGGTTGAAGCGGGCGCGAAGCTCGGCCCGCTCGTGGTGGTCGGGCCGGGCGCGCGCGTCGCGTCGGGCGCGACGGTGGAGGACGCCGTGCTCATGGAGGGCTCGTCCGTCGAATCGGGGGCGACGGTGCGTGGTTCGATCCTGGGGCCCTGGGCGATCGTCGGCGCACGAGCCCGGCTCCAGGGCGCGGTCCTGGCCGATCGATCGCGCGTCGCGACGGGTGTCACTGCGATGGAGGCACGCGTCGAGCCGGGCGAGACGCTACCGTCCTGAGGGGCTCAGATCGGAAGGTACTTCTCCGGCGCGTCGCCCCGGTAGGCCCAGAACTGGTACAGGTCGTACCGGTACGCGTGGACGAACGCGTAGGCGACCGCGAGGCTCGGGCGATCGCAGAGCTGCACGTGATGCCACGCGACGAGCGCCATCGTCCGGCCCGAGGGGAGCGCGCCGGCCGTGCCCTCCTGCGGGTAGCCGTACGGCGCCACGATCACGTGGTTGCGCTCGCCGCTTTCCGCGAAGAACCGCTGGACCTGTGCGAGTTCCGGTGCCGGCGCAGCCGCGGGGTCGTACCAGATGATCACGCCGGCGTGCTCGAGCGAGTGGATCGATGCGCCCAGCGACGGCGGGGTCGCGTAGACGCCGGCGTCGAGCGGGACCGGGTCGTGCGGCCCCGATGCCGGCGGGGTCGACGGGTAGCTGGAGAGCGCGGGGAGCACAGGGAACGGCGATCCGCTGCCGACGTGTGTGCGGTCGTTCCCGCCGGAATAGGGTGGCACGACCGTGACGCCGGTGCATCCCGCGGATCGCGCGTCCGCCGGCGCGGCCGTGAGGAGCGCCCGCTCCCGCCCGTTCGGCTGATGGACCTTGACGTCGATCGCGACCGCGAGGGCGACGACCAGGATCGTCACCGCCACGACGAGGAGCCTCCGGCGACGGCGTCCCCGCCGCTCCGCAGCGTCGCGTGCCCTGGCCGCGGCGATCGCCCGAGATCGGTCCCGGGCCCGCGGCCTGGGCTCACGCCCCAATCGGAAGGCCCGGCTCGGGCGCGTCGCCCTTATACGCCGCCGACGCGCCCTGCCCGGTCAGGATGCGGTAGTGCTTGACGAAGTCCTTCACCACGTCGAGGCTCAGCTTGTCGCAGGACTGCATGTGGTGCCAGGCGGTGAGCACCATCTGCTTGCCCGCCGGGAGCGTCCGCGCCGCCCCCTGATCCGGGTAGCTGTAGGGCGCGACGATCACGTGATCGTTGTTGGCGGTGATCCGGTAGAAGTCCTGGATGTCGGCGAGCGCGCTGCTCGTCGTCCCCGGGCGGTACCACACCTCGACCGTCGCGTGCTCGAGCGAATGCAGCGTCATGTAGATCGGAGGGGGATCCGAGTACACGCCGGCGGCCTGGCTGTGTGGATCGTGGGGGCCGGACGTCGGCGGCACCGACGAATAGGTCGATAGCGGCGGCGGCGTGGCCACCGGTGCCTGGCCGATGTGGGTGCGGTCTTCACTCTGGGGGTTGTAGGGGGGAATCACCCGGACCGGTCCGCAGCCGGCGGCCTCGGCGGCGGTCGGGCGAAGGACGACGAACGC
>VAYJ01000017.1 GCA_005888465.1 Actinomycetota bacterium
GAAGCTCGAACCTCGACTCGTAGAGCGAGAGGCAGCCAAGCGCCATCGCCGCGTAGTCGTCGATGAACCCGGCCCCGCTCGTTCGACCGTCGCGCCACGAGCGGAGCAACCGCCGGTCGTCGCGGCGGAGGTTTGTGAGGACGAAGTCGGCAGCACGGATGGCCACGTCGAGGTACTCGTGCTCGCCCATGGCTCGACCGGCCTCCGCGAATGCCTGGATCGCGAGCCCGTTCCACGACGCCAGGACCTTGTCGTCGGTCGCGGGCGGCACGCGGGCCCGTCGCGCTGCTTCGAGCCGATCGATGCCGGCACGAACCTCCTCGTCTCCGGGGGCGGTGACGCCATCGGGACACCAGAGGACGTTCGTCCCGTCCCAGTTCCCTCGGGGTCCTGCTCCCAGCACTCGCGCGTCGGGTTCGCCAACGACCTCGACCAGCTCGTCCCAGGACCAGACGTAGAACTTGCCCTCGATGCCCTCGGAGTCCGCGTCCTGCGACGAGAAGAAGCCTCCGGCGGGATGCCGAAGATCCCTCATCAGGTACGTCAGCGTGTCCTGGACGACGCTTCGATACCGCGGCTCGCCGGTGACCTGCCACGCGTGCAGGTACAAGCGGGCGAGTTGCGCGTTGTCGTACAGCATCTTCTCGAAGTGCGGGACCAGCCAGCGCTCGTCGGTCGAGTAGCGGTGGAAGCCGCCCCCGACCTGGTCGTGGATCCCGCCGGCGGCCATCTTGTCCAGCGTCGTCGTCGCCATGTGCAGCGCGTCGGGGTGGCCACGCTGGTGCATGTGCAGGAGGAACTCGAGCGTCGACGGCTGCGGGAACTTCGGCGCCGGGCCGAACCCGCCCCATTCGGGATCGAACGTGCGCGCGATCGAGCGGAGCGCGTCGGTGAGGATCGCGTCGGTGAGCGGGTCGTGGGACTCGGTCATCGCGAGCCCACGGGACAGGGCCTGGGTGAGCTTCGTCCCGTCCTCGGTGATGCGGTCGCGGCGCTCGCGCCAGGCTTCGTCGATCGCCGCGAGCACCTTCGGAAACCCGGGCAGGCCGTGGCGGTCCTCGGGCGGGAAGTAGGTGCCGCCGTAGAACGGCTCCCCGCTCGGCGTGAGGAACGCGGTGAGCGGCCAGCCGCCGTGGCCGGTCATCGCCTGGACTGCATCCATGTAGACCGCGTCGACGTCGGGCCGTTCCTCACGGTCGACCTTGATGGGGATGAAGTGCTCGTTCATGAACGCCGCCGTGGCCGGGTCCTCGAAGGACTCGTGCGCCATCACGTGGCACCAGTGGCACGCGGAATAGCCGATCGAGAGGAGGATTGGCTTGTCCTCATCGCGTGCTCGCTCGAGCGCCTCGGGTCCCCACTCGTACCAGTCCACGGGGTTGTGGGCGTGCTGCAGGAGATAGGGGCTCGTCGCATCGATGAGGCGGTTCGTGTGGGTGGCGTCGCTCACGCCATGGAGCCTACCGTCGAACCGGAACGAGCCCCGCGGGCGCCAGACGGATGAGGCGCGAGGCGATGCGGCCGGGGCGCCGGCCCTCGTCTTGCCTGCGTTCGGTCTGTTCGATCGCGCGCCGCACGACGTGGCCGCCGACGAAGCGGAGGGGCTGCGGCGGGAACGTCTTCACGTGCGCGTCGACGAGGCCGCACGTCGACCATTCGTCGGATCGTTCGAGCGCGAGCGAGGCGAGGATCCGCCCGCCGACATACGAGGGGCCGACGCCGTTGCCGGAGTACCCGACGCCGTAGAGCACGCGCGGGTGCTTCTTGAGCGCGCCGAAGACGGGCAGGCCCGTGCGGGGGCGATCGATGGGACCGGTCCACGATGACGTGATGGGGACGTCGGCGAGCATCGGATAGGTGAACCGGAAAGCTGCTTCGACGGTCGCGGCGCGCCGCGACGCTCCTTCGAACGGGCCGGCGAGGGTCGCGCGCAGCGCAATGGCGCCGCCGCCTTTGCCGAACGCGATCCGACCGTCGGCGGTTGTTCGGTAGTAGTGGACGAGCAGCCGAGAGTCGGAGATGCAGCTGCCGTCCGTCCACCCGATGCCCGTCAGGCGATCGGGGATGGGGTCGGTCGCGGCGATGTCGCTCCCCACCACCAATATCCAGCGGCGGATCTCGTGGAAGCGCACGGCCCACGCGTTCATCGCGAGGATCACGCAGCCGGCTCGGACTGAACCTTGCGGGGTGCGAACGATGGTCGCCGCGCCGGCGGATTCGAGCGACGTCATCGGCGAGCGCTCGTGGATCCGAATGCCGCGCTCCCTGGCGACGCGCCGAAGCCCGAAGGCGAGCGCCGCCGGCTGCACGGTCGCCCCCGAGGGTTCGAAGACGCCGCCCACGTGGACGGGCGAACCCGTCCGTGCCGCCACCTGGTCGGGCGTGAGCTCCACGAACGGATGCTCTCCGGCATGGTCAAGCGCGCCCTGCACCGAGCGCCACGAGTCGACCTGCGCCCGGTTGACCGCCGCCCAGATCCACCCGTCGTGACGGTAGTCGGCGTCGATCCCGTGCTCCTTGCAGAAGGACCCGATCGCGGCGACCGCGTCGGCCGACGCGTGAGCCAGGCGCGCGGCCTCTTCGGCTCCGACGACCTTCTTCAACGTCTCGAACTTCGCCCACCAGGACAGCACGAAGCCGCCGTTGCGCCCGCTGGCGCCGCCGCCGCAGATGTCGGCTTCGACGATGGTCACGTCGAGCGAGGGCTCGAGCTCCTTCAGCCGGAGCGCCGTCCACAGGCCCGTGTAGCCGCCGCCCACGATGCAGACGTCGGCCGCCGCGGACCCCTCGAGCGGCGGCGCGGGTTCGAACCCGCCGGCCATCGCCTCGCGGAGCCAGAGGCTTCGGACGGGAGGGCCGGTCACGACGCGTCGCGGGCGAGCCGCTCGATCAGGTCGGCGGCGCGGATCGTCCCGGGGGCAGCCTGCAGCCGCGCGGCCATGCCCGCCAGCCGCCCGTGCAGCGCCTCGTCGGCGAGCAGCCGGTCGATCGCCCCCGTCAGCTCATCGTCCGCGAAGTCGTAGGACGCGAGTCGAACACCGAACCCGAGCTCGTCCACCCGCTGCGCGTTGTCGTACTGATCCCAGAAGAGCGGCAGCACGATCATCGGCCGGCCGTGGTGGAAGCATTCGGTCACGGTGTTGTTCCCCCCGTGGGTGATGACCATGTCCACCATCGGCAGGATGGCGGGCTGCGGGAGGAACTCCGCACCGGCCATGTTGTCGGCGAGCGGGAGTTGGTCGTGCTGCGGCCCCATGCTCACGATGAAGCGGTGGTGCGTCCGGCCGAGGACGTCGATCAGTCGGCGCATGAGCGGCACGTCGCCCGAGCCGAGGCTCCCAAGGCTGAGGTACACGAGACCTCCATCGCCGCTCGCGACGCTCGCCGGCGGCTCGTAGGTCGCGTCGGGAGCCCGAACGCACGACTCGAGCCGGTGCCACGTCGGACCGAGCGGACGCGACCGTTCGTAGTCGGCCTCCGCGGGGTAGAGCGAGAGGTTGAGCCACGGCGACTCGTACATGAGGTCGCCGTCGGGGAGCGGTGGCGCGCCGCGCTCGCGGCCGAACGCGTCGAAGGACGCGCGCGGCTCCGCGATCAGCTCCCGATATCGCGCGCGGAACTCGCCCCAGCCGGATCGGTCGGCGCTCGGATACCCCGAGAAGACGGGCGGGAGAGCCGGATCCTGCCGTTCGAGCGGGTTGCACGACATGATGCGGACCCACGGGACGCCCGAGGCGGGGACCGCGGGGAACCCGACCACGTTGTCCTCGATGATCACATCGGGTCGGACCTCGTCGAAGATCTCGCGGAGCCGCTCGTCGACGAACTGCGCGCCGTCGATCAGTTCCTGCCAGATGGGCAGGATCAGGGTCTCGAGCTGCTCGATCGTCGGCTTGCGAAACTGTGGCGCTGTCTCCCGGATGAAGTCCTTCCAGAACTGGCCGGGCTCTTCGGGGATGTCCGGCGCGGGCTTGAGGCGCATGCGCCGCTCCTCGAACCCTTTGGCCTGGAGCGTCCCGGCGAAGGACTCCTCGACCACGAATTGTTCGTGGGCCCGAACGCGCCCTCGGGGAAGAACACGACGATCGGCGCCGCCCTCCCGGCCATGGAGCGGGAGCTTAGCCGCCCAGCGAAAACCGGGAGCGGTTCTTACACTCCAAGACCGTGCGACGCCGGGCCGCTCCTGCGCTGGTCGTCCTGGCGCTCCTCGCCGGGACCTGCACGTCGCCGCCCGCCCATCACGAGGCATCCGCGCCCCCGCCGTCGCCGATCCCCGGCATCGAGAAGATCAAGCACGTCATCGTGATCATGCAGGAGAATCGGTCGTTCGACTCCTACTTCGGGACCTTCCCGAGGGCCGACGGCTTCCCGACGAAGGACGGCCACGTCGACGTGTGCTCCATCGATCCACGGAGCCCCACCGGATGCCAGCTCCCCTATCACGACGCCGCACTCGTGAACGTGGGCGGCCCACACAACGTGGGCGCGGCGGCGGTGGACATGGCGGGCGGGCGGATGGACGGGTTCGTCGAGGAGGATCTCGCGGCGCCGAGCAAGGGCTGCGAGGACATCCACGATCCGAACTGCCGGCCGGGGTCGCAGGGCGCCATCGACGTCATGGGCTACCACGACGCCAGGGAGATCCCGAACTACTGGTCCTATGCTCAAGCGTTCGTCCTGCAGGACCACATGTTCGAGCCCAACCTGGGCTGGAGCCTCCCGTCGCACCTGTTCACGGTCTCCGCATGGTCGGCGAAGTGCGACCGCCGCAAGGCCATGCGCTGCTCCTCCGACCTCGAGAACCCTGACTTGCAGCCCGACAAGAACCATCCCTTCCTGCCGCACTACGCGTGGACGGACCTCACCTATCTGCTGTACACGCACCACGTGAGCTGGGCCTACTACCTCGACCAGGGCTACCAGCCCGACTGCGACGACGGCGCCGCGACCTGCGCGCCAGAGCGCCAGACGGTCGGCGTCCCCGAGATCTGGAACCCGCTTCCCGATTTCATCGACGTCCACCAGGACGGTCAGCTCGGCAACATCCAAGACGCGGGCAACTTCTTCACCGCGGCGAAGGACGGCACACTGCCGGCGGTCTCCTGGGTCGTCCCCAATCAGCGGGACAGCGAGCACCCGCCCGCGAACATCTCCGACGGGCAGGCGTGGGTCACGAGCCTCATCAACGCCGTGATGCAGGGCCCGGACTGGTCGAGCAGCGCGATCTTCCTCACCTGGGACGACTGGGGCGGGTTCTACGACCACGTCGTCCCGCCTCGTCTCGACGAGAACGGCTACGGCCTGCGTGTGCCCGGGATCGTCATCAGCCCGTACGCGCGGGCCGGGCTCATCGATCACCAGACGCTCTCCTTCGACGCGTACCTGAAGTTCATCGAGGACGACTTCCTGGGAGGCGCGCGGCTCGACCCTCGGACCGACGGGCGCCCCGACAGCCGGCCGACGGTTCGCGAGGACGCGCGGATCCTCGGGAACCTCGCGGCCGACTTCGACTTCTTCCAGACGCCGATCCCGCCGCTCATCCTGCCGGTGCGGCCGCCGCCGGGGGCTGCGTCCACCGGCTGAGCGCGGGGCATGGCAAGATTGCCCGCGGCATCGGCGGTGAGGAATGGGGAGGGACCGTGGCGACCAAGGACAAAGGTGGCAACAAGACCACCAAGAAGCCCGCCCAGCACAACATCAAGCAGAAGCGCCAGGCGAAGAAGGCGAAGAAGGAAGCCCGCTAGGTATCGCCGAGCGCGACGTGATCCTCGAGCGGGAACGGCCCGCGGCTCGCCCGGATGCTCGCGCGACGTCACTCGGACATCGCGACGACATCCAGGGCCTGCGCGCCGTGGCCGTGCTGCTCGTGGCCCTCGGGCACGCCGGGATCCGGTTCCTGCGGGGAGGGTTCGTCGGCGTCGACGTCTTCTTCGTCCTCTCCGGCTTCCTCATCACCGGCCTGCTGATCGCCGGCGCCGAGAAACGAGGGTTCGTCTCTCTGCGTGAGTTCTATGCGCGCCGCGCGAAGCGGATCCTTCCCGCCGCCGCCCTCACGCTGATCGTCACCGATATCGCGGCGTACCGCCTGCTCAACTTCGTCCGCGCGAAGCAACCGATCCAGGACAGCATCTGGGCTGCCTTCTTCTCGGCGAACGTGCAGTTCGCGCGCCAGGGCGTGGACTATTTCGCCAGGAGCCAGCCGCCCTCGCCCATCCAGCACTACTGGTCGCTCGCCGTCGAGGAGCAGTTCTATCTCGTCTGGCCCGTCCTGCTGTCGGTGGTGCTGGTCGGGATCGCCGTGCGCCGCCGGCGGCGTCCCTCCGACCGGTCCCCGGGCGCGCCGGCTGAGCGCGCCTTCTCAGAACGGCGGCTGGCCCTCGTGATCATCGTCGCGAGCCTGGGGTCGCTCGCGTGGTCGATCTACTACACGCACCGAACCCCGGCCGCCGCGTACTTCGCCACGCTCGCGCGGGCCTGGGAACTCGGGCTCGGTGCGGCGCTCGCCATCGGTGCCAGCCGATTCGCCCACCTGAGCGATCGCGCCCGCGCCGTGATGGGGTGGGCCGGGGTCGCCGCGATCGGCCTCGCGGCCGTCCTGTTCGCCGACACGACCCCGTTCCCCGGGTCCTGGGCGCTCCTGCCGACCGTCGGGACGGCCCTCGTGATCGCGGCGGGGATCGGCAACGAGCGATCCCCTCGCGGGGTGGGGGCCCAGCTCGCCCGGGCACCCCTTCGGTACGTCGGCGACCGCTCGTACGCCTTCTATCTGTGGCACTGGCCCGTGCTGTTGATCGCGGCTTCCTACGCCGGGCACACGCTCTCCCTTGGCCCCAACCTCCTGCTGCTTGGCGGCGCCTTCGTGCTCTCGATCGCGAGCTACGCGCTGGTCGAGAACCCGATCCGGCGCGCTCCCCTTCGCCGCCCCGTTCGAGCGAGCGCGGTCCTCTGGGGAACCACGGTCGCCCTCGTCGTCCTGGTCGCGGTGCTCGACCTGCGGTCCATCGACCAAAAGGTCCTGCTCAAGCACGCGACGCCCGTCGGAGCGATTCCGACCTTGGCGCCCCCGGTGGAGGCGAGCCCGGGTGCGCCCCGAGCCCTGCCGGCGGTGATCGCCGCGGTGCAGGCTGCGCGCCAGGGATCCCCGATCCCGGGCTCGCTCGAGCCCTCCATCGATCGGCTGCTGAGTGACCGATACCACCCGCCGAGCCCCGATTGTGTCGCCGACCATGACGAGCCGAAGATCAAGCAGGTCTGCCCGTTGCTCGAGGCGGGGTCGTCGCGGACCCTGGTGGTGTTCGGGGATTCGCACGCTGCGGAATGGATGCCGGCCATCCTGTGGGCGGCGTCACAGGACGGATGGAAGGTCATCCCGCTCATCGAGCTCGGCTGCATCCCGTCCCGCTACGCGAACGTTTGCGCCCCGTTCGTCGAGTGGGCCGAGCGCGAGGTCGCCTCGCTCCATCCGGACGCCGTCCTGGTCGGCGCACGGCTTACGGTCGGCACGCCGAAGCAGCGGGCCGACAGCGTGAGCGGCCTGGGCGCGCTGGCGACCGCAATGCGGCCACTCGCGCCCGACGTGGTGCTGATCGGGGATCCGCCGGCCCAAGCCGGCCAGCCGACCGACTGCCTGCTTACGCGCGGGGCCACGCTGCAGACCTGCATCTCGACGCTCACCGACGACCAGCTGTCCGTCTATCGCGATGCGGCCGGCGCGGTGACGGCCGCTGGCGCAGCGTTCATCGACACGATGGGGTGGTTCTGCTTCGAGAACCAGTGCCCGATGATCGTGGGCCACGCGATCGCCTACCGGGACAACCAGCACATCTCGACGACGTACGCGCTCGAGCTTCGCCAGCTCTTCCGCGATGCGTTCACGCAGGCGCTGACGGCGTAGCGGACAGGAGCCGGGCGAACACGTCGGCGGCGATGTTCCCGCCGGAGAGGATGACGCCGACGCGCGCGCCGCCCGCGTCCACCGCTCCGCAGAGCAGGGCCGCGACCCCGACAGCCCCGCTCGGCTCGACGACCACCTTCAATCGTTCGAAGAGGAAGGCCATCGCCTGCACGATCTGCGGGTCGGTCACCGTCACCACCTGGTCGACCAGGAGTCGGTTGAGCGCGAACGTGAGCTCGCCCGGGATGTCGACCTGAAGCCCGTCGGCGATCGTTCGCGGGACCTCGGGGAGCCGAACGCGGGTCCCGGCTTCGAGCGACCGGCGCGTGTCGTCGCCCGCCTCGGGCTCCACGCCAACCACGCGGATACCCGGCCGCAGCACCTTCGCGACCGTCGCCGAGCCGGCGATGAGCCCGCCCCCGCCCACCGGCACGACCAGCACGTCGAGATCGGGTCGGTCCTGGAGCAGCTCGAGCGCGGCCGTCCCCTGTCCGGCGATGACCAGCGGATCCTCGTACGGGGGGACGAGCGTGAGTCCTCGCTCGATCGCGAGCGCCTCGCCGAGCGCGACGCGATCCTCCCGGTAGCGGTCGTAGAGGACGACCTCGGCGCCGTAGCCCCTGGTGGCGGCCATCTTCGACGCCGGCGAGTCCTCGGGCATCACGACGACCGCTGTGGCTCCGAGGAGGCTCGCCGCGATCGCCACCGCCTGGGCGTGGTTCCCCGAGGAATACGTCACGACGCCGCGGGCCCGTTCGTCGGGGCCCAGGCGCGAGATCCGGTTATACGCGCCGCGGAACTTGAACGCGCCGCCCCGCTGGAAGACCTCGGCCTTGAGCGCGACCGCGGCGCCCGTCTGCCGGTCCAGGGTGCGCGAGGAGAGGACGGGCGTTCGATGGGCCACGCCCTCGAGCTGCGCTGCGGCGCTTCGCACGTCGTCGAACGAGAGACTCACGTCGCGGCGATTCTGACCGATCGCACCGCTCGACTGGATAGGCTGTGCCGGTCATGACGGCGCCGAACGAAGGGGGACGCGCGCTCGCCGCACGGCTCGGTCCGCTCGGCGTGTGGGCCTCGCAGTTGCAGTGGCAGACGGCCGCGCTGGCGCAGGAGGCGGTCGCTCGGATCGCCGGGCTCGGGTACCGAGCCGTTTGGGTCGGCGAGGCGACCGGCAAGGAGGCCGTGGCGCACGCGTCGGTCCTCCTGGGCGGCGGGGGAGACATCGTCGTCGCGACCGGCATCGCGAGCATCGCCGCGCGCGATCCGATGGCGATGGCGAACGCCGCGCGGACCCTCGAGGACGCTTACCCCGGCAGGTTCGTGCTCGGACTGGGCGTATCGCACGCGTTCCTCAACGAGCAGCGCGACCGGCCCTCCGAGCGCCCGTACGAACAGATGGCTGCGTACCTGGACGCGATGGACGAGGCTCCGTTCGTCGGCCCGAGGGTCGCCGCGCCGCCCCGAGTCCTGGCGGCGCTCGGTCCACGCATGCTCCGACTGGCGCGCGACCGAGCGGCGGGGGCGCATCCATACTTCGTCCCGGTCGAGCACACGTCGATCGCGCGGGAGACGCTGGGCACGGAGCCCCTCCTCGCGCCCGAGCAGGCCGTCGTCCTGCAGGACGATCCGTCGATCGCGCGCGGGCTCGCCCGGCGGCACATGGCCACCTACCTCCCCCTGGCGAGCTATGCGACGAACCTCCGGCGGCTGGGCTGGGACGATGAGGACCTCAGGGACGGCGGGTCCGACCGGCTCGTGGATGCGCTCGTGGCCTGGGGCGACGCGGGTGCGATCGCGGCCCGGATCCGCGAGCACCGCGATCGCGGCGCGGACCACGTGGCAGTGCGGGTCCTGACCGAGGACCCCGCGCGAGTGCCGATCCCGGAGCTGGAGGCGATCGCGGCCGCGGCGGGTTAGGAGGGCCCGCCGGGCCTTCGAGACGCCCGGAAGCCGAAGTCGAACAGGCGCATCACGTCGCCGTACGCGTCCCGCCAATGCGTGGCCGGGTCGTCGCCTAGCTCGATCGCGATGAGGGCGCGGCCGTCACGGCGGGCCAGGCCGACGACGCAGTCGCCGGCTGCGCGCGTGTAGCCGGTCTTCACGCCGTACGCACCCGGATACGCGCCCAGCAACAGGTTCAGGTTCCGCAGGTGCAGGAGCCGGCCGGCTGGCCCGGGGATCCAGTGGTCCTCGGAGGAGACCACCTTCGCGAAGACGGGATCGGCGAGCGCGAGCCGCGTGAGCGTCGCGAGGTCGCGGACGGTCGAGTAGCCGCGGTCGCTCAGCCCGTTCGGGCTCGCGTACCACGTGTCGCGCAGGCCGAGGGATGCGGCCTCGTCGTTCATCAGCCGGACGAAGGCGGCCTCGCTCCCGGAGACGTGCTCGGCGAGCGCCACGGCGGCGTCGTTCCCCGACCGAAGGAGCAGCCCGTACAGGAGCGGCAGCACCTGGATGCGCTCGCCGGGGCGCAGGCCGACGTCCGTCGGCGGCGTCGTGAAGGCCTTTCGACTGACGACGACGTCATCGTCGAGCGAGGTCCGCTGCAGGACGAGGAGCGCGGTCATGATCTTCGCGAGGCTCGCGATCGGACGGCGCTGGTCCTGCTGCTTCGCGAACACGATCCCGCCCGTTCGAAGATCAACCAGGATCGCCGACGGGGCGCGCACGAACGGCAGGCGCACGGCCGGGGCCCCCAGGTGGGCTCGCGAGGCTCCGGTGGACGCCGGCGATGCCGCGGGGGCGGCAACCGCCATCCGCGGACGATCGCGCAGCAGGGCCGTGCCGGCGGCGCCCTGCCCGACCGTGCCGCCGAGCGCCATGAGGGCTAGGGCGCTCGCGATCGCGAAGCGCCACGGGCGGTGGCGGGGCGGGGCGTCGCCGTTCGTCGTCACAGGGCCGGGCCAGTCTATGCCCCGACCCATCCGGATCCGAAGGGCTACTCGGAGATCTCCGCCGCCGCCAGCTCCTTGTCGGCCGGACCCTTGATCACCGCGCCGTCGGTTCCGTACCGGGAGCCGTGACACGGGCAGTCCCACGTTCGATCCGCGTCGTTCCAGTCGACCGTGCAGCCCATGTGGGTGCACCGAGGCGACACGGCGTGGAGTCCACCCTCGTCGTCCCGGTAGACCGCCAGGCGCCGTCCGCCCGCCGTCACGACCGCCCCGTGCCCGGGCGCGATGTCCGAGAGCGCGCGGTCGACCGTCTTGACGATCAGGATGTCGGTAGGGACGGCGTGCGCCAGCTGGTTCGGCACCGACCCCAGAAGGAACCTGCGGGCGCCGGACATGCCCTTGTTGCCGACGACCACCAGGTCGGCGTCGATCTCCGTGGCCACGCCGACGATCCGGTTCGTGGGGTCGCCCTGCGCCACGTGCGTGCGCACCGTCACGCGCTCGGGCGCGGTGGCCGCGGTCTCCTCCAGCGTGATCGCCCCGACGATGGGGTCGCCGACGTAGATGAGCTCCGCGTCGGCGCGAAGGATCATCGCGAGCTCGAGGCCCTTGCGCGCGGCCTCGGACGCGGTCGCAGAGCCATCGGTGCCGATCAAGAGCGTTCGATAGCCGCGGTCGGCCCGCGTCGGGCCCGGCGCGCCGCTCGTGTCGACGACCAGGACGTCGCACCCGGCCTGATGCGCGACGCGGTCCGGGACGCTCCCCAGGCGGAACCGGGTCGCCTCGCCGATCCCCTTGTTCCCGACGACGACCAGGCCCGCTCCCCGCCGCTCCGCGACACCGAGGATCAGCCCCGCGGGCTCGGCCCCCCCCGTTTCGACCTCGACCTCGACGCCCTCGCCTCGCGCAGAGCGGGCGGCGTGCTCCAGCACGGTCTCGGCCATCGCACGCGAGATGCGCGGAGGGTCGAACGCGCAGACCAGGACGAGCTTCGCCTTGCAACGCGTCGCGAAGCGGACGGCGGCCCGCAGCGCGCTCGTCGCCGTCACGGACCCGTCGGTCCCGACCACGATCGTCCGGTAGTCCACCGCGGTTACCCGACCGTGAGCGTCCCGGTCATCTGCGCGGGGTGGACGTCGCAGCGATAGAAGTACGTTCCCGGCGGCAGAGGCGGGACACGGTAGGTCTCGGTCCGCGAGCCCGCGAACGTAGCGCCGCGAAAGAGCACCGTGCTGGCCGAGGAATTCGTGTAGATCGCGATGTTGTGCGGCACGCCGGCGTCCTGGTTGTCGAACGCGATGTCGAAGCGGGCCGACGCGGGCGCGGAGAGGGTCGAGGCGCTGAAGGCCACGTTCTTCGCGCCGATCTGGAGCGTCGTGGCCGGCGATCCCGATGCGACCGGCGACGGAGTACCGCCTCCCGCGCCGAGGGACGGCTTGAACACCATGAGGGCGAGGATGAGCAGCAGGCCGACCGTGCCGATCGCCGCGATGCTCACGGGCCGCGACGACCGGAGGATCTCGTCGAACTGCGCCGGCGTGACGGCGTTCGACCCGCCCGCCATGGCGCGCGCCACCAGGCCGACCCGGCGGTAGAAGGGTCGGGCCATGTTGGTCAACGCGACGGAGGTCAGGACGAGGATGCCGATCGCCGTCCAGATCCATCGCTCGGACCAGAGGTGGCCGACGAACGCGGCGGCGACCCCGCCCACGAGCAGCACCCCGAGGGCCGCGTAGAACCCTCGGATCGACCACGCCGACAGCTCGAGCAGCTCGCTCACCCGCCGCGGGTCGCGTTCGGTGCGCAGACGCAGCATCACGCCCATCGACACGCCGTGGGCGGCGAGGAACCCGAACACTCCCACCAGGTGGACGAAGACCCACCACTGGTACATCTGGCGCACCTCCCAAGACGGCCAGGGCCTCGCCGGATTCTACGGGACGAAGCCGGAGCGGCCTGCGAGACTAATGCGGCCGATGATCGCGAAGAGCAACCTGAGCCTCGAGGAGGCGCGCCGGCGGGCGGCCCTGATCAGTGACGTCGCCTACCGGATCACGCTCGATCTGACGGGCGAATCGGCCCTGACCGCCGAGACCGTCGTCCGGTTCCGATGCGCCGAGCCGGGCGCCGAGACGTTCCTGGACGCCGCCGCCACCGAGGTCCGCACGATCGAGCTCAACGGCTCGCGCCTGCCCGCAGAGGCGTGGACTGGGACACGGGTCCTCCTGCCGGCCCTCCAGGCCGAGAACGAGGTCCGCATCGTCGCCTCGTGCGCCTACAACCGGACCGAGCTCGGCATGCACCGCTTCGTCGATCCGGCCGACGGCAATGTCTACCTGCACACGCACTTCGAGCCGTTCGGGGCGCACCGCGTGTTCGCGTGCTTCGACCAGCCGGACCTGAAGGCGCCCTTCGCGTTCACGATGACCGTCCCCGCGGGCTGGCAGGTGATCTCGAACGCGCCGACTCCGGACTCGCCCGAGCGCGATGGTGGACGCGAGCGGTGGAGCTTCGCGGCGACCGAGCCGATCTCCACCTACATCACGGCCATCTGCGCGGGCCCCTTTCATTCGGTACGCGAGCGCCACCGGGAGATCAACCTCGGCCTGCACTGCCGCCAGTCCCTCGTCGCGCACCTGGACGCCGAAGAACTCTTCGAGGTCACAAAGCAGGGCTTCGACTTCTTCGAACCGGCCTTCGGCTACCCGTACATGTTCGGCGGCTCCTACGACCAGGTCTTCATCCCGGAGTCGAACTCGGGCGCCATGGAGAACGCCGGGTGCGTGACGTTCAACGACGTATATCTCTTCCGCTCGCGGGTCACCGACGCCGCGCGCGAGCGGCGCGCGGAGACCGTGCTCCACGAGATGGCCCACATGTGGTTCGGCGACCTGGTCACCATGCGCTGGTGGAACGACCTGTGGCTGAACGAGAGCTTCGCGAGCTACATGGCGGTCCTCGCGCTCGTCGAGAACACGCGCTTCCGCGAGAGCTGGACGACGTTCGCCGACACCGAGAAGACGTGGGCCATCCGCCAGGACCAGCTCCCGACCACCCACCCGATCGTGGCCGAGATCCCCGATGTCGAGTCGATCCATCTGAACTTCGACGGGATCACCTACGCGAAGGGCGCGTCAGTCCTCAAGCAGCTCGTGGCCTGGGTCGGCGAGGATCGGTTCCTGGACGGCATGAAGGTCTACTGCCGGCGCCACGCGTTCGGGAACGCGACGCTCGAGGACTTCCTCGCGGCCCTGGAGGAGTCCTCGGGCCGCGACCTGCGCGCGTGGTCGAAGGAGTGGCTCGAGGCGGCCGGCGTGAACACCCTTCGCCCGAGCTTCACCGCCGACGGCGACGGCGCGCAGCCGGCGATCGACTCCTTCTCGCTCCTGCAGGAGGCGCCGCGCGACTGGCCGACGCTCCGCTCGCATCGCGTCGCCGTGGGCCTGTACGACCGCACCGACGGTGGCATCGTGCGTCGCCGCGCGGTCGAGCTGGACGCGGTCGGCGCGCGCACGGAGGTCGGCGAGCTCGCCGGGGAGCGGGTCTCCGACCTTGTTCTCGTCAACGACGGGGACCTCACCTTCGCCAAGATGCGCCTGGACCCCGTGTCGCTCGCCACCGCCGTGCGCTCGCTCGGAGAACTGAGCGACCCGCTCGCGCGAACGCTCTGCTGGTCTGCCTGCTGGGACATGGCCCGCGACGGCGAGATGCCCGCGCGGGACTTCCTGCGGCTCGTCCTGGCGCACGTGGGCCGGGAGACGAAGGTCGGGGTCGTGACGAGCCTGCTCGGCCAGGCGGCATCGGCCGTCTATCACTTCGGCGACCCGAGCCATCGCGACGCGGCCGGGACGGCGCTCGCCGAGGCGTGCGGTCACGGGATGGAACACGCCGCGCCCGGGAGCGACCACCAGCTCGTCTGGGCCCGATCGTTCATCGCATCGGCGCGGACGTCGGAGCAGCTCGCGGCGGTGGGCGGCCTGCTGGACGGCAGCCACGAGGTCCCTGGCCTGGTCGTGGACACCGAGCTTCGCTGGCACCTCGTCCGCTCGCTCGCCTCGGCAGGGGCGATCGACGAACGTGCGATCGGCGCCGAGGCGGATCGGGATCGAACTGACCGTGGCGCTCGGCACGCCGCGGCGGCGCTCGCTGCCAGGCCGACAGCCGAGGCCAAGGCGGCGGCTTGGTCGACGATCGTCGAGGACATGTCGCAGCCGCTCGCCCTCATCGAGGAGGTGATGGGCGGGTTCCAGCAGGTGGACCAGGAGGAGCTGCTGGCGCCCTATGTCGCGCGGTACTTCCAGGCCCTGCCCGAGGTGTGGGACCGGCGAGACCTCCCCGACGCACTCGCCTTCGGCCGTGCGATGTACCCACGCCTCGTCGTCGAGGCGGAGACGCTCGATCGCACCGACGGGTTCCTCGGGGGCGACGGCGTCCCGGCGCCGATCCGCCGCCTCCTCCTGGAGGGCAGCGACGGCGTGGCCAGGGCCATGCGGACGCGATCGGTCGACGCGCGGGCATACGATTCGGAGGGATGAACCGGGGCAGGGTCTTCGCCATGGTGCTGGCCGGTGGGGAGGGCAAGCGCCTGGCCCCCCTGACCGCCGACCGTGCGAAGCCCGCCGTGCCGTTCGGTGGGAGCTATCGCCTCATCGACTTCGTGCTCTCGAACCTCGTGAACGGCGACTATCGGAAGATCGCCGTGCTCACCCAGTACAAGAGCCACAGCCTGGACCGGCACATCACCACCACGTGGCGGATGTCGCCGATGCTCGGGAGCTACGTCACGCCCGTGCCCGCGCAGATGCGCCGAGGGCCGCACTGGTTCGCGGGGTCGGCCGACGCCATCTACCAGAACCTCAACCTCATCACCGACGAGACGCCGGATTACATCTGCGTCTTCGGCGCGGACCACATCTACCGCATGGATCCTCGGCAGATGGTGGCTCGGCACGTCGAGTCGGGCGCGGACGTCACGGTCGCGGCGATCCGCCAGCCGCTCACGCGCGCGCACGAGTTCGGCATCATCGAGACGGGTGACGCGGACGGTCGGATCGTGGCGTTCCGCGAGAAGCCGCACGACGCGGTCGGGCTCTCCGATGCGCCGCACGAGGTGTACGCCTCGATGGGCACCTACGTGTTCACCACGCGGGCCCTGGTGGACGCGGTCACCGAGGACTCGACCGACGAGACGTCGTCGCACGACCTCGGGGGCAGCATCATCCCGATGCTCGTCCGGCGCGGCGGGGCGAACGTGTACGACTTCGCGACGAACGTCGTGCCCGGCTCGACCGACCGCGACCGCGGCTACTGGCGCGACGTGGGGACGCTCGACTCGTACTACGACGCGAGCATGGACCTCGTCGCGGTCGAGCCGCAGTTCAACCTCTACAACCTCGAGTGGCCGATCCTCACCTGGAACGAGCCGCTCCCGCCGGCGAAGTTCGTCTTCGACGAGCCCGGCCGCCGTGGCGTGGCGCTCGACTCGATGGTCGGGGCCGGCGTGATCGTCTCCGGCGGGACGGTGCGGCGTTCGATCCTGTCCTCGGGCGTGTACGTGCACTCCCACGCGGAGGTCGAGGGCTCGGTCCTGATGCACGGCGTCGATGTCGGCCGGGGCGCCGTGGTCCGGCGGGCCATCGTGGACAAGAACGTGCGGATCCCTGAGGGCGCGGCGATCGGTGTCGACCCCGGGCGTGACCGGGCGCAGTTCACGGTCTCCGAGGGCGGCGTGGTCGTGATCGGCAAGGGCCAGCGGGTCGAATAGGCCGGTTCGGCTTGCCCGGCGGCGGGGCGGATGGAACAATCTCGGCTCCACCGGCACCGCACCCACGGGCTGACATCGACATGACGACCGCGAGCAGGCCGAAGGTCCGCAAGGACCTGGACATCGTCGAGCTTGACGACGAGCTCGTCCTGTACGATCCCGCGACGGACGAGGTCCACTACCTGAACGCGACCGCCGCCCTCGTCTTCGGGCTCTGCGACGGATCCGCCACCGTGAAGGAGATCGCGACCGACATCGCCGGGGCGATCGGAGTACCGGAAAAGCGCATCGAACGCCAAGTGCGCACGCTGCTGAAAGAGCTGCGCGAGGTAGGCCTCCTCGAGGGTTCGCTCGAGCTGAAGGCCGCCCCCGCGGCCGAAGCGGCGCACGAACACGAGGGCAAAGGGGACGAGCCGCGCGAGCACGAGCATGACCAGCGCGAGCAGCTGCGCGAGCAGAAGACCGAGAACGCCTGACTGGACAAGCTCGACCACCTCGGGTGGGTGGTGGAACAGTCCTACAGCTTCGGCGGGCACCTGGTCGGCATCCGGACGACGTCCGAGCCGTTCGGCGCCTGGCTCGACGAGACGCTGGCCGAGTACCGGGCGGAGACCGAGGCGCCCACGCACTACTCGATCGTCGTGGAGGATCCGGCGACCGAGCGAAGGGGCGAGAAGCGGTTCCACATCCTGTACCGCGGGACCATCACCGTCGCCCGCACGCTCGACCTCACCACCGTCGGCCGCTTGCTGCTATCGGAGCTCGAACTCTCGATGCTCGACGACCGAGACGACCTCATCTTCGTCGAGGCGATACCGGTGGCCGCCAACGGCGTGAGCGTGCTGGTCCCCTCGATCCTGGTCTCCTACGTCGCATCGCTCGGCCGGCGCGTGGGCCGCGCAGGTCTCTCGCTGCCTGCCCACGCCTACGTGGCCGTGGATCCGGCGAGAGGAGCGATCGTCCCTCCGCCGCCCGTCCTCGTGGACGTCGAAGCGGCGTTGGGGCGGCTCGCCGAGCTCGTTCCCGCAGGAGCCCCGGACGGCCGCCTGGTCATCGACCGGTCATGGCCGGTCGATGTGGTGTGCTCGATCGGGGAGGGCGAACCGGGCAGGGTCACGCCCGTTTCGCGCGCGATCGCGCTGCACCGGCTCACGAGCCGAGTCGTCAACCTCCAGACGATGAAGGGCGATGCGATCCGAGGCCTCGCGCGCCTGGTGGGCGCCGCCGAGTGCCGACAGGTCTCCACGGCCCGCGCCGAAGACATCGTGGACGCAGTCGTTGCCGAGACCCGCGCCGTAGACGGGAACGGCCACCACGTTGGCTGATTGGGCTCGGACCGTAGCCCATCTCACCCCGAGAGAGCCATCAAATGGCCCCAACAGGCTATTGCAGCGCCGGCGAGCCCGCGGAATGCTCCGGCCGAGACTTGGAGCGGGGAGGGAGGTGAGAGATGGAC